>NZ_JAXGNC010000003.1:0-300531 GCF_040768185.1 Syntrophus sp. (in: bacteria) | reverse complement strand
TGAAGGCGTTCCATGCGCGGATGTCCATGTCATCCCAGTTCAGCTCGGATTCAGCCTCACCGTAAGCATAGTTGATTTCCGCTTCCACAAAGACAGGACCGAAGGTGGCCTGCATGTAGGGTGAAAACGTCCAGACTTTGGCCTTGTAATCGCCATTGCCGTTGAGATTTGCGAAGTTTTCTGTTGCGTCGTTCATGAATTGAATCTGGAGACCGGCCAGGCCGCCGTCCCACTTGTACTTGCCATAAACGCCGTAGTTGTCGCGATCGCCGTCATTGACGCCGCCGTCGCTGACCACGTTATCGTAGTCCTCAGCGCCGTAGGCTTCAATCTGCTTCTCGTAGAAAGCACCGACTTCCCAGGGGCCGTTCTTGGTGGAGAAGCGGATGGCTTCCGCATCGAAGCTGTCGCTTGCGAAACGGGTTCCCCATTCGTTCTGGGCCTGACGACCCACATCAAACTGACCGAAGGGGACGGCAAAGCTGACCCAGGCGCGGTCAAAGGCGATGTTGTTGTCATCGGCATCTCTGCCACCCACGTCGTGGCCCTGGCGATCCACAGCCGTTCCCATGTAACCGTACTGGCCCCAACGTCCCTCGAGGGCGTCAAAGCGGGTGTTCAAGGTCAGCCCTTCGGCGATCTTGAAGGCCGTTGCAACTCTCAGCCTCTGAGCGTACACGCCGCCTGCGGATGCATCATCCTTGAGGCCCCAGTTGTCCGCGTAGAGGCCTGTGGCGTAGTAGGAGCCGCTGAATTTGACATCCGCCGCCGATGCGCTCAGGGCGAAGCCTGCGACCACGGCCACGGCAATCAAAGCTACCCAAAATTTCTTCATTGTATCCTCCTAAAGAAAAATTCGTTATTGTCCTGATTTTTCAACGGGCATTGAAAAACCATCTCCAGTTCCTCTGAATCTGATCTCTCTTCAATTCCTTATTCCCGGCACCAACCCCCTTTCGCGAATTTATTTGATGATGCGCTTGCAAATGACATTTCGCGTCTAACTAACACCGAAGGCAAAGCCCTGTCAAGAATGAAGGTAAAACCGCAAAAGGCCTGAACTCATTCCTGATGGTGAAAAACTCCTGCAGATTGCATACCAGCAGAGAAGTTCCCGGGAGATTATCTCAGAAGAGCCTGCCCGCCCCCGGCTTCAGGCGGTATGCAACCGGTTAAATAAAGGAAGAAAATAAACCCCTTCGTTCCATCTCAAAGCATCCTGTACGGCGTTTCAACCCTGAAGGGCAGGTGGTGGTTGCCCAAAGCGGTTTATGGAGATGCCAAAAGCCAAACGTGGCAAAAAAGACACACTTTGCGGGAAGGGAGTGAATCTTTACCACTGTACGGGGCCGAAAATATTACTTGACATCAAAGGCGCATTGATATAGTGCAAGGCGCGTAACACCGTGGTTTGTAGCCATTATTTCCCTCGCGTGCATTCTCGCCGGGGTAAAAAATCCTTATTTAATAAACGTTTTTATTTTGTTCATTAGAGATTTGCCCCTCGTGTGTTATATCCATCGCCCATGCTTTCTTTATGATCCGGCAAATGAAGAGTCACGGGGTGGGTTTGCGCAGGGTTCAAGACTGCTTTAAGAGATGTATGGGTACATCCCAGTTTAGAAATGTCCAAGAAGCACCAGTGTTCAAACTATCAAAACCTTAAAGGGAGGTAAAAATGGGAGAAGAGTCGATATTGAAAGAGTTCTATCCGGTGCCTGAGAGAATATTGGCAAAAGCCTGGGTGAAGGGCCGGGCAGAGTATGACAAGCTGTATGCGGAATCCATTGCCGATCCGGCAGCATGGTGGGCGAAGCAGGCTGATGAAATCCTGACCTTCTACAAGAAGTGGGACAAGGTCATGGATTACAACTTTGACATTCGCAAGGGCCCCATCTATGTGAAGTTCTTTGAAGGCGCGAAGTTGAACGTGTCCTATAACTGCCTCGACCGCCATCTGGCGACGAAGGGCGACAAAGTAGCCATCCAGTGGGAAGGCAATGAACCCGGCGAGCAGAAGGCCTATACCTATAAGGAACTCCATGCGGAAGTCTGCAAGTTCGCCAATGTCTTGAAGAAGCACGGCATCAAGAGAGGCGACCGCGTCTGCATCTACACCCCCATGGTGGTTGAAGCCGCCATCGCCATGCTGGCCTGTACCCGCATCGGCGCCATCCATGCCATCGTGTTCGGTGGTTTCAGCTCCGACGCACTGGCCGTCCGTATTCAGGATTCCCAGGCGAAACTCCTGGTGGTCTGCGACGGTACCTTCCGCGGCGCCAAGGCCGTTCCCCAGAAGAAGGACGCCGATGTGGCCCTGAAGGAATGCCCCACCGTCGAAAAGGTGATCGTTGTTCAGCGCGTGGGCGACAAGATTGCGTGCGAAATGGCTCCGGGAAGAGACCTCTGGTGGCATGATGAAATGGCCACGGTGGACGCCAACTGCGAATGCGAGCAGATGGATGCGGAGGACACCCTCTTCGTCCTCTACACCTCCGGTTCCACGGGACAGCCCAAGGGCGCCCTCCACACCACGGCCGGCTATCTGCTCTATGCCGCTTACACCTCCAAGTTCGCCTTCGATCTCCATGATGAAGACGTTCACTGGTGCACCGCCGACATCGGCTGGGTCACTGGCCACAGCTATGTCGTCTATGGACCCCTTACCCTTGGGGCGACCTCGATCATGTTCGAAGGCGTTCCCAATTACCCGACCTACAGCCGATTCTGGCAGGTCTGCGAGAAGTACAAGGTCACATCCTTCTATACGGCGCCGACGGCCATCCGCGCCATCGCCAAGGAAGGCGACGAGTGGCTCAAGGGCATCGATCTGTCCTCGTTGAGAGTTCTCTCCTCCGTGGGTGAGCCCCTGAACCCCGAAGCATGGCAGTGGTTCTACGAGAAGATCGGCGGCAGCAAGTGCCCGATCGTCGATACCTGGTGGCAGACCGAAACGGGCGGACACATGATCCTGCCTCTGCCCGGCGCCATTGATATCAAACCGGCAAAACCGGCCCTGCCCATCATGGGCGTTGTTCCCGCTCTGGTTGACGATCAGACCGGCGAACTGAAGACCGCCATGGAAGCCAGCGGCGCCCTCTGCTTCGAGACCGCCTGGCCAGGCATCACCCGGACGATCTACGGCGACCATAATCGTTATCAGGAAACCTATTTCGAACCCTATCCGGGTTATTACTTCTCCGGTGACGGCGCCCTGCGCGACAAGGATGGCTATTACCGGATCACCGGTCGTATCGACGATGTCATCAACGTCTCCGGCCACCGTATGGGGACCGCCGAGATCGAGGCGACCCTCAATGCCCATGAGAAGATTGCCGAATCCGCAGTGGTCGGTTATCCCCATGAGGTCAAAGGGCAGTCCATTTATGCCTATGTCACCCTGAAGAGCGGCTTCGAGCCGTCCGATGACCTGAAGAAAGAACTGACCGCTTACGTCCGGACCATCATCGGTCCCATCGCCACCCCCGAGAAGATCCAGTGGGCGGATGGTCTGCCCAAGACGAGAAGCGGCAAGATCATGCGGCGCATCCTGAAGAAGGTTGCCGCCAATGAGCTCAACGACCTGGGAGACACCAGCACGCTGGCCGATCCCGCCGTTGTGGATGATCTGGTAAAGAACAGACTGTAATTTGAGGTAACGACCGGCGCTGTTTCCTGATCATAAAGGATTCAGTGCCGGACGCTATAACAGAAAAAATTTCGAGGTTGGATGCCCATGTCGGAGAAACAATCCGTCATGAGGAGCATCCCGGAAGGAGGACATGTGAATATTGTTGCATGTGTAAAGCAGGTTCCGGATACGGAAGCACAGATCAAGGTAAAGCCGGACGGTTCCGGCATTGATGAATCCGGCATCAAGTGGGTCATGAACCCCTATGATGAATTCGGTGTTGAAGAAGCGTTAAAGTATAAGGAGAAGTTCGGCGGGGATGTCACCATCGTCTGCTTCGGTCCGGGAAGAGCGATGGAGTCCATCCGCACCGCCCTGGCCATGGGCGCGGACAAAGGCATTCACATTGATGACCCGGCCTACGAGGGAGCGGACGCCTATGCAACCGCCTCCGTCCTGGCTGCGGCAATCAAAGGGATTCCCTATGACATCATTTTCTGCGGTCAGAGAGCCATTGATGATGACTCCGGCCAGGTAGCGGCCATTCTGGCGGAACTTCTGGATCTTCCCCAGCTGACGGTTGTCACCAAGGCGGAATCCGACGGGAAGACCGTTAAGGTCGTACGTCCGGTGGAAGGCGCCTCCTTTGTCATCGAAGCCGCCCTGCCGGCCGTGGTTACGGCGCAGAAGGGTTTGAACGAACCCCGTTATGCTTCGCTGCCCGGCATCATGAAAGCCAAGAAGAAGCCTGTCGATGTGAAGAAAGTGGCCGATCTGGGTGTGGCCCTGGAATCGAAGGCCAAGGTCGTTAAAATGGTGCCGCCTCCGGCCAGACCTCCTGGAAAGATCATCAGCGGTGACGAACCGGCGGCAAAGGCTGCAGAACTGGCCAAACTGCTGAGAGAAGAGGCGAAGGTCATCTAATTATTGAATTAGCGGAGGAAAATCAACATGGCAAAAGGTGTATTTATAGTAGCAGAGCAGAGGGACGGTGCATTCCGCAAGATTTCTTATGAACTTGCGAGCACGGCCCGGAAGCTGGCAGATGAACTGGGTGACGAAGCTGGCGCCATTCTGCTGGGTTCAGGTGTTGAAGGAATAGCAGGCGAACTGGGGAAATACGGTGTTGACAAGGTATTTGTGGTGGACGATGCCGCCATGGAACCCTATACGACCGATGCGTATGCAGCAGCGGTAGCCAAAATCGTCAAGGAAAACGATCCGGCGATTCTGCTCTTCGGTGCCACGGCGCAGGGCAAGGATCTGTCAGCGCGTGTAGCAGGCAAGCTGGCCACCGGGTTGGCCACGGACTGCACGGAATTGAGAATTGCCGACGGTAAGATGGTTGCCGTTCGCCCGATGTATGCGGGCAAATGCTTCGGTGAGGTAGTCACCGCCAGCTTCCCGCAGATGGCATCTATTCGTCCCAACGTGTTTCCCGCTGTGGAGAACGCCAAGGCCGGCGCCGTCACGAAGGTTGATGCCGGAGTGGATCCCGCCCAGCTGAAGACGAAGGTTGTTGAAGTTCAGAAGGACACCAGCGGCAAGATCGACCTGACGGAAGCCAACATCATCGTTTCCGGCGGTCGAGGAATGGGCGGTCCGGAAGGATATGCCATTCTCGAAGAACTTGCGAACATCCTGGGTGCCACCGTCGGCGCATCCCGCGCAGCCGTCGATTCAGGCTGGCGTCCGCAGACGGACCAGGTAGGGCAGACCGGTAAGGTCGTTTCCCCGAACCTCTATGTGGCCTGCGGCATTTCCGGCGCCATTCAGCATCTGGCCGGAATGAGCTCGTCGAAGTATATCGTGGCCGTCAACAAAGACCCCGAGGCTCCGATTTTCTCAAAAGCGGACTACGGGCTTGTTGATGACCTCTATAAAATCGTCCCGGAATTGGCAAAAGAGTGCAAGAAACTTCTGGGATAGCATAAGATAGTGGCCAGCGTTTATTATTCAGCCGCCTTTTCTCGCGAGGAGGCGGCTGAATTCTGAAGGCTGGCCGCTATGGAACATGGGGAGGAGTTTATGGTACAGCCTATAGGTATTGGAAGTGAAGGAAGGGAGATCTTCTGGAATGCAAACTGGAATGATATACATTTTGAGCCCTTCCTTTTTCTTTTTACGGCGGTAGCCCTGGGTATATTCGGCTACGGACTTTATCGCCGCTACCAGATGTGGAAGGCGATGGGAAAGCCCGAGATGCGAATGGACAACATGGGCGAAAGGATTAAACTGCTGCTGAAAAACGCGCTGTTGCAGGTAAAAACTTCAGCCGACGCCTATCCCGGCATCATGCATGGATTGATTTTCTTTGGATTTTTTGTGCTTATCTTCGGGGCGGCCTTCGATGCGACGGAGTTTCACATTACCGAGCCACTCGGCGTGGCCTTTCTGAGAGGAAAGGTTTATCTGACAGCTTCATTCCTTTACGAGGTCTTCGGCCTGGCTGTTCTTGTCGGCGTTATCATGGCAGTGCATAGGCGGTATTTGGCAAAACCCGACCGGCTTGGTTACAAGGGCGTTCCGGATAATCGCCCCGATGATGCGATCGTTCTGCTGCTCATTGGAGCGATCATTGTTACGGGATTTGTCATTGAAGGATTGAGAATCTCCGTCACGCTCGAAGAGACACCATGGGAATACTGGTCCTTCGTGGGATATTTCCTTTCGCACTTCTTCACCGGCATGGAAACCGATACAGCGAAAGCGGCCCATAAGTTCTTCTGGTGGCTTCATACGTTTATCGCCCTGGGCTTTATTGCTTACATTCCCTTCTCCCGCTTGCTCCATATCTTCACGACATCCGCAAATCACTTCTTTACGGATATGAAGCCCACCGGTACGATTGAACCCATCCGCGATTTTGAAAATGCGGAGACGTTCGGTGTCGGCCAACTGGAAGAGTTTACCTGGAAACAGAATTTTGACCTCGATTCCTGCACACGCTGCGGCCGTTGCCAGGACGGATGCCCCGCTTATCTTTCCGGGAAGCCCCTGTCACCGAAAAAACTGATCCAGGATTTGAAGACCTATTGGGAAGAAAGGGCCCCTCAGTTTGTAGCGGCTCAGAAAGCTGCCGGAGTTGGCGGTGAAGTCCAGATTCCCGAGGCGGAAAAGGCCATGGTGGGTGAAGTCATTGACATGCATGAGCTCTGGGCCTGCACCAACTGCATGTACTGTATGGAAAATTGTCCCGCCTCGATCGAGCACGTGCCAAAGATCGTCAATATGAGGCAATACAAGGTTCTCACCGAGGCTGATTTTGCCGGTGAGCTCCAGCTGACTTACAGGAATATGGAAAACAATTCCAATCCCTGGGGCGTGGGATCCCACCTCCGCGGCGACTGGGCGAAGGATCTCGGCGTAAAGACACTGGCGGAAGACCCCGACGTGGAATATCTCTTTTACGTGGGATGTGCCGGTTCGTTTGACGACCGCGGCAAGAAGGTCACCATCGCATTTGCCAAGATCCTGCAGGCAGCCGGAGTGAAATTCGGCATCCTGGGAACGGAAGAAAGCTGCTGCGGCGACTCGGCCATGAGGGGCGGAAACGAATACCTCTATCAGACCCTGGCGCAGATGAACATCGACGCCATGAACGGCTACGGTGTGAAGAAGGTCATCGCCACCTGTCCGCACGGCTACAACGCCCTGAAGAAGGACTACCCTCACTTCGGAGGCAATTTCGAAGTCTATCATCACACCGAGATTCTTGCCGACCTCATTACCAAGGGCAAAATCACCCTGAAGAACCCGGTCAACGGGACCTTTGTGTATCACGATTCCTGCTTCCTGGGCCGCTACAACAAGGTTTATGACGAACCGAGAAAGGTGTTGAAGGCGGTACCTGGCATGAGATTGGCTGAAATGGAGCGGAACCTGGCAAAAAGCTTCTGCTGCGGTGCCGGTGGCGCCCGGATGTGGATGGAAGAGGATATCGGAGAGCGCATCAATGATATGAGAACCGATCAGGCCATTGCGGCGGGAGCCGATACGATAGCCGTGGGCTGCCCTTTCTGTCTGACGATGATGAGCGACGGAATCAAGGACCGCAAGAAAGAGGAAACCATGGTTTCTCTGGATATCGCCGAGATCGTCTGGAAGGCGATGGACATCGAGCCGGCTAAGGAGGCAAGTCCGAGGAAGGCGCCTAAAGAGGTGCATGCCAGTCCAGAAATTGAACGAGAAAAATGAAATATCTCAGCCGCGGCACGAAGTAACGCGTTGATCCGCAGCTGAGGAATGAGGAATTGAAGAAGGCCCCTGCCACAAAAGACAGGGGCCTTCTCTGTTTTTTTTCATGACAGCTGACCGTCAATGCGGTAAGAATGGAAGGGAGATTTCTGCATCCCGGCAAGAGACAGCCCTTCCGGAAACCAGGAAGGGGCAGCCTTCCAGGGAGGTGTGGACACGTGAGGCAATCCATCGGATATTCTGACAAGCCCTGGCTTAAGTCTTACAGGAGTGACGTGCCGGAGCACATCGACTTTGAAAAATTATGCCTGCCTGATATTCTCAGGGAGCGAGCAGCCGAGAATCCGGGCTCACGTGCGCTTCTTTACCAGGGATATGTCATGAATTATGAGAAGCTGCAGAAGGAAATCGAACGATTTTCCCTTTTTCTGAGGAATTCAGGCGTGCGAAAGGGACAGGCCGTAGCACTACTGCTGCCCAATTGCATTCCCTTTGTTGTTTCCTATTATGCCGTTCTCCGGATCGGCGGAATCGTTGTCATGAATAATCCCCTTTACACGGACCGTGAGCTGGAATACCAGTTGAATGATTCCGAGGCCTGTGCCCTGATTACCCTGGATCTTTTTGGAAACAGGGGGATTCAATTGCGGAGGAGGACCGGGATCAGGAGCATTGTGATCGCTTCCCTGGGCGACTATCTGCCCCTTCCGAAGAAACTTCTTTTCCATATTTTTGCTAGGAGGAAAAAGCTGTCCGCACCGGTCGATAGGGCGAAGGACCTGGTATACTGGAAAAAATGCCTTCGCCGGTCGGCTGCGGCTCCGACCGGGGAATTGTCGAATCTGGAGGATGTGGCCGTCTATGCTTACACTGGTGGGACAACAGGGATCCCAAAAGGGGTGGAGCTGACTCATGCCAATCTAAGCCTGCAGGTTCAGCAATGCGCCGCCTGGTTTCCCCAATTCAAGAGGGGCGGAGAAATCATGATGGGTGCGCTGCCGTATTTCCATGCTTTCGGGATGACTACGGCCATGAACCTGTCTCTGTACAAGGGCTGGTGTCAAATTCTCGTTCCAAGGCCCAAAGCAGAGCATCTGCTGGAGGCGATCCGGACGTACCGTCCGTCCTTTGCCCCCCTTGTTCCGGCCATGTTGGCCGGAATGCTTAAGCACCCTGACTTGAGGAAGACGGACATGAGCTGCCTGAAAGGGGCTTTTTCCGGCGGTGCACCTCTTTCAGGCAGCCTCCTCCGGGATTTTGAAGAGAAAACCGGGGTGATGATTGTCGAGGGTTACGGAATGACGGAGACCAGTCCCGTCACCCTCATCAATCCCTTTGACGGGGAGAGCAGGCGAAAACCCGGCAGTGTGGGAATACCCATTTCCGATACCCGCTGCCGGATTGTGGATTCTGAAACGGGTGGAACGGATGTACCACTGGGGAAGCGGGGAGAGTTGATCGTCGCGGGGCCTCAGATCATGAAAGGTTACAAGGGGAGGCCGGAAGAAACGGCAGGGATGTTAAGGGACGGGTGGTGCTATACCGGGGATATCGCCGTCATGGACGATGACGGCTATGTCTTCCTCGTGGATCGCAAAAGGGATCTCATCATCTCCGGGGGATACAACATTTACCCTGCAGAGATTGAAGAGGTGCTGAACAGCCACCCGAAAGTTTCAGAGAGTTGTGCGGTGGGAATCCCCGATGAACTCAAAGGGGAAAAGGTCAAGGTCTTCGTTGTGCTCGGGGAAAGGGAGAGCGCGACCGCGGAAGAATTGCTGGATTATTGCCGCACTCAGCTTGCCGCTTACAAATGTCCCGCCCTGGTGGAGTTCCGCAGGGAGCTGCCGAAATCCATTGTGGGAAAACCCCTGCGCCGTGAGCTTCGGGATTCCGGGGCAAAACAGGACGGGAAGCGCAATTTTTAAGCCCCGAATTTTGTGAGGCGTCCGGCATGGGCCAGGGCAACGGTCATGAGAGAAGACATAGGCATTCTTCCCAGCCCTCCAGACAGGCAGTCTCCTTCACCGAAGTGCTCCACCCGGTCAGGCCGGCAGGTTCGGGCCGAAAGAAGAACGGGTACAGGATGCCAGCTGTGCGAGGCCAGGGCGGCAGGGGTGGAGTGGTCACCGGTGACGACCAGGACATCCGGAGATAGTGCCGTAATTCTGGGAATCAGGGCGTCCACCGCTTCAATGGCCTTCACTTTGGCGTCAAAATTGCCGTCTTCCCCGCGGGAGTCCGTCGGCTTGACGTGCACGAAGAAGAAATCGTAATCCTGCCAGGCTGCTTCCAGGGCCGCGATCTCTTCCTCCAGGGTGGACGTCGGCGAGTAAACGGCCATTCCGAGCAGCCGGGCAATTCCCCGGTACATGGGATAGCTTGCAATAGCCACGGGGAAAAGGCCGAACCGCTCCGACATGGAGTCAAATCGATGATAGCGGGAATAGCCCCTCAGGAGAATCATGTTGGCCTTGGGTTCATCGGCCAGGACCATTTTCGCCTGATTCAGAAGATCCGCCAGCAGATCAGCCGTACCTGAGGCCTCCGTTATCAGCGCTTCCGGGGCCAGGGGGGGAAGGCCGGTTTGCTGCGGGTCCGTTTCCGAAATTTCCTCGCGGAGATTGTCCCCGCGAAGCACAATCAGCGCACGGTGCTCCTTCTCCGTGGCAAAAAAGACCTCCGTTCCGGGAGCAGGACGAATGCCTGCATCCAGCTTCCGGCAGAGGCGTTCGTTGGTTTCCGTATCGATGCGGCCTGCCCGGCGATCGATGACCTGGCCGTCGGAATTCAGCGTGGCAAAATTGACCCGCATGAAGAGATCCCGTTCCGTCATGGGAAAATCGAGGCCGGCGGCGGAGAGGAGCCCTCGTCCCACATTGTTGATGACCGGGTCATAACCGAAAAGGGCAAAGTGGGCCGGTCCGCTGCCCGGCGTTATCCCGGGGGCGATAGGATCCAGGAGGCCGCAGACCCCTCCTCCGGCCAGGGCATCCAGATGGGGCGTGTTTGCCGTTTCCAGTTCCGTTCCCGGTTTGCCCTCCGCAGGTAAACCGCCCAGACCATCCATAATCAAAAAGACGATTTTCGTCCTGCTCGGAATGACTAGTTTATCCATCCATTGAGGGCTCATGGGGTTCTCCTTGGATTTAAAAATGCAGGGGCGGTTTATCTCCTCACCCCTGCATTCGATATTACACTTTATTGCCCTGTTGGGCAATCGTTCTTATTTCAAGATCCGCAACTCACGCTACGCCCTTTCAAGGACGATGGCCATTCCCTGTCCGCCGCCGATGCAGAGCGTCGCCAGGCCGAGGTTCGCATCCTTCTTCTGGAGCTGCATGGCCAGGCTGTAGGTGATCCGGGCGCCGGTGCAGCCCACGGGATGCCCGATGGAGATTCCGCTGCCGTTGATGTTGCACTTGTCCATATCCACGCCCAGCTCCTGGACGCAGCCCAGAGCCTGGGATGCGAAGGCTTCATTCAATTCCACGATATCCATATCCTTCATGGTCAGACCGAGCTGCTTGAAGACCTTGCGGGTTGCCGGAATCGGACCGAGACCCATGTATGCCGGATCGACGCCGCCGGAGGCATAGCCCTTGATCTTGGCCAGCGGTTTGAGACCCAGTTCCTTGGCCTTGTCGGCGCTCATCACGACGACGGCTGCCGCACCGTCATTGATTCCGGAGGCGTTGCCCGCCGTGACGGTTCCATCTTTCTTGAAGACGGTTGCCAGCTTGGCCATCTTTTCCAGGGTGGTATCCATGGGACGTTCGTCCACGGAGAAGAACTGCGGGGCGGCGCCTTTCTTCGTGGGCATCGGAACGGGGATGATCTCGTCGGCAACCGCGCCACTGGCGATGGCCGCACGGGCGCGCTGGTGGCTCATGAGGGCCAGCTCATCCTGGGCCTGTCGGCTGATGCCGTAGCGGGCGGCGATGTTCTCCGCCGTGAACCCCATGTGATAGCCGTTGAAGATTTCCCAGAGGCCGTCATGGACCATGAGGTCGACAATGGAGCCTGTGGGCATGCTCATCCGGTATCCCCATCGGGCATCGGGCAGCGCGTAGGGGACGTTGCTCATGTTTTCCATTCCGCCAGCCACGATGATGTCCGCATCACCGGCCTTGATGACCTGGGCCGCCAGGACAATGGCTTTCATTCCGGAGGCGCAGACCTTGTTGACGGTGATCGTGTTCGTTTCTTCAGGCAGACCGGCATAGATGCTGGCCTGGCGCCCGGGGTTCTGCCCCAGGCCGGCCGTCAGGCAGTTTCCCATGATGCACTCGTCGAAATAGACCGGGTTCAGGGATGAATCGTAGTCATAGTACTTCTTGTTGATTTCGGTCATGTCGAAATCTCCGAAGGTGTCGCAACGGCAGGCTTTGACGGCGTCGCTGATGGCCGGACGCAATCCCGCTCTCTTGATGGCCTCCTTGATGACCAGCGCTCCCAGGTCTGTAACCCTTACGCCCTTGAGCGAACCGCCGAAGGATCCCACGGCGGTTCTGGCGCCGCTTACGATGACAACATCTTTCATGTTTAGCAATCTCCTTTCTTGGATGTTAGTATCTGAAATATTGCTGATGCAAAAAACTCTTAAAGGTTCGGGATGGAGTCTACAAATTCGATCTCCCGCGGCACCTTGTAGGAGGAGAGATACGTCCGGCAGTGCCGGAGAATCTGTCTGTTCTCGACGGGGATGCCCGAATCCCGGACGATGAATGCTTTGACGATTTCCCCCCGCAGAAGGTTCGGCTTGCTGATCACCCGGGCCGCCCGCACGGCGGGATGATTTTCCAGCACCATTTCGACCTCCCGTGGATAGACGTTGAAGCCGCTGGTGATGATCATCCGCTTCTTGCGGCCGGTGAGAAAGAAGAACCCCTCCTCGTCCCGATAGGCCAGATCCCCGCTGTGAAGCCAGCCATCCTTCATCACTTCCCGGGTTGCCGCTTCATCCCTGTAATAGCCCTTCATGACGTTTTCCCCCCGAAGGACCAGTTCCCCCACTTCCCCATGGGGGCATTCCGCGCCCTCTTCATTGACGATGCGGATTTCCACGCCGGGGATCGCTGTTCCGATGGAGCCGGGCTTCTGGGGCCCGTCAGGCCTGCTCAGGGTGCACACCGGTGAAGATTCCGTCAGACCGTAGCCGTCGACGAGAATCGTATGGAATTTTCCGTTGAATTCGGGAACGTATTGCGGGGGCATGGTTGCACCGCCGGTGATGCAGAATTTCAGGGAGTGGATATCGTACCGGTCTGCCTCTTCATAAAAGAGCATTCCCAGGAACAGGCGGGGAACGGCGGCGATAAAGGAAACATTTCTCCGGCAGACCACCTGGAAGATTTCGTCGACACTGAAATGATCCATCAGCACCAGGCCGGCTCCGACACGGATGGTGCCCAGCATGTTGGCGACAGCTCCGAACGAATGGAAAAGAGGAATAACCGAAAGGCCCAGGTCGGCATTGTTGACATGGCACAGATTTCCCAGCAGGGCGGACTGCGAGACAAGATTGCGCTGGGTCAGAACCGCGCCCAGCGGCCTTCCCGTCAGACCGGACGTATAGATCATGACGGCGGGATCGTCGTCGGCTAGATCGGGGAGCTCAAGGGAAGAGGAAGAATGCCCGATGAGGGACCAGAAGTCGGAAGCATCCGGAGAGGCCGGCACGGCCGGCTCCGTCCTGTCGGTGACAATGACGTGGCGGCACAGGGGGACTTTGTCCAGGATGGATTCATAACGTGCGGCATTGGATGCCGTGGTGATGAGGATCCGGGCCTCGCAGTTTACCAGGAGATACTGAAGCTCATGGGCCGTTGATGCCGTGTTGAGCGTTACGGCCACGGCGCCGATTTTCTGAGCGGCAAAATAGGAAATGACAAACTCGGGGCAGTTGTGCAGAACAATGGCAATCTTGTCTTCCTTTTTCGCGCCCAGCTCTCTGAGGGCGTTGCCCAGGGCGTTGACCGCGTCGTTCAACACAGAATAGGGAAACGGCCGGTCTTCCGAAATGACTGCGACATGCTCTGGATAGCGTTGACAGGTTTCTTCCAGCATCTGCCCAAGATTCATCTTTTATCCCAAGCCTCCTCAAAATCGTGCCCCCTCTTAACACAGCAAGAGTAATTTTTTCAATAAAATAAAATGAGGACGTTGCGGTAAACAGAGGACTGTATGGGTTGGTTTGGGTTGACAAGAGACGGGTTTTTCTATAATACATCGGACCTCATGTATCGGGTGTAACGGGGTATAATCGGGACGGCCGGGAGCCGAACAGGGATCGATCCTTGTTTTCATCCGCCCGATTCGACCGAATTTCCTGAAATTCATCCTGCTGGACAACATAGACATGAAAAGGTCCCTGACAACAACCGTTGTCCTGTCCCTCTTGCAGATCATCCCGTTGGCGGTAAGACGATTCTTCTTCGCCCATCTTGCCCTCTTGTTCTACTACCTGATTCCAGGAAGGCGCATTATCGCCCTGGACAATCTCCATCACGCCTTCCCCGAAAAATCCGAAGATGAGATTGTGGCCGTCGCAAAAGGCGTTTACCGCAATTTCGGCATCCTGATGGCCGAATTTGTTGAGATCCCCCGCCTGAATGCCGAAAGGGTTTCCCGCATCATGAACATCCAGGGCATGGAAAATTATGTCAAGGCCAAGGCGAAGAATAAAGGGGTGATCATGCTGACCGGTCATTTCGGCAACTGGGAGTTGATGGCCGCCGTCTTTCCCCTTGTCGGTGACTCCATGACGGTCCTGTATCGGCCTTTCGACAACCACGTGATTGAAGATCTCGTTTTCCGGGTGAGGTCATCGACGGGAAACCGGTTTATCGCCGCGGAACGGGCCCTGCGGGAGATGCTCAAGTGTCTGGGGAGCAGAAAAACCCTGGGGCTGCTGATCGATCAGAACTGGGACCGCAAGGAAAGCTGCTTTGTCGAATTTTTCAACCGGCCGGCCTGCACGTCGGCGGGGCTGGCGTACCTGGTCCTCCGCACAGGAGCCCCCGTCCTGCCATGCTTCCTCTCCCGGCAGAGGGATGGAACATACCTGCTTCAGATAGGCGCTGAACTGGAGACGATCGACACCGGCGATATGGAAGCGGATATTGTGGCGAACACCCAGCGCTACACGGACGTCATCGAGGAAGTCGTGAGGAGGCACCCGGAACAGTGGTTCTGGGTGCATCAACGATGGAAGACGAAACCGCGTTCTGCCGGCGCAACGAAACGTTCAAGGTGACAAGTGCTATGAGCAAAAGGATCCATTTTCCCCTGTGGCTGGCCTGTGGGCTTCCCGTCCTGCTGTGGGTTTATACCTATGTCGAGAAGATGAATTCCGTCTTTAACGGGCCGGAGGTGTACCGGGAGCACGGACTTGTCGAGAATGCAACCAATCTCTTCCTTCTGGCGGCGATTGTTCTGTTCCTGGTGTGTCTGAAGAAGGCGGAAAGGTTTTGGGAAAAATTGTGGCTGCTGATCCTTGCGGCCGGTGCCATCTACTTCCTCGGTGAAGAAATCAGCTGGGGATATCATCTGCTGGGCTACGACGTCAATGAGGAATGGATGGCCCTGAATGACCAGAAAGAGCCGAATTTCCACAATCTTACGGGGGCTTGGGAGATTGTGTTCGACAAGCTTCCGAGGCAGCTCCTCTCGGTCGGCGTCGTCCTGGGCGGACTACTGGGGGCGTATGCTGACCGCCGGGAATCCTGGCCGAACCGTCCGTTCCTGCGCCGCCTGATCCCCCCCGGGGATACCCTGTTTGTTGCCGCCGCGGCCAACCTGGTTTCCCTTCCGGAAAGAATCGGGGAGCATCTCTTCGCGGAGACACCAAGATGGCTTGTTCTGGGCAATGCCTCGGGGGAATTGAAGGAGTGCTTCCTGGCCCTTTTTATTCTGCTTTACGCTTATGGGCTTTTCCGCCTCTTTTCGGTCCGCGTCGGGAAATAAATGCCGTCAGGGCCGACGGGCAACTGTATGCCGGCCCGATGCGGCAGCGTCACAGAAAAATCCCGGAGCGTTATGAGGATCCCTTCGCCTTGGCGCTGCCGGGTTTGATCATTTCCAGGACCTCCCTCCACATTGCGGCGGTTCGCTCGCGCTGCCGCTCTGCCGAGGTGCGCACCTTCATCCGGATTTTTTCGCCTTCCCCCCGGTCCAGGACCGTATCGATCATTTCCCCGATTCTTCCCCCGGTTCTCTCAATGGGCACCAGCAGTTCCGGGCAGCCGTAATCAGCGAAGAGGGTTTCATACTTGTGGCTCCAGCCGGCGCCGATGCACAGAACTCCCTGCGACAGGGAGCTCACGAGAGCGTGGAATCGTGAGGCGATGACGAGATCGCATGTCCCCAGGATTCCTTTGATCCTCAAGGGGTCCTGTTCGGCCAGGATTTCGATCTTCCGGTTGACCGCCTCCTGAAGCTGCCGGGCGGCGGGGAAGTCCTTCCTTCCCCCGTGGATGAGAAGAAACGGTGTGATCCCCTTCGCTTCCAGATGTTTTACGCACTGGGCGAGGAAGGGGATATACTGCGTTCCTTCGGCACTGGACGTCTTGTCCGTCATCTGGTGGCTCGGAATGATGCAGACCTGGTGCTCCTCTGCGTTCCACTGCTCCGGAACCGTGCCGGAGACGAGATTTGTAAAATCGGGTGCGATCTTGACATTTGCGGGCGCTGCGGCCACATCGTTCACGTAGGCATAGGAAACCGGGTCACGGGCAAAGATGAGATCGGCATGATCGATCAGCCTCTTCAGCGCATCCCGGATGCGCCGGCTGCTGAAGGGTCCCAGGGCCTGGGGGAGGAGAATGACCTTTTTCCCCTGGCGCTTCCAGGCCTGGCTCTGCTTGGCCATCAGGATCGTTTTGTGCTCTCCGAAGGCGTCTCCATAGGCATAACCGGAAACGTCCAGGATCACATCGATCTCCTCGTCAAGGACAACGCCGTACATTTCCCGTATTTCCCCGGGGAACATCTTCCCGATGAAATCCCATGAAATGCCGTGCCTGCTGAGCGTGGCCTTCTGAAGCAGGCCCAGCCTGCCCCTGGCGAAGAAGGAGGGCTGTCCGTATCTCGGCGCCATTGCAAAGGAGGCCTCCGGAATGGCGGGCTTGACTGCCTGCAGGACCGCATGGAGCATCAGTTCAGCCCCCTTGTTGGTAAAACCGGCCCCCTTGATCTCGATCAGCATGGATGATCCCTCCCCCTGTGCCGTTTTCGCCTTCTGCCGCTGCCCGCCCTGTGGGGGCGCCCCGTCGGGCCTGCGACCGTCGGCAGGCGTTCTCCGGCCGCTCTTCCGGGCTTCCGCGCTGGAAGGGGTTTTCAACGCAGAAAGCGCGTTTTCCAGGGCGTTCCGGATCCGCTGGAAGGGCCGTTCCCGGCCCCTTTCCCCTGATCCGCCCTGCTTGAGCATGTCTTCCACCGACGCGAACAGCGCGTCCCGGGATGTGTGGCTGTCCAGGGCCAGCGAAGGCAGGAGATTCGCCCTGTACATATCGTCCGGGATATATTCGGTGACCTCGGCAAGGTGGGGATAAAACGCAGGGAGCTCCATTCCGAATCCATGCCACACCTCCGTATAGCCCCTCCATTCGCGCCGCTTCCGGTCGATCCTCTGGCCTGCCATGATTTCCCTGTGATCCGCTGCCCTGAGGTGGAGACGTCCGTCTGCAGCAGCCCTGCGGATCAACGTCCGGCCCTGTTCCGTCCTCACAATGACCGCCGATTCGCCCCCTTTGCGGTCGGTTTTCCTGAGGCCGTGGGGATCGCAGACCGTGAGATCGGCCAGTACATTCATTTTGTCAAAGCAGATCCTGCACCGTGCCGGTGTAAAGGCGTTCTTGATGCGGTTTCGGGCGCCGTCGGGAAGCACCGTGGGTTCCAGGCCAGGAGGGCCGATGACGACATTTCCCGGGTATCCCCGGCAGGCCTTGTCCCGAAAGTCGAAGCGCACTGTCCCGCTTGCCGCGAGGCCTGCCTGCCGGATCAGATAGTCGATGGCGCTGTAGGTTAAAATGCGGTCGCAGACCAGCCCGATTTTGTACTTCACAAGCCCGGACAGCGACCCATCGATATCCGCCATGGTGCTCAGTCCGTGGAAATGGCAGGGGAGGCCGACGAGGGCGACGGGGATCTTGCTCCTTCTCACCTCACCGAGGATTTCGAGGGCGGGAACGGGGCAATACTTTGATTTCTGTGCGGAAAGGATCTGCTCCCTTGAGCTGGCGCAGAGAACGATCGGCCGGGGGGGATCTCCCGGAGCCATGGCGCTTACCACGGCCGCTTCGATCTCACGGGAGTCCAGCAGATAAAGGAGAAGGGCGGAAACAATGCCGCCGCTCTGGCTGTTGGCATAGATCTCCTTGTCTGCCGCCTTGCCGACATGGCACTCCAGGGCGTTCCCCTCGAAAGGAGAGGTGCTCAGTGCGGAAAGCATCTCCGTGCCGACGGTCACGCTGGGGCAGACTCGGTAGCAGAGGCCGCAGGCGGAGCACTTTTTCCTGTCAATTTCGGGGAAGAGATGACCGCCCGGGGTTTCCTTGAAGGAGATGGCCTCCTGCCGACAAACGCAGGCACAGGCTCCGCAGGAGCAGCAGAGCCTTTGTTCAACAATTGCGGAAATATCCCCTGGGGCGTTCATGGAAGACATCCGTCATGGGATTCTTTTTTGATTGGCGGGGTCTGCGGACGCTCCTCCGTGGTATCCTGCAGAGCCTCCGCCAGGTCGTAGAGAGTCACCCGCCTGGGATCTTCCTCTTTTTTCCTTCTGTTCCGCCAGCGGTGAACATTCTGAAAAGGCCGCCTATGGATGCTTCGGTCCAGAAAATCCAGCAGATCCCTGTTCCGGTACACCTTTTTAAAGAGCCGGTACAGCGGATTTCTCTCCCCGGAAGGCAGGTCCTGACTCATGGAAATGAGAAGCTTTGTTATTTCACGGCAGGCGCATTCCATGGGCCGTTCCCAGGGGCGACCCATTTCAAAATCGACGTGGTAGAATTGATTTCCCGCCTCAAGAATATTCTGCGTATTGGCGTCGATGTGAAAGAGAAGCGTGTCGCTGGTCCGGAACGCAAGGGCATGCCGCCTGAAAAGATCCTCGAAAAAGATTTCCAGGCGGCCTTCGGCTGAAAAATAGCCCTGCGACAGAATGGATTTCATGGTGACGCCTTCAATGAATGTCGTACAGAGATGCGGAACGCCCTCGTATTCCGGAAAGGGGGAGGCAAGAAGGTGCGGCACGGAAAAGCCCTTTTCTCTCCAGTGCTTCAGGCAGGCCTCTTCGAAGTCTTTCCGCCTTGGCGGTACGCGGTACTCAATCGGCTGGCGCATGCCGATTGCGTCCAGTCTGCTGCGAAGTTCATAGAAAATCCTGGGCTTCTTCGGGCCATACACCTTCAGGAAGAGGAACCGGCCATTCTGGGGGATGCGAAAAGCCTCGTTGCTGTGAACGGACTTCAGGCCATAAGGCGCCAGCCGGCTCAGAAAATCACGGGTCCGATTTCTGGAATACATAGATGAGATCCTGACTGAAGACCGTCGGCCAGAATTTGGCCCGGATCGTTTTTTTGGGGGTGGTCAACTGCCGGAGCGCGAATCCCTGCGACGCAACCATTTTTTCGAAGGTCGGCCCTGTCTGGAAGTTGACATGGGCTCCGGAGATCGGAGGAAATTGCCCGAGGAGAAATTTAATCCGGTGATGATAATAGCAAATATTCGGGATCACCCCGATAAACCAGCCTTTTTTTCTTAAGTTTGTTCGCACATGCCCCAGAAAACCGATGGGATCGGCCAGATGGTGGATGATTCTACTGGCGATGATCAGGTCCAGAGGGGGATCGAAGGGAGGCAGCCCATTGTTGAGGTCCCAGATCTGGATGCGGGAGGTATCGAATCTGTAGAGGCTGAACACCTTCTCCGAGATTTCCAGGCCGTATGCCTCATAAAGCTTTGAGAGTTCGCGATAGACATGGCCCGGACCGACGCCGCAGTCAAGAACGCGCGCTTGTTCGTTTCCGAGGACGCCTTTGGCGACCTCGACAATCTTTCGGTGGACATCGGTATATTGATAATGCTTCCGTTCAATACGATCATCCCAGTACTCATCATAATCGGAAATGCCCGGCTTACCCATCTTTACTCCTGACCCGTTTCTTGAATCCAGTCAAATATCTTGGCCATCTGCTGCCTGTAGGTATAGTGCGACAGGACCTTCTTCTGCCCCGCGGAGGCGATGCGCTCCCTGGCTTCTTCATGTTCAAGATAAAAGCGCACCTTTTCGATCAGCTCATCATCGGATTCAAAAACCTCAACCTCCCTGCCGATTTCAAAGGCCGTTTCAATCCCCGGGGTCTTCCTCCCGAGATAAAAACCGCCGCACCCGGCAACGGCGAAGATCCTGTTGCTCAGGTAAAGGCCCGATATGGGGATATCCGCATCCTCTCCGATGAAGATCTTAACATTTCTGACCACATCGCAAAACTCTTTCATGTAGACTTCTCTTCCCGCCCATGCCCGGTGGACGCCTCCGCAGAAATAGGAGAGGTTTTTCCACTGCCTGGAGAGACGGGGCCCCCACCACTTGATGTCCACCTGCTTTTTCCTTAAAAGCATCACCAGTTCACTGCGCTTTTTATAGATCGGATACCCCATGGAGCCGATCATGGCCGCTTCTGCACAGGGGCTGCCCTTTCTGACAGATTCCTGACCGGGAATGCCGAAGAATTCCGGAGCGAACCCCTGATGGATCCAGCGAGTGTTTTTGACCCCGTTGCGGCGGAAAAAGATCTTGATGTCTTCCGTATTGGTTACGACGAAGTCATGGACCTTGGCGAATGGAAGCATCCAGTCTTCCAGGACGCTCGTTGTCAGCCAGAGGATCGTCGTGCAGCCCTTTTGCCTGAAATGCTCAATGAGCCGGGCGGGAAGTTTCTCTCCTTTCAGGGTGAGGACGTACCCGGGTTTTCTGCTCTCGACGATCTCCATCAGCTCCTGTTCGCAGGACGCATGGGATCGGTAATCATAGCCGATCACCTCGTATCCGAGCTGCTGCATTCCCGCGATCATGTACCTGCCCGAATTGAGAGGCTGATCGATGGGACCGCAGAAGAGCACCCTTGTGTTTCCCTCCATTCTGTGCCTCACAGGGAAAGGCCTCGGCGCAGCATCCAGAACAGGCACCAGAGAAAGGAGATGCGGGTGTCGTTGATGATCGTCATAGACCGACCGACCGAAAAGGGCGGCTCGACGGGGAGGGTCGTCTTTTTCTGCTGAATTTCGAACTTCTCCGGATGCCTTTTTTCTCTTTTCCTCAATCTTGAAAGCCTCCTGGGTTCGGGAACGGCAAGGTTCACAAGGATGTCCGCAGAATCGAGAAAGCGGCTGGGGACCCAGTTCGAGAAGATCACCGCCCTGCAGTCCCGGGAAGCTAAAAAATCCTGCCAGGACTCTTTGCGAAGGTTCAGCTTCTTCCACGTCAGCCTCCAGAAAGGCGTCGAATACAGTGTGTTGTCGTCAATAACCACGAGGTTCCTTTTTCCGAGGCGGCCGAAGCCGAACCGGGCAAAATCTTTCACAAAAACCGTTTTCCCGCTGCCCGGCAGTCCGGCAACGGCAATGACGATTTTGGGAGAGCGCAGAAGTAGATCTTCCGCTTCCAGGCGAAGCCGCTCCATGCCTTCAATCCCGTCAAACGTTCCGAGATCCTGTATTTTTTCCGTCATGGGACCTCTTTTTCCGCGGGAAAGGCCGGGGCGGGCGTCCGGAAGATCTCGTCCAGCCTGTTTTCAACGGCCAGGAGGACCTCATCGGGGGTCAGTTCCATCAGGCACCGGCTTTCGCCGCCGTCGTCGCGGCAGCCCTTCTTGCCGCAGGGGACGCAATCCCATTTTTTTTGGATGATGACCTGCCCCGCTCCCCGGGGTCCCCATCGCCAGGGCCGTGACGGGCCGAAAATCGCCACGACGGGCGTGCCAACGGCAGTGGCCATGTGCATGGGCCCTGAGTCGATGCCGATAAATAAAAGGGCTTCAGAAAGGAGGGCGGCGGTCTGCTTCAGGGATAGCCGGCCACCGAGATCCAGGGGGGGGCTTTCGGACAGGGCGCATATCTCACGGTTCAAGCGGAGTTCCTCCTTATCCTTTCCGCAGATCAGGATGGTCCGGAGAGACTTTCTTCCCGACAGGTAGTCGCAGAGCTCGGCATAGCCCTCCGCTGTCCAGACTTTGTGGGTCGCCGCGGACGAAGGATGAAGAACGACATAAGGGGCCTTTCCGGGTACGCCGCTGCTCGTTAAGATCTCCCCGCAGGTCCTTTGATCTTGAGGAGTCCAGTAGAGGGTCGGTTTTGACGGGAGCACGGAGCATCCCATGGCTTTTGCCAGTTCCAGATGACGATCAATGACGTGGAGCTTTTTCCCGACGGGCACCAAGTCCGTCAGCAGGAGTGAACGACGGAATCGTTTCCTTTTTTTGGGCTTGTAGCCCAACCTTTTTCCGGCGCCGCTCAAAAAGGCCAGCACCGCCGCCCGGTCGTTATGGGTCAGTTCAAGCACCACATCGAAATGAGCGGCACGAATCTCACGGATCAGCTGGAACTGTTTCCGCAGATCCGCCAGGGGCCTAAAATCCCTGATCACGGTAAAAATCCTGTCGATGGCGGGATTTTCCGTCAGCATGTCTTCCGTCCCCTTATTGACGACCGCTGCGATGAAGGCATCGGGAAACCGGGATCTCAGGGCGTCAAAGACCGGGGTGGTGAGCAGGACGTCTCCCAGATAGCGCAATTTGATGACGAGAATGCGGGGAGAACCGTCGGTCATGGCGTGATCCTCCTCCGGTCCGCTCCTTTTTCGTTCCGCACGGCCTCGTATAAATCCAGGACCTGGTCAAGATGATGTTTCCAGGTAAGCTGCTCCAGAATTGACCGGTTGGCATCGGCAATCCGGTTTCCGGAGATCTCCAGCCCCGCGCGGATCTTTGCCGCGATTTCCGCCGGGTCGAGAGGATCTTCGATGACATGGCCGTTTTCCCCTTCGATAATCATCTCCGAGGCCCCGTTGATCCGGGAGGTGACGACGGGCAGGCCTGCCGCCATGGCTTCGATGCACACGTTGCTGAACGGTTCATAGATTGTGGGGAAGATGAAGAGATCGGCCCCCTGGTAGTACGGAGCCACGTCGGAAATGGGCCCCGTGAAGGAAACGGAGTTTTCGACCCCCAGGCTTTCTGCCAGGCGCCTGTAGGGGGCAAGACGGTCCTTTCCTACGGCTATGAGGTGTGCCGGGGAGCGAAGAAGGGCCAGGGCCCTCAGGGCCGCCGCCAATCCCTTTCGCTGAAAACCGGAGCCGACAAAGAGGAGAAGGGCGCTTTCCGGTTTCAGGCCTAATTGCGAAAGAAGCTTTTCCCTGCTTTCCAGCTTTCTGCCGCAGGAAAAGCGATTTCTCTCGACGGGGCTGTAAATGACGGAAATCTTATTGTCCGGGACGCCGTAGTGAGTCATGATCTCCTTTTTTCCCCTCCGGGAATTGGCCACGACGGCCCTGCAGCCCTCTTCGCTGAAGATCTGCTTTTCAATCCAGAGGAGGGTCCGGTGCAGCGGGTTGATCCGGTGCAGAAGGCCCTTGCCGGGCGGATCGATTTTCCGGCGCTGGATGAGCCATTCCCTGTGGCAGCCGTCACCGGCCCGGTAAATGTCCTGATACAGGGTCCGCTCGAAGCTGTGGATGATGTCGTAACGGCCCCCTTGAAGCATCTTTCGAACGCTGAAGGCGAAGCTGAGGATCTGCAGGAAGGAGGGGCCTTTGACAACCGGCACTCGGCGCAGAACCGGCCGGAAGGCGAGTGCTTCCGAAGGCCCTTCCTCGCTCCGGGTTTTCCATGTGCTGGCGAAAATTTCGATCTCATGTCCCCGCAGGGCAAGGTTTTCAGCCAGCGAGGCGACATAGCGTTCCGCCCCGCCGAAATCGGTGTATTTTTCTCGAATCAGGGCGATCTTCATTGCCAGAGGCGCTTTCCCTGCCTTTTCCTCAATTCTTCCTCAAGAAGAAAGGCGTATTTCAAGAAGGTGTAGATGCCCTCGAAGGCGGCAATGAGGAAACTGCGATATCCGTCCCGGATGCCCCCCCGGATCAAGACCTTGGCGAAGGCCCAGCAGGGGTTGAAGAACAGGTTGACAAACCGGAACCGCTTCCCGTCCTTCTGCATGAGTTTCGCCGATTGTTCCGCATAGCGGACAAGCCGAAGCATCTGATCCTCCAGGCTCTTGTAGGAGTAGTGATGGAGAACGCCCTGGAGCCTGCCGATTTTGCCTTCGCAGACGACTTTTTCGTGGATCTCCCCCTGAAATTCCCCCTTACCCTTCCGGTAGAGGCGGAGGCGCCATTCGGGGTGCCAGACATGGTTCAGGAAATCTCCCAGGTAATAGGTCTTCCTGTTGAGTTCCCATCCGTCGAAGCGCTTTTCCCGCAGGGCCTCCAGGATGGACCGGCTCAGCGTTGCGGAGACTTCCTCGTCGGCATCGAGCATCAGAACGTAGTCCATTTCAGCGAGAGCGGCCGCGAAATTTTTCTGCCGGGCGAAGCCCAGCCAATCCTGATGGGTTACCTTCGCCCCGAGGCTGGAGGCGATTTCGACCGTCCGATCGCTGGAGCCGGAGTCCACTACGATGACCTCATCGGCAATGTCCCGAACGCTCTCGATGCAGCGGGCGATGTTGTTTTCTTCGTTTTTTGTGATAATGGCGACCGACAGCATGCTTTGCCCGGTTGGATACTTTCCTGAAATATAATAAAATGATTGCGCTGACCTTAGGACAAATACCTTCTGCAAGTCAAGAAAATGTCTTGGAGCCTGTTTTCTGAACGGGGCTTGTGAAGCCGGTGGTCGGCCGGGGATGAGGCCCTGGTGAATTTATGTTGACATTTTTTTATAACTGTCCTAGATAGCAACCGTTTCAGCGTGTTATGAATAAATTTCCGAAACAATTCAAGGTTTTCTCGTCACCTCAACGCACCTTTTCCGTAAGGAAGCTGTTCAACACGGAATCCGTTATCCAGGGTTCCGGCGATAGGTGTGTGATCGGCAGATGCGGCCTTCCCGGAGACGGCAGGCCGGAAGCCTGGGCTGATCCGACCTGCCTTCAGGAAGCACAAGGAATTCACCCTTGACCAACCCCGCCGCCTTTCCTGCAATGCGCGGTGAAGAGGGGCGTGTTGAATCAGCCCGTCTTTGGCGGCGGGGATGAACTTTCAGGGATGCTGAAAAAGAACTGAATGGGTATCTATTTCGAAATCATCGGCCTTCCGGGATCGGGGAAGTCCATGTTTTTCAAAGCGGCCGTGGAGCACCTGGAAAGGATTGGCGTGAGGGTGTTCCACCGGCAGAACGGACGGCCGGAGCGGCGGCTCCTCTCGCTGTACCTGAGCAGGCATGAACCGCTGCTATGGGGCGGGAGCCTGCGCAGTTTGTGGAGTCCTCTGCGGGATCGTCTCGGTGTCGCGTTTTTGGGATCGAAGGGGCTTGAAGCCGTTCTTTTGAGATCCTTCCTGGATTCGCACATGGAACTGATGGCGTTGATCCTGAAGGTTCTCATCAGGCGCGGCTTTCCTTCCTGGGAGCGGGAGCTCGTTCTGGGGCGTTACCTTGACAGCTTCGCCTTTTTTCAAATCGTCCAGGAGGTGATGGCTGGCAGCGAAGCCATCCTGACGGACCCCGGATTGATCCAGCGGGGAATCGCCCTTTTGGGCTACCGCAGCACTGAAACGCGGGAGAATGATTTTCTGGATTATCTCGGGCTCACCCCCCTTCCGGAGGTCCTGATCTCTGTGCGGGTTCTGCCCGAAGTCTGCCTGGCGAGGATGCAGCAGCGCAGCTTCCCGCGCCGACTGCGTGGCTTGAGCGATCAGGACGTGATGGCGTCTCTCGAAATCTGCCAGACCTATCAGGATGTGGCGGAAGGAGAGATGAAGAAGCGCGGGGTCACGCTCATCAGGGTGGAGAACAAAGGGCCTCTGCAGACGTCCATCGAACAGCTTCAAGCCGGGTTGGACGGGCTGCACTTCAGGGCCTGACAGGCAATGGGCCTTGGCTGTAACGGAAACACGTTTTCCGTGACCCCGAGGCATCCTTGGGAAGGCCGATCAGCAGCGGCAAAGAAAAGAGACCCGGACAATCATCAGGCGGTACAGCCCGGGGATGTCAATCCTGGATGAATCCATGAAAACACTGAAGAAAAAAATCAAGCGCATCAAGAAAAAAATCAACCGGCAGTTCTGGGAATCCAAACCCATCGCCCTGCTCACGCAGGTCAGGCGTTCACGTGAGCTGGCTTTGCGCAGATCCCGTGAGTCCAGGCCTTTTGCCCTTCCTCTGGAAGAATATCCCGATCTTCGTTTCTATCCGTTCAAAAAGGCTACCGCGGAATTTTTCTTCGGAAATATCGGTCGGACGGACATCAAGGTGGGCGATACCCCGCATTACCGCCTCGCCTGTGCCCTGGCCGCCGGGAACGCCGGGGAAATCAAGGCGGCAGCGGCCCTTTATGAAGCCTATCTGGCCGCTGCTTCGCAGTCGAGCGACAGCGCCCCGCCCGAGCTGAGCCTAGCGGAATTCAGAAAGGAACTGAACGGGATTCGGCAGCACCCGCAGAAGGTTGCGCCGGTCGTGGTGACGCAGATCCTCCCCGAGGGAGAGTATTTCGTCGTCGATGGAAATCATCGCATTGCCATGGCGCTGGCTCTCGGGCTGGAAATCCCCATCGAGCGGTGGCCCTTCGAACTGGCCTTCATGAAATTTTCGCCTTTTACGGAATTCTATGGCACCAGGCACAACAACCGCCCCTATCAGAGCATCTATTTCCGCCGGCGGATTGCTGTCCCCGGACGCCGGCAGGATACGGCGGAGCGCCTCGCCATGATACCGCCGCAGGTGCTGGAGGGGGCACGGATACTGGATGTCGCCAGCAATTTCGGGATGAGCAGCATTCTGGCCCGCTCATTCGGCGCTTTGTCCGTGCTGGGGCTTGAGATTTCAAGCAGCATGGTCGATCTTGCCAGCCGCTTTTCCATGTTTGAAGGGACTTATCCCGAGGTTCAATTCCGGCAATTCAACATCGACAGGGATCTCCTCGGAGACGACGAACGCTTCGACATCGGATTCATGTTTTCCATTTTTGCCCATCTCTCTGATCCGGCACGACTGACCCGGATCGCTGAACGCAACATCGGCAGATACGTTGTCTTTGAGGCGCATCCCGGAGGGACGTACGACACGTACAGGAGTTTTTTTGACAGCGGCCTTTTTGCGTCCGTGGAGGAGCTGGGGCGTCTCTCCCGCTCCGTCTTCAAGCCGGAAGAGAGAACACGTATCCTGTGGCTGTGCACGAAGGCGAACTCCCACTGATCGTCAGCGACAGAAAACTTTTTTCCGAATAGCATCGATAGAGCGGGATCGTGCAGCTCCTTGCCTTTCGTGTGTTCTGCCCCAGGCCCGCAAAAAAATCCCCCCATCATCCCAAGCGGATAGTTCGTATCCATCTGGATACCGAAGATGAGTATTTTCTATTCAGAATTATTCCTCCAACCAAAGCGATTTCAGGTGCCCGGCGTGAGCTTTGTTCCGTAAACCACCGTCTTTCTTCGTTAAGTTTGCTGCACTGCGGGCTGGCACGGGAAATGCGCTGAAGCAGGCAAAAGACCATCCCCTCCGGGACATCTGGACCGGACCAGGTGAAGCAGCTTTCGTCCAGGAAGGGATGACGTCGGAGATCTCAGCGTCAACGCTATAAAAAATGGAAAGAAAGGAGTCGAACGGATGAAAAAAATTGTTGTTGGATCCATCCTCTGGATGCTGGCCGCGGTCCTTCCCATACCGGCGATGGCCGGCGTGGATATCCATGTCAGCATCCCCCTTCCCCCGCCTGTCGTCTTTTCCGCACCGCCGGCGGCGGTGGTGATTCCCGGAACTTATGTCTATGCTCTGCCTGACGTACCCGTGGACATCTTCTTCTACGGAGGCTGGTGGTGGCGCCCGTGGGAAGGACGCTGGTATCGTTCAAGGCAGTATGATTCCGGCTGGTCTGCCTACCACGGTGTTCCCGCCTTTCATTCACGCATCCCCACGGGTTGGAGGAACGACTACAGGGCGCGCCATTGGAAGGGCCACCCGTGGGATTACCGGAACATCCCTCCGGGACAGCTTCCGCACAACTGGAAAACCTGGAAAAGGAACAAGCATTGGGAAAAGGAAAACAACTGGGGGGTCAGGGGCATGAAATTCCAGCCCTCTTCCCGGAAGGACCACCGGAAACACGTTTCCCAGCGGCGCCCAGGAAGCGGGGGCCACTCGCCTCATGCACAATTCCATCGGGGCCAGCCCCACCGGCAGGTGAGCCCCGGCCCTCATCAACAGCCTGGACAGAAGGACAGGCAGAAGGATCCTCACGACAGGGGAGGGGATAAAAGGCAGGCTCGAAGATAAATGATGGCCGCCACCCGGGAACATTTCCGGAATGCATCGGCATCGGGGCGCCGGTGCATTCCTTATCATGGACTGCAGTGCCTTTGCAGCCGCTTTTTCTTTGACAGCCAACTTCCCGTTGCTTTATAGTATCAGCATTCCGAGACCTCCAGGCAGTACCCGGTTTGTCCTGCGGTTGAACCGATAGATTTAATGACGAATCATGAAGGGAGCTTCCATGATACAGAAGACTCTGAGCTCGATTGAAGAGCGATTGAAAAAGGTGACGTCGGTGACCGACGAGAACCGATCCGAATTGCTGGATCTCGTCTCGACTCTGAAGACTGAAATCGAGGAGCTTTCCAAGACGCACACGGAGCACGCGGAAAGCATCACGGGATTTGCCGCCGTATCGACCCGCGAGGCCACCCGGCAGGAGAAGAATCCGGCGCTTCTACAACTGTCGCTCGACGGCCTGGCCGCCTCCGTTGAGGGATTCGAAACTTCACATCCGATGCTGGTCGGCGTGGTCAATCGAATCTGTTCCATGCTTGCCAATCTGGGGATATAACGGCTTGCTGCCCTGTTCCCTGCCGACCGGAAGGGGGCCCCTGGAAAAGCGGATCGATTTTCTGAAAGGAACGCCGGGACAGGCTGCGGCCCCTTCCTTTCAAGGCTTCCCTCCAGAGGATAGCGGATAGCCGACGTCAGATTCTTCGGCATCCGGGACCGATCAGGGTGCTGCGGCCCCCTGTCCCGGGAATGACCTGGATCTGCGTGCCGATGCGCTCCTTCAACGCCGGGACATGGGAGATGAGGCCGATCAGCTTGCCGTCCTGCCGCAGCCCGGCCAGGGTTTCCAGGGCCGTTTCCAGGGCGTCTTCGTCAAGGGTACCGAAGCCCTCGTCGAGGAAGAGCGAATCGACCCGTACATTCCGGCTGGCCATCGAAGAGAGGCCAAGGGCCAGGGCCAGGCTCACGAGAAAGCTTTCACCGCCGGAGAGATTCTTCGTGGAGCGGATCTCCCCGGCCTGATAATTGTCGATGACATTCAACTCCAGGGGCTGAAACGCATCCCGGATCAGCAGATAGCGGTCCGTCATCTTCCGGAGCTGCCGGTTGGCGTGTTTGGTCATGATCTCGAAGGTCAGGCCCTGGGCAAAATTGCGGAACTTTTTCCCGTCCGCTGAACCGATGAGCTCACGGAGATCATTCCAGCGGGCGCATTCCCGCTTCTGGGCTTCAAGCTTCCCGAGGCGCTCCTGCTGTCTTTCCATCATTTTCTGGTCTTCACTCATCATCTTCAGGATCCCGCCGGTCTCAAGGCCGACCTGCTTCAGGTCCGCCTCACAGGCATTGAGGCTTTCCTGAAGGGTTTCGAGCGGCTGATCGGTGAGGTTCTTCCGGCGCTCGGAGGCGAGGGCCTCCAACCTGTCCCTTCGCCGGGCCTCCAGTTCGGCCCCTTCGAGAACCAGGGCGTTTTCCCTGCGGGCCAGCAGCTCCCGTTCGTCTTCCGGCAGCCTCGCGGCAAGGTATTGCGCCTCCGTTTCGAAGCCCGCCGCTGAAATCCGCTCCGCGAAACCCTGTTCCGCCTTGGCCAGTTCCCTGCTTCTCAGCTCGGTGCCGGTGGTCAGCCGGGAAATCGTATCCTGCAGAGCGCCGATCTCCTTTTCGATTCCGCCCTGCCTTTCCCGAGCCTGCTCCAGCGCTCTGCCGGCGGATTCCAAGGCAGCGGCGAGTTCCTTCTCCGCCCTGTCCGGGTCCTGCTCGCCAAAGATTTCCCGGCGGCCGGCAACCAGCTCGTCGTGCTCACTGCTCTGCTCCCGCCGCTTTTTGCTCCTTGCCGCCAGGTCCTGTTCGAGGCTGGTCAACAGGGCCCGGTTCGTGTCGATCCCGGCCAGCAGTTCAGCGATCTCCCTTTCCAGGGCTTCCTTCCGTTCCTGCCTCGCCTGCCAGGCATCCCGACGCTCCCTCAGAGATTTCAGAATGATGTCCAGATCGGCGGAGCGAATCTCCTGCATGCCGAAGGGTTCGACGTCCTCGATCGCAGCGGTGCGAGCCCTGCAGGCTTCCTCCGCGAGAGCGGCGCATTCTCTGGCGAGCCGCTCATATTCCAGATCGGCTGTCTCCCGCCGATGGCGGCAGTCCTGGAGGGCCTTCCCGGACGTTTCCAGGGCCAGCCTCTTCTCCTCCAGGCTGGTTTGTGCCGCTTTCTCCCTTCCGATCTTTTCCTCGGCGGCGGTAACGATGCGGGAAATTTCGGCAATCTTCCGCCGGCTCTGCTCCATTTCTTCGGAAACTCTTCCGGACCGCCCTTCCGGGACAGACTCGATGTCCAGAGCCCGCAGGATCTGCAGGCACTGTTCTTCATCCCCTTCGCGGAGGGCCGTCCTTTCCTCCAGTTCCCGTCCGGCATGGAACATTTCCGCTTCTGTCCCCGCCCGGCCGGCTTCCAGCTTTCTGAGTTTTTCCAGCACCCCTTTGAGTTCCTTCCTCTTGCTCTTCAGCTTGGCTTCCGTTTCGTTCAGCTGCGGAACATTGCCCCGTGCGTAGGGGTGTTCCGTGGCGCCGCACAGGGGGCAGGGGTTGCCGTCCTCCAGTCTTTTCCTGTCTTCCTCCAGGTCACGGATGCGCGCCAGAAGCGCTGCCCGGATCTCCAGATTTTCAATTTCCGCCTCCAGGAACCTCTTTTCTCCCACAGCCGGTTCGATCTCTCCTTCCAGGACGGTCAGGGCGTCTTTTGCGGCTTCAAGGGCCTTGGACAGGGCTTTCAGCGCCGAGTCCGCCTTTCTGATCCCGTCGATTCTTTCCAGGGACGAGGCCAGCAGACGTTCCCGGTTCATGAGGGCGTCCCTGTCTTCCCGCCACTGGGCCATCTCCCGTCCCTGAAGAAGATCGAAAATCTCCCGTGACAGCAGGGAGGCTTCCTTCTGCCCTTTCTCATAATCCTGTTGCCGTCTGCCGCATTCGCCCTCGCATGCTTCGTATTCCGCCAGGAGCGTCGCTCTCTTGCCGGATGCCGCAATGGCCGCTTCCCGAAGAAGGGAATGCCTGGACTCGATATTCCGGAGGTACTCGAACGAGCGGGCGATGGCGGAAAGGTCCGTCAGCAAAGCGGCGTCGGAAAGGGTTTTTTCTTGAGCGTTCTGGATGCTCTCCAGGTCTGCCTGGCGGCTTTTCCTGTCCCGCTCCGCCGATTCGACGGCAGACACGAACTTTCTCTTATGCTGTTCCGTGGCCTCCAGCGCCTTGCCCTGCTCATCGAGCTGCCTTTTCTGCTCGCGAATCCGCGCGTCCAGCTCCCGAGCCTTTTTAATGACCTCCGCTTCCGCCATCTGCCCGGCCTTTGCCTTGACCAACGCGGCTTCAGCGGCCCGGCTGGCGTCCAGCGCAGCACCGCGGATTCGCTCCTTCTGAGGCATCCTGGCCATCGCTTCGGCCAGATCTTCAAGCTCCATCGCCTGCTGACTGCGCAGGGCAAGGACTCCGCGATAGTCACCCTCCAGGATCAGGGCCTTCCGGGCGTGCTCCAGCTTCCTTGCCTCCGGTTCGAATTGCGCACGGCGCTGAACAAAAAGTCCCTGCTTCTGATCCAGTTCGGCCAGTTCCTCCTCGAGGCCCCTGATTCCTTCAAGCCAGAGCAGGGCCCTGCGCATGTGATCGGCCTTTCCGGCAAGCTCCTTCTCCCGCTCCTGCTTCTCCTGCAATGAGTTCTGCAGATCCCTCTTTTCCTCGCCGCTCAACAACCGGATTCCCTGGAGTTCAGACTGAAGCAGTTCCAGGGTGCCCCGCTCCTTCGAGTGGCGTTCGTACACTTTTTCAGAGATCCGGCTGTAGATTTCCGTGCCTGTGATCTGTTCCAGAATGGGTGCCCGCCTGTCGGCAGAGGCCTGGAGAAAGGCCGTGAATCCGCCCTGGGCGAGAAGCATGGACCGGGTGAAGCGCTCGTAATCCATTCCCGTGACCTTCTCGATCATCCCGCCCACGGAGGTCATCTTCGATTCCAGGACTTTTCCGGAATCCGCATCGCTGATTTCATGGCGCGCAAGCTGCAACTCTCCGTCGGGCCTTCGTCGGGCGCGGTGCTGGCTCCAGGAACAGCGGTAGCGCCCCTTCTGCGTTTCGAACTGGACCTCGGCCGAACACTCTCCTGCCTGGCGCGACATGATTTCGTTGGTGCTCCTGGTAACCCTGTCCAGGCGGGGGGTCCGGCCATAGAGGCCGAGGCAGATGGCATCCAGAAGCGTGGTCTTCCCCGCTCCGGTGGGACCGGTAATGGCGAAAAGCCCGTCGGAGAGGTAATCCGGGTGGGTAAAATCAATCTCCCACTCGCCGGAGAGAGAATTCAGATTCTTGAACCTTACGCTGAGTATTCTCATCCTCGATCCTTCTATTCTGCCTGCGGGTCTGCCTCCTGCAGGGAGACCAGAATCTCCCTGTAGGCCTCCATCAAAACCACGCACTGTTCCCGGGGGATTTCGTGGGCGTCGAGGCAACGCCTGAACACATCCGTTACGTCAAGGTCATCCAGGCTTTCCTCCCGGTTCTCTGCGCCCAGCGCCTTCTCCATCACCCTGGTGTTTTTGACCCTGAGGATTTCCATGGCCGTTCCCGCAACGGCTTCATCCAACTTCGTCCGCAGAGATGAAGCAATCTCGGATCCTTCGTAGACGACCTCCAGCCAGGCCCGGCTGTCCAGCGCTTTCAATTCGCCGATTTTCCGGGCCAGGGTGCCCCAGTCCCCTCGCAGGGTCTTCAGTTCCTGAAACCGGGGTACAGGAAGCATAGAAACCGCAGGCGCAGCGCCGGAAAAATCCACCAGGGTGACGCTCTTCACCTGATCCGATTCCCCGAACCCGATGGGTAGGGGCGAACCGGAATAGCGGACCCGATCGGAGCCGCTCACCCTCTGGGGGATATGAAGATGGCCCAGGGCCAGATAATCGAGGCTGTCGGGAAAAACATCTCTGCCAACCTGGGCAAGGGAGCCGATATAAAGCTCGCGAACACCGTCGCCGTCAACCGTCTGACCGCCCGCCGCAAAGAGATGGCCCATCGCCACGATGGGAACCGGCTTTCCCAGTTCGGCCCGCCTGCGCTCCGCCGCCTCGCAGACCAGGCGGTAATGACTCCGAATCCCTTCGACGATTTTCCGCTCCTTGTCCCCGGTGCTCTCTCCCGCTTCGGAGGTGCGGAGATCGTGGTCCCGGAGATAGGGAACGGCGCAGACAATCATGGCCGGGCCGCGGTTTCGTCCGGGCAGAACGATCAGCTCCTGCTCCGGCTTACCAGGGGCATATCCGACCACATGAATGTTGAGAAATTTCAGGAGCTCCTTCGGGGCGTTCAGAAAGGAGGGTGAGTCGTGATTCCCGGCTGTGATCACCACGGAACGGCCGGTGGAGGCCGCACGGCAGAGAAACCGGTAATACAGCTCCTGCGCACGGTTGCTTGGCGTGCTGTTGTCGAACACATCCCCGCAGACAAGGAGAGCGTCGATCTCTTCGGCCTCGATCACGTCGGCCAGCCAGTTCAGAAAGGCCTCGTGCTCATCATATCTCCTGCGGCCATAGAGCGTGCGCCCGATGTGCCAGTCGGAGGTGTGGAGGATCTTCATCGTTAAAAAATCCGGATCAGGAATTTTCATGGGGATCGGCGGTCTGCGATCCCTCTCCCTTCGGCAACGGATCGGCGGTCTGCGATCCCTCTCCCTTCGGCAACGGATCGGCGGTCTCCGATCCTTCCCCGCCAGGCAGCGGAGTTGCGGGATCGGCAGGGGCCGGGGTCTCGCCGCCGTGTTGGGGACAGTACGTGGTCGGTTCGGTGCCGGCGATGTAGAATTCCTCTTTCGTTTCCGGGCAGTCCGGCATGGCCAGGAAGCCCGTGGCCGGGTCGATGGATACGGAAACAACCGACTCCGGCCTCTGGAAATCCACCACCGGTTTGGAGGCCAGGGCGGAGCGCATGAAGCTTTCCCAGATCGGCGCACAGATGGAACCTCCGGTAAAGCCCGTTCCGCCAGATTGCGGTTTGTCATGGCCCACCCAGATCCCGGTGATGACCTGGGGCGTATAGCCGATAAACCAGGCATCCTGATAGTTGTCGGTGGTGCCGGTCTTTCCGGCCGACGGGCGCTCCCGGTAAAAATTCTTCAAGGTTTTGGCTGTTCCGTAAGTCAGAACGTCTTGCATCATCGAGGTCGTGACGAAGGCGGTGGCGGGGGAGAGCACCGGGGTGACGATGGGTGGATTTTCCGTCCAGGTATTGGAATAGCGATCATAGATCCGGATGATGGTCCGCGCCTCGGCCCGGGAACCGCCGCTGGCCAGCGGTGTGTAGGCCTCCACGAGATCGGTCAGGGTGACTTCCTCCGTCCCCAGGGCCAGGGAGAGGTTGCGTGAGCGCAGCGGAAGCCCCATCTTCTCGGAAAACTCGACAAAATAGGGGATGCCGATGGTTTCGAGAAGCCTTACGGCGATCACGTTGTCCGAGTAGGCCAGGGCCTTCCGCAGGGGGATTTCTCCATAATGCTTATTCCCGTAATTATGGGGTGTCCAGCTTTCATCGGTTCCCCAGGTGTAGGTGACCGGCTCGTCATTCCAGATGCTGCCCGCTGTATACCGCTTTTCCAGGGCGGCGGCATACAGCAGGGGTTTGATCACGGAGCCGGGCTGGCGCCTGGCGTAAAAGGCCCGGTTATAGGGGCTTGAAGAAAAATCGATCCCCCCCGCCACGGCCAGAACATCCCCCGTGCTGGGATCCAGGCACAGCAGGGCGCCCTGAAGATCCGAAGAAATCCTTCTGACGCCTTCACGCAGGACCTGTTCAGCCCGCTTCTGCAGATTCAGGTTCATGGCGGTAATGACTTCCAGTCCCCCTCTCTCGATAATCTCCGCACCATACCGATCGATCAGTTTGCTCCGGACGGCGTCCACATAGTATGAGGGTTCTCCCTTGCTGATGGGGGATATGGAAGCGGCCATCAGTTTCTGCTTTTTCTGGGGGGAGATCATTTTGAGCTCCTCCATCCGGCTGATGACCAGGTTCCTCCGGTTCCTGACCACAGAGGGTGTCCCCGAAGGATTGTATCGGTTCGGAGCCTTGGGGACGCCTGCCAGCAGGGCGCATTCAGCCTCCGTCAGATTCTGGGGGGATTTGTCAAAATAGATGCGGGCGGCCTGGGCAATCCCCCAGGCTCCGTTTCCGTAGTAGATTTCGTTCAGGTACATCTCCAGGATCTGTTTTTTGCTGTACTTTCGTTCATATTCCATGGCCAGAAGACCTTCCTTGATTTTTCTGTCCAGGGTCTTCTGTCCGGAGAGATGCCGGTTTTTGATGAGCTGTTGAGTAATCGTCGATCCGCCTTCAGCGAGCTTCCCCTTGGCAACGTCCTTCACCAGGGCCCGGGCGATTCCGCGGATGTCAATGCCCGGATGGTCGTAAAAGCGGGAATCTTCGATGGCCACCACGGCCTTCTGCAGGAACGGGTTAATCCGGTCGATGGGGACCCAGTATCGCTTTCTGGGAAGGATCCTCCCCACAAAACATCCCTTGTTGTCAAAGATCTTAATGGAGGAGTAGTGGCTGGGCAGGATCGGGTAAGTTCCCAGTTTTTCTGCCGCTTTTGCCGGGAAGGCCAGGACGGATACCAGGAGACATCCTGAAAAAACAAGGGTAAGACATTTCTTGCAAGTTTTTGAAGAAAAGAAAGCCGACAAAAAATCACCTCGAAGTAAAATCATGTAATGTGCCTTCAAACCGGCCAATGGCCTCGTATCTGTTCAGGCAAAATCACGAATGCCGGGATTATCATGCTTTCTTAAGGATTTCCCGGGCGCCGGCCGGATGTGCTGCAGATGTTTTGCGTCGGGCAAGACTTGTATCACACCTGGAAAAAGATCACCATGGGGGTAATCTCCTTCCCGTAAATTTTCCTTCTCGGGGCTTGGTCTTTTCGGATTATTTCAGAGGAGAGGTGAACTCCTGCAGGGGAAGGGAACAGGTAAAGACGGTGCCTTGTTCCCGGGATGTCGAAAAAGTCACCTGACCGCCCAGGATCTTTTCTCCGAAGAGTTTCATGGAAAAGGTGCCGATCCCTCTTCCGGCCTGCCCTTTCGTACTGAAATTCCGCTGAAAAATTCTAAGAGTTATGGCCTGAGGGATTTCCTCCGCGTTCCACACCATGAAAGACAACAGACTTCCCTTCCGCTCGCTCCAGATTCGGACAACGCCTTCTTTTCCCGTGGCTTCCAGGGCATTGATCACCATGTTGCACAGAACGCGCAACAGCAAAGAGAGCTCCGTGTTGACCGACACGGCTGGACAATCTTCACAAAATTCGATTTTCTTCCTCTGCACGGCCGGATGGCTGGCGAAAATGGCGCGAAGCTCCGCAAGAACCTGCTTCGGTGTAACAGAGTGCCTTACGGTCTGATATGTGAACGAACCGTTCTGAGACAGGCAGCGCTGAGCGGCTACCTCCGCTTGAAGCCGCAGCGATGCTTCATAGATATTCCTGGCAAGGACCGAGGGACTGTCCTGAATGAGAAGTTCACTCGCCCATACCAGAGAGGATAACATATTGTTGACATCATGGAAGAAGGTCCTTTCCAGAGCCGCCCTTTGCTGCTCTTTGGTCATGTCTTGAAGGAACAGTAACAGAAACGTTTTCCCATCGATTTTTGTCGGATATGAACGCACCAGCAGGGCGATGTCCACCACCTTGCCGCCCTTTTCCGCCGAAAGGGCGCACATTCTCTCTACAGGCCTGTCCCGTGTCAGGCTGGACACGATGGCAACGGCGGCGCCGCAGGTCGGACAGAATTTCGTGGTGCCGCATCCCCCAGGCTCATCATGGGCATGAATGCACTCCATGGCCTCGCCAAGACGCAGACCGAAGGCCTGTTGCGCATCCTGAATGCCCAGCATCTGCATAAAGGTGTCGTTCAATGCCACCATCTGGCGATGCTCATTCAGAACGGCCAGCAGGCCGCTTACTGAGCACAGCAATCCTTCCATGACAGGATTGCGGCACACGATTCCAATTTCCGCATTCAGCTCGTCATCCTTTGATTTTTCGGCAGGAGCAAAATAGGTATCCATGGACTCTTCTCCTCCGGGGCATCGCTCTTTGTTCAATTTCCGGCAGATTGCGGGTCTTCCTCAAGCCTCATTCAGGAGATCTTTTGCATAACTTCCAGCGAGTTGATCCTGTCCGGGCTTTCCCGTTTCCTTTGGAAAGGATGCCTGACGTGACCACTCGTTCCAGCCGGAGAAATACATCTTTGCCGAATAAAATCCGGCCAGGTGCAGAGCCAGGAGCACAGCACTCGAGCGGGCCCCTTTGAAGCAATAAACGATGATCTCGTCCCCAGGCGAGAGCCCCGCTGACTTAAAAAGCCGCTGCAGGTCGGTTCGCGATTTGAAGAATCCCGTTCCAGCACCCTCTCGCTCAAACACATCAGTCCAGGGAAGTCCGATGGCACTGGGGATTCTGCCCGGGTCCAGAATGACCTCCCGTGGCGGAGTTCCTTCCCGGATCAGATAGGGCGCAGCGGCTGCGCCTAAAAATTCCGGCGCATTTCGAACGTCGAGAAACTTTGCGCCCCGGTTCAACGCTGCAAGCGTTTCTCTCAATGACAGAAACCGGCTCCTGCCGGCACCGGTGTTGATGACTAATTTGGGCGCCGGATTTGAGCAAGCCTCTCCATGTGCCGGCGGAAAGCCCTGTTGCTTCCATTGGAAATTTCCACCGTCAAGAATGTGCATGATCTCCGGGGGGAATCCCGCGTGCTCAGCCATATAGAATGCGCGGCAGGACCGTCCGAATCCCGAAGACGGCAGCTGTTCGGTGAAGACGATTTGACGGCTTCCGTCGATGCCGCAAGCGAGCATTTCGTCCAGGATCACCTGACGCATAAGTTCCAGTCCGCTGTCACCCCCAACGGAGCGATGATTCCAGAAGGCGGGAATATTGCAGGCCCCTGGAATGTGCAGTTTACGGAAATCCACCGGGTCTGAAACATCGACGACAGCTGTTTCGTCTAACCTTTCTGCAAGCTCGGCAGGCGAGAGAAGGATCTTTTCCGCATAACTCTGCTGAGCTTTCGAAGAGCCAAGGGGCCCGTATTCTCGTTCCTGATCGTTCATCTTACCCATAGCTGTCAAACCTCCTTAACGTCGTTTCCTTTGAAGGTTCGGAGTTCTGAAAATGCCGCAACGTAAAAACGTGGGCTTTTACCTCTTCTGAGAGCAGGGGATGCAGATCAGCCCTTCTGGAGCAGCCAGCATCTTAGAGATCATGGTCATCTCGCCGCAAAGGACGCAGGGTTCGGATGGTTCAATGGGTGCGTAACGGGGTTCTTCGTAGGGAATTTCAGTGGTTGTGAAAATTTCTTTGAAATCCCGCTGCAGGAGATCCTCCACCTTCAACTGTTTCAAAAGACCTTGGTCGCTCTCAGATGCCGTGCCATCGGTTGCGGCAGCATCCAACCGCTCAAAGGTTTTCTTGTCATTCCCTGAATATTCATAATGAACTTTCCGAACGAATCGGTAAGCCTTCTTTTTAGCGCGACTCAAAACCGTAAAGGCGTTCTTTCCAAAATCCCGAAAAATCAGATTACCTTTTCCCAGGCTTGTTCCGAGCAGGACCTGAAGGGCATCCACGGCGCAGGAATCGTTTTCACAGACGGCAACAATTTCTTCATCTCCAGAGCGCTCCAGGTTCATCCGTCTCATCGCTTCTTTTGCGATCAGATAGCCATAGACCAAGCCGGGACAAAGGTGTCCGTGAAATTCCACGCATCGGGCGAGATCTTCCGGGATGCTGGGTATCTTGTTTGTCATCGAAATATGCCCGTTCATATATTGTGTAATTTTTATCGAAATATCATTGATAAAGCAAGGAATTAAAAGGACTTGCCTTTTTCCTGTCCGGAGCGTCTCTGCGTTTGCCAAACCCCATTTGCCTTTTCATCTCCCATGTCCTCATCCCGTAAATCCATGGATAAGATATCCCGTGATCAGCGTAACGCCCGTGATCAGGTATACCTTGATGATGGCGAGGTTTGCGGGGGCCATCTTCAATCGGTCCAGGTAGGAATCCCGCAGGAGTTTTACCGAATGCAGGGCCGGCGGCAGTGCCGCGAGTCCCAGCAGAACCGGCAGTGGTGCCAACCCGAAGAGGACCGAGCCGACAAGGATTCCGAAGGCGCAGAAGAGCCCGGCTTCATAAAGCAGGACCCCGGTCCTGCGGCCGAAGCGAGCGACAAGGTTCATCTTGCCGCTCCGGCGGTCCTCGTCGTAATCGGGGATCTCGTTGATGACGATCATGGACCACATGAGAAAACCGGGAACAAGGGAAACGATCAGCGGCTCCAAGTCCAGCGTCCCGCGCTGGACATAATAGGACCCCAGAACAAGGACGGGCCCAAAGTTGAGGAGGAGGCCTAGTTCCCCGAATCCCCGGTACGCGAACCTCACGGGGGGCACGGTGTAGAAAATCGACGACAGGATTCCGATGGCCCCGATGGCGACCACGGGAAACCCCTTTTCGTATCCGAGGTAGATCCAGGTAGCGATTGTGAAGGCGTAGCAGGCGAAGACGCCTCCCATCAACTCCGTCACGGAAAGGAGCCCGTCGGTGAGCACGCCGCTGCCGCCGGTGTAGGGGTTCTTTTCGTCGCCCCAGGGTTGGTCGACGGCGTGGAGATAATCGAGAACGTCATCGAGCATGTTGAGGCCGAAGTGATGGATGGTGACCGCTGCAAAAACGAGAAGGAAGGCAGCGGGATCGAAAACCGAATAGCGCGCCCAGGCAATGGCGGCGGCAAGGGTGATCGGGATGAAGCTGGGAGGGACAAAGGGGAGACGGACGGCCTGGATCCAGGCTGCGATGCTTCCCACTCCAGCCCTGCCCGATGTTCTGATCCTGAGGCGCATCGGCCTTCTCCAGAGTGCCCCTGCGGGCCGTCTTGAAACAGGCAGAAGAAGACGGAGGTGCCGATCTCCATTCCACGCGATAGTGAACACCGGAGACGGCGATCGGCACCTTTGACATGACCTTGACGTGGCGCAGAATCGCTTACGCGGGCAGGTTCTTCTCTGCGAAATCCCAGTTGATGATCTTCTCCAGGACGGCCGACACATAATCCGCACGCCTGTTCTGGTAATCGAGATAATAGGCATGCTCCCACACATCGATGACCAGAAGCGGTTTCATGCCCCTCTCCAGGGGGGTATCGGCATTGGCGGTCTTGATCACCCGGAGCTTCTGCCCATCCCGCACCAGCCACGCCCATCCGCTGCCGAATTGCGTCATCGCGGCCGTTGCCAGGTCCTTTTTACAGGCTTCCATGCTGCCGAAAGACGCCTCGATCTGTTTTTTCAGGGCAGCGGGCGGTTCGCCTCCACCGTTCGGCTTCAGGCATTGCCAGTAAAAGGTGTGGTTCCAGCTCTGAGCTGCATTATTGAAGATCGCAATCTTATCAGGCTTTCCGGCAGTGGCGGTGATGATTTTTTCCAGGGAGAGATCGGCAAATTCCGTATTTGAAATCAGCTTGTTCAGGTTGTCTATGTACCCCTTATGGTGTTTCCCGTGGTGAAACCCGAGGGTCCTGGCTGAGATATAAGGCTCCAGGGCGTGTTCCGGGTAGGGAAGTGCCGGGAGGACATGGCCTCCTGCCGCCTGGGCGCTTCCAACGAGCTTGCCGAAGGGGATTCCGGCGGAAAGAAATACAGCGGCACCCGTTGACAGGGCAAGAAAATCACGACGGCTGAGCGAGGAACCCCCACCTGTTTCAGTGTTTGTGTTCATAGGACCTCCTTTTTCAAAGACGTTTAAAAGAGCTCAATCTCACAAAACATGTCACCCCTGCCATGTTCGTACAGGGCCTTTACGACGGATGAATTTCCCCGATTCCGCCGGCTCTGCTGAATTCCACCCTGCAGGACCGACGTCATGCCGTGGCGGCAAGCTGATCCAGAATCGCCAGAATCTCCTTGTTTTCCGGTATATCGGACATGGAACTGCCGTAATGGGCATAGCGGATCAACCCCCTCTTGTCGATGACCAGCTGCGCGGGCAGGCGACCCAGCTTCAGCAGCTTTACCTGCTGGCCGTAGCGCCTGGACACGGAATGGTCCGGGTCCGGCAGCCCAATAAAGGGCATGTCGTGGCTGCGCCACCACTCTGCAAAAGGTTCCGGCTTTTCGGGGCCGATTGCGATGACTTCGGCATCCCGTTTTAGAAACTCTTGATAATCCCTGCGCAACTGCGCCATATGCCTTCGGCAGAACGGTCAGAGAAACCCGCGGTTGAAGATCAGAACGACATTTCTTCTCCCCTGGTAGCTGGAGAGCCGAATCTGCCGGCCTTCGCTGTCCGTCAGCTCGAAATCGGGCGCGGATCTGTACTCGGCAACATCGTTTTCCGTCATGAACAATCCTTTTTCTGTCCAGCTGTCGAAAACCGGCCTTATCTTTTCTAAGTTGCGGCCCACAATATTATGAACGATGATTTCTGAGAGTCAAGGGGAGAATGAAGGCCGGACGAAGGCGCATTTTCCGCCGGGATACCTCAGGCGTGTCGTCTGGAAACCCTCTGTGAGGATGAGCGCTCAGAGGTGCCTCTTTCGGCGGAACCCGGTGCCGGTTTCGCGATATTCGGCCGTTGAGTCTCTTTTAAATTGACATCCGGTGCGTTTCCAATTATTTTTTTGTACGGTGATATCAGGAGAAAATTCGTCTTTTTTCAAAGGGGAAATATGAAAAAGAAACTTGTTGAACTGTTGGTCTGTCCGCACTGCCTGCCCGAGGAATACCCTCTGGCCGCCGACATCCTCCAGGAATCAGATGGCGATATCGAAACCGGCACCCTGAAGTGCCCGCAATGCGCCGCCCGGTTTCCCATAACCGAAGGTGTGGCCCTTCTCGATCCCTTTGGCACCGACGAGCAGATAACAGCGAACAAATACGAGACGGATGAAGTGGTTTCCTCATACCTGTGGAGCCATTACGGGGAGTTGCTGGGCGATGAGCAGGCGTCACAGGCCTATCGTGTCTGGGCGGAGCAGATAACGGCTCAGGAGGGAATCGCCCTGGACGCCGGCGCCGCGGTAGGCAGATATGCCTTTGAGACAGCGGCCTGCTGTGATTTTGTCATCGGCGTGGACACCTCCCGCGCGTTCATCCGTGTGGCACGCCGGCTGATGCGGGAGCGCCGCCTCGTGGTTCCATTGAAGGACGAAGGTCTGCTGCGCAGGGAAGTGACGGTGTGCCTTCCCGAGACATGGCGGAGCGAGAAGGTGGAGTTTCTGGTGGCCAATGCCCTGGCCCTGCCATTCAGGAAAAAGACTTTTTCCCTCTTCTCTTCTCTCAACCTGGTGGACAAGGTCCCGTCACCGATGGGGCACCTCCGGGAAATGAACCGGGTTACAAGGGACAGCAACGCCCAGTTTTTGCTCTCCGATCCCTTCTCCTGGTCCACCGATGTCGCACCCGTCGAGGAGTGGCTGGGCGGCAAGCCGGAGGGCCGTTATGCGGGGAGGGGGCTGGCCAATATTTCGGCGCTGCTTTCCGACAGCCGGGGCGAACTGGTTCCGGCCTGGCAGGTGAGCGTACCCGGTGAGGTGTGGTGGAAAATCCGAACCCACAGCAATCATTACGAACTGATCCGCAGCCGCTACATTCATGCCTGCCGATAGGAGGAGCCCATGAAATTTGATTCCGTCTGCCGCCTCTGTTCTTCCTGCTGTCCGATTGAGGCTGAAGTGAGGGATGGCCGCCTGGTTTCAGCACAGCGAAAATCCTTCCTTGCCCCTGAAAAGCGGCTGTCCTGTCCCAAACTGGCCGCCGCTCCGGACATTGTCTATTCCCCCCGGCGCCTGATGAAACCGCTGATCAGAAAGGAGGACGGCTCGGATTTCCGCGAGGCCGACTGGGATGAGGCCCTGGATTGGGTTGTCGCCCGGTTTCTCCATCATCGCGAAAAATCCGGGGCCCAGTCGGTTGCATGGCTGCGGGGTATGGCTGCCGACTGGGGCGCTCCCTGGGATTATCCCAACCGGCTTATGCATGCCTTCGGTTCCCCCAATACGATCGGCAACGGGTCCATCTGCTTTGTGGGGCGCGAATTCGCGCACTCTTACACCTACGGCTCCATGGCCTTTCCTGAGGCCAGGAATGCCCGGTTCATTATCGTCTGGGGAAAGAACGACGGAAATACGGCGCTGGGTGCGGCCGAGGCCGTCTCGTATGCCAGGGAGCAGGGGGCGACACTGGTTGTCATCGATCCCGTTCAGACCGCTCTTGCCCGCCAGGCGGACATCTGGCTGCAGATTAAGCCGGGGCACGACGGCCTGCTTGCCATGGCGATGATCCATCAGATCATTGAGGAAAAACTCTACGATGCCGAGTTTGTTGAACGGTATACGATCGGCTTTGAGCAGCTCAAGGAGGCTGCCGCCCGATATCCCGCCGAGGAGGTTGCCGGAAGAACCTGGCTTGCGGCGGATCAGATCAGGCAGCTGGCCCGCCTCTATGCCACCACCAAGCCGGCATGCATCATCGACGGCAACGGTCTGGACATGCACCGCGAGGTCTTCGACACCACCCGGGCGATTGCCATGCTTCGGGCCTTGACGGGAAATCTGGACAAACCGGGCGGCGACGTGCTGCCCCAGCCGATTCCACTGCGCAACCTTCAGTTGAAGGACCGGCTTCCCGCCGATTCGGTCCCCATCACCTGCGACTACCCCCTCTTCAACTCCTTCAGCGAGACCTGGGGCAACCAGGTCCAGGGATGCCTGGTTGACGCCATTCTCGAGGAAACGCCCTACCCGGTGAAGATGGTCGTGGTCCAGACCGGCAATCCCGTGGTGACCATGGCCGATTCGACGCGGACCCGGGAAGCCTTTTGCAAGTTGGAAACCCTGGTGGTGATCGAGATGTTCATGACCGAGACGGCCAGGCTGGCCGACGTGATTCTCCCGGCTGCCAGCTGCTTCGAGACAACGCAGCTCAACCGTTTCTCCATCCGCAACAACCCCATGTATCTTCAGGATGCCGTCATACCGCCGGTGGGAGATACCTGGCCGAACTGGCGGATCGTTTTTGAACTGGGCCGCAGGCTCGGCTTTGCCGAAGAATTTCCCTGGCAGACTGCCGAGGAGGCCATCGATTACCAATTGGGTCCTGCGGGGGTCACGGCGGAGAAGTTGCGCCAGAACGGCAATGGCCTGCGGATTGAGGAGCTGCGCTACGAAAAATACCGGGAGCAGCCCTTTAAAACCCCTTCAGGCAAGGTCGAATTTTTCTCCCGGCGGCTTGCGGAGGCCGGCTTGCCGGGCGTTCCCTTTGCGGAGGGCCTTGGTGACGACCCGATCAGCTTCGCCGATCAGAGCGATTCGTATCCGGTGCTCGGAATCAGCGGCAGCCGCAACATCCGCTTTACAAACTCGCAGTTTTTCAACATTCCCTCCCTGCTCCAGGGGGGGGCGGGCTGCGTCGTCGACATCCATCCCGAGGACGCCCGGCATTATGATCTGCAGGAGGGGGACCGGGTGAGGATTGAATCGCCGAAGGGAGGCATTGAAATGGCAGCCAGAATTTCCGCGACGGTTCGCCCCGGCACCGTGCGCATCGCCTGGGGATGGGGGAACTACGACCCGCTCAGCAACCTGAACACCCTCACGGAAGACGACCGGCGGGGACGGGTAACCGGAACCTCCACCAGCAGAAGTTTCATGTGCCGGTTGAGCAAGGTGCAGAAAAAGTAGTTCCGGCGCCTTTTCCCGTGTGTTTTTAAGAAGGGGAATGCAGGAGAGGTCGCCCGCCGCAGGCCTTCAACCGAGCCTGCGCCTGGCGGAGCATTTTCTCTGTCGTTTGCCAGTCAACGCAGGGATCGGTGATGGAGACGCCGTATTTCAGAAGGGAAAGATCCTTGGGAATCGGCTGATTTCCCGCTTCCAGGTTGCTTTCGATCATGATTCCGCAGAGGCTTCCCTGCCCCGATTCAATTTGCGACAGGATGTGATCGAGCACCAGGGGCTGCTTGGTGTAGTCCTTCGCAGAATTTGCGTGGCTGCAGTCCACCATGATGTTCAGCGGAAGGTGCGACTTCTTCAGCAGATCCGCCGTTCTCGCGATGTCTTCAGGCATGTAATTCGGCTTTCTCGATCCTCCCCGGAGAACGATGTGGAGATCGGGGTTGCCTGTTGTCTGGAGGATGGCGGTTTTCCCGTCCTTGTTGATGCCGAGAAAACTGTGGGCATGGAGCGCCGATCTGATGGCGTCCACGGCGATCTGAAGATTGCCGTCGGTTCCGTTCTTGAAGCCGATGGGGAAGGAAAGCCCGCTGGCCATTTCACGGTGCGGCTGAGATTCCGTCGTGCGTGCGCCGATGGCCCCCCAGCTGAGAAGATCGGCCAGATATTCGGGAGTGATGGGGTCAAGCACCTCCGTTGCGATGGGCAGCTTCTTCGCGGTGATGTCGCAAAGAAGGCTTCGCGCAATGCCCAGGCCTTTTGAGATCTGGTGTGTGCCGTTCATGTCGGGATCGTTGATCAAGCCCTTCCAGCCGATGGTCGTGCGCGGTTTCTCAAAATAGACGCGCATGATGAGAAAAAGCTGATCCTCCAGCTCCCGGGAGAGAGCGGCGAGCCGGTCGGCATATTCGAGGGCGGCCCTCGGATCGTGAATCGAGCAGGGACCCACGATCACCATCAGGCGAGGGTCCAGGCCATTCAGAATGTTGATGATATGCTGACGGCTTTGTGTGACAAATAGTCCCGCAGCGGCAGAGACCGGAAACACCTGCCTGAGGTCCTTCGGCGCAATGACGGGCGTAATGCGTTCTATTTTAAGGTTATTGGTCTTGATCATGGGTTTTGTTTATTTTCGAACCTGCTATTTTAAGGTGGGGATTTGGGAGGCAAAACGTGTTAAAAAGTTCAAAGAAAACCTTTTCCATCGCCTCCTTATGAGCTTTCCTTCTATTCAATTAAGGGGGGTTTGTCAATGGTCAATCCATAGAAATGCTTGAAACCGGGATGGTAAACTCCATGCCTCACAGGGACTCGGATTGATTCAGTCATGACAGGATGGAACATCAAAGGCATCTTCTAAAAAGGGCACGGCAGGCAAATGGCACGAAAAGGCGGAGGGGATGGACGGACACGCTGTGAACATCAAGAAACAGGAGGGACGGAAAATGACGTTACAATCATTGTTTCGGATAGAAGTTCTGGATGGAGGGGTGAAGGTGACCCCATCGGAACTGCTTTCATCCATGCCGAGAGATCAACAGATTGCCACAATTAAGGAGCAAATACGTAATCGTGAAGCAGCTCTGCAAAAGATCAATAATCCAACGGAGGCAAATACGGGAGAGCCGGAAGCATCCGGTCATCATCGGGATGAGGATAAGCGTGAGCTTGAGGTTGCGATTGTGATCTTGAAAAATTTCCTGAAAAGGCTTCTGGAGTCCCATTGGGAAGTTTTAAAACCTTGAAAATTAAAATCGGTTTTTTTCTCAAAAAAGTTTTCCTCAAACCTTATGATGAAAATTGTTATTGAAAAATAAATGTATTAAGGGATCAAATATTTGTTTTTGAAGATGATTTTCATATAACCAACAGGTTTCCATCACATCCTTATTTTCGAGTGTTGTCAAATTGGAGGTTAATGATGGACAGGGTAGACTTGAAATCTTTCATTCTTAATGAAGCATTAAGATTGCGGATCCGGCTTTGCCCATCAACCGGACGTGGTGTGGCTCCATTTAACCGGATTGCCATATCGTTACTGCTTTCTTTCTACCTGGCCTTTCTGGTCCTTCCCGTGGCCCTCGCTGAAGTGCCGGATCGACTCTCTGATGAAGCTGGACAGATCGTATTGAAGCAACATGATCGCGATGGCGTCATTATTGGCGAGTATTACCAATATCTTCCTGCCGGATCGAGCGCCGACTACCGCATACCCATGCCAATCGGAAGCAAACCATTGACAATGGTTGTCCTTGTGCATGGGTCAATAAACAGTGACCAGGGGGCCAGAACGGCGGCGCTGAATTATTTGAACAGGTATAAAGCGGATGCTGATTCGCAGTGGTTTGCCGTGATCGCGCCGGTCTTTAATCAAACAGACTTTGGGGGTGATTCTGGTCCGCTGGGTGGTTATCGCGGCATGATCGGTCGACATCGAAGCGGTGTCGAACCCCGGGTGAGCGATGCAGACGGGTTCGTAAACGCAATTCTTGACGCCTATCAACACAAGCATCCCGAGATCTTCAGCAGGAAGGCCCTCTTCTATGGACACTCTGCCGGGGGCCAATTCCTGAGTCGCTACCTGGTTACGCACCCTGACCGTGTGGCCGCGATGGTGATCAGTTCAGCAGGTACCTACCCCTTCCCCGACCGCTCGATCAGGTGGACAGACGGCATGGATTCTATGAGGCGGTACACCATTTCGTGGGGTTCAGATCGCGATTTCGAATTCTATCCTTCAGAAAGTCTGTTCAAGCGCGCTGCTCGCCTTCCTGTAACCGTCATGGTCGGGGACAGCGAGGACTGCACCATCATTCCCAATGCGAGCCTCACTCCCGGATATGATGACGGAAGCAACGGCGTTGGACCTTGCTGTCCAGAGGGAGGACTAAACTTAATATGGTATAGCGGAACCGGTTTTGCCGTGAGTATCGGTCCTTGCCGGAAACGTCCCGAATGGTCTCCGACCGGCGCCGGAACAAATCATATGCGGGGCAGACTATGGGTTCAGGCGATGCAGGATTTCGCCGGCCTGCGCCCTTCCGATCAAAGAATCGAATTTGAGTCCCCGCACAACGTAAGACATTCTTCTGCCCAGACCCAACCCTTAGCTCTACCTATTCTCATGAGCAGCAAGCCATCAAAATTCAACATAGATTGGCTTTGTTCCACCATGGCGCCCGTGCTGATTCGTTAAAATAGGAACAATAAAACAACGAAATGCCTCAAAGGAAAGGAGAACCGTTATGTGTACAAGAATATTTAAGTCTTTGATTGCATCCATGATCATTACCCTTTTTCTTTCAAGCCCAGCCGTCGCAACGTGGCATTCCGCCGGCTATCTCGCTATCACAGGCATTCTGCTGCATGACGACAGCCTGGAAATTACACTTCAAGGGAATTCCGGATGCAATCGGATATTTCGTCTGTCACAGAGTGAGCCGAATTACAATGTAAAGGCATCAGCCTTGCTATCCGCCTATTATGCCGGACATGAAGTCAATGTTGACTACACAGGAGATCTGAACGCTTGTACCACCCCCCTCCATCGCTTCAAGGTTCGCAGATAGTTTCTCTCTCGCTTAAATAAGGGGGACAAAGTGGGGATAATTTTTTACCGGATCTAAATAAGAAAAGGGGCTCTCGGCCCCTTTATGTCTCTTCAGAGATCTGATTTTACTTGGTGCCGGAGGTGGGAATCGAACCCACATGACCGCAAGGATCGGGGGATTTTGAGTCCCCTGCGTCTACCAGTTTCACCACTCCGGCGCAGGTCCTGATTAGCCCAGCCCGCCTTCTCTTGTCAAGAAAAATCTGTTGACAAGGATGCGAGCCCTGTGTTAAACGTCCCCTTCCAATTCAACGGGGTTGTAGCTCAGTTGGGAGAGCGCTTGAATGGCATTCAAGAGGTCAGGGGTTCGACTCCCCTCAGCTCCACCAGAAAAATAAGGGGGCCAGGTAGACAGCTTAGCCCCCTAAATTTTTATGTGCTGTCCTGTATGCTGCCGGCAGCAATTTTTTGGTCCTTCTATCTTCATCCTTTCTCGGATTAATCGATTTTCCATTTTCTAATATGATTAAAAATTCCAGTCTGTTATAATTGGTCTAATTGAACGGCAAAATTCTCCGACAGTTAGCAAATTTGAAACCCCGGCTATCGAAGTTTTCCTCTGACCGCTTTTTTCTTCGGCCTTGGAAAAGCTGCAGAACTCCTGATGAGGCAATTGGAAAGAGAAGATTCTATTTTATCCGATCTTAAGAAAAGCGGTGGAAACAAATGAATCTCTCGAACAGATCCTTCAGGAAATGGGCATCGAGATGGAGAAACTTGGGACACAACCACTCACCATCCGTGATACCTGCATAGCGGGTGAAGCGGAGACAGATTTCAAGAAAGACTTGGACTGGCTCACTACGGCGATCGCGATGCGTCTACAAAGAGAAAACACATCCTCTACAAAGAATATCTAAAATTAAAAGATTGAACCCGGGACGCGCCGGAGAATCTGTTACTCTCCCATCGAGAGATGATGTTTTTTCAACTTCCATGATTTGAAAAAGGAGGGCGGATATGAAAGCGACACAACAATTAAGAAACGAGCATGAGGGTGTCAAGGTGATGCTCATTATTTTAGAACAGGTCTGTCGACAATTAGAGGCGGACAGGAATCTGAACGAAGAACATTTTGATGGAATCCTGGAGTTTCTGAAAGTCTTTGTCGACAAATGCCATCACGGCAAAGAGGAAGACCTGCTGTTCCCTGCACTGACAGCCGCGGGCATTCCTGAAGATGGTCCGATTGCAGTCATGCTTCAGGAGCATGAAATGGGTAGAAATTATGTCAAGTCTTTGAGCGATTACTATGCCAAATATGTCGGCGGGGACCAATCTGCATCCAAAACCATCAGTAAAATTGCACTCGCTTACATTGCGCTGCTGAGAAATCATATCGAAAAGGAGAATGATGTTCTGTTTGTAATGGCTGATCGTCTTTTATCGGAACAAAAACAGGACGAACTCTATGAAGGTTTTGAAAGAATAGAAGAGGAGCGAATTGGTGCAGGCAAACATGAAGAATTCCATGGTCTGCTTAAGAGACTGAGCAGAATGTACTCGATCTGACCAGTATTGGAAGGCTGACAAGTGGGCACGCTTCTTTATCGTTAGAGGAGAACTATAATGGTGAAAAAGGGATTGTATCCGGCCTGCAACCTTAAAATATCAAGTTATCCGTTCAACTACAACTAACATCGATTGTTGGCGTCAGACGCCATACCGGGATGCGCCGTGGATATCAACCTTTGGTCTGCTTTTGTCCTTGCCACATCGGTCCTTCTCGTTATCCCCGGTCCGACCGTTCTCACGGTAATAAGCTATTCCTTGGCTAATGGTCGTTCCGCACATGTTCCACTCGTTGCCGCCATAGCGCTTGGCGACTGCACGTCTCTTTCCTTATCACTGCTGGGCCTCGGCCCGTTGCTGAGCACCTCGGCCTTCTGGTTCAACGTTGTCAAGATCATGGGCGGTTTGTATCTCCTTTGGCTTGGTGCAACTCTGTTCCGGTCCGGCATTTCCACGATTGCGTTGCCGTCAACTCCAGCGCCCACAACCCGCTGGCGGCTCTTTTTCAATACCTATTTGGTAACCGCACTCAACCCCAAGGGCATCGTCTTCTTTGTCGCTTTCCTGCCCCAATTCGTCAATCCTGCCATTGATGTTACATTCCAGTTATGGGTACTTGCTGTGACCTTTGTCCTTATGGCCATGGCTAACGCCACGGTATATGCCACCTTTGCTGCTACCGCTCGGCGCATACTGTCGTCCCCTCGTGCACAACGCCACTTCAAACTCGCAGGAGGTTTACTGCTCTCGGCGGCCGGCGTGTGGGCGCTTCTTGCCCGTCGGGCAACGTGAGCACGCTTGTCTCTGTCCGGGACGTTCAACCGGGGGATGGGGGGACACAAGCGACACGATAGCGTGTTCGTCTTTTGTGACATCCAGGATCTGCCATAAAATCTTTTCTAAATCCTCTTTCAATGATTGACAAACAGCATAGTAATAACTTTTATTATATTGTGTGTCTTATATTAGAATAGAGCAAAGGGCACAAAAAAGACGGTTTCCGTAAACAGAAAGGCTGGACATGGAAAAACGGGAAAGGAGGTTAGAGGATATGTTGCTGAACTTAACGAAAGAACAGAAAAATTCAGTCAGAGTCACCTATAGCTCTAACCGCTTTGTCGTTAATATCGGCAAAAAAGATCCCATACTCAGAGAATATTATTCCGTGGACAATATGAGGAAGGAATTTTACGAGAATGGAATTGAAAAAGCGGATTTTGATGACAGAGCATTTTTTATGTACGAGCAGGGCGATGAATTCAGTGTGATTCATGACTCGGATGAAACACTGCACTGACCGTTCGATATCGTCTGATGATATCTGATTTTCATGCTGAAATGCCGGTCGGATACATTCGGGAGACCGGCATTTCATTTTTTGTGCGGGAGATGTTCAAGGCCCGCGATGGTTCATGCCGGCACGCCCTTTCCTCCTCGTGACATCGCTCCGGGCGACATTATCTGATCTGGCGCAGTATCGGGCCCGGGTGACATGAAAGAAACCCGTTCTGGATGGAGAAGCGCTCCTCCTCCCTGTTTGGCCCTCAAGGCCGCTCTTTCCCATTCGCCATGACGGGGTCCATGGCAAATGATTTGAAAGTGAGTGAATCCCCCGGAAAAGAAAACATTCCGTGAAAACCTTCGCAGGTCCAGCCAGCAGAAATACGATGCCACCCGGGAGAAATTTGCGGATCTGATCAAAGCCATGAAAAGGGCCGAAGCTAGGTTGGATCCGGCTCTTGTACCCTTCGCGACCAGGTGTTATTCATGAAGCACAACCTCAACGCGAAGGCCATCGTGGGGCTCAGCGGTGAAGTGGTCAGTGTTCAGGCCAACGTGGACAGTCTTGTTGCGGAGATGGAGACGGCCTTCGCCCAAGCCGACCTGTTTCTTAAAACCCTGCCGTCGGAATAAGCCGAAGAGGATTTGCTCCAGTGCGGGGCATCATGCAAGGCTGAACAATCCGATTCAGAGAGCTCGAACTCAGCTGTTTTCCTGTCAGGCTGATTCCGCGGAACCGCTTGAAGATGTTCGGATGGTATGAAATTGTGAACGAAAGAGGAGCATCATGAAATTGGGTGGATTTTTAAGCACAAGCCGTTTTATTGCCGAAGAATATCTGAAGGTGAATCATGACTTTTTGAGGGCGATCATCGAAAAATTGCAGCGGGTGGACGAAGATTCAGCCGGGGAATTTCTGCGGATCGGTGACAATTATTTCATTACACCCGAAGGCCTGAAAATCTTTGTCTCGAACATGGCCGTTCCGGGAAATATGTTCTATGGCGTGGATAAAACCGCTATCGAGAGATTGTGGAATGACCTTCAGGAAATGGGCATCATTGAGCAGCGCCTTTATTTTCTCCTGAAAAAGGTGAAAGACGAGGGCCTGAGTTCGCGAAGCACGGAGATCCTTCTGCGAACAATACGAAAGTATGGGGCTGACGTTTAATCATCACCGGGGATCTGGCTGATTCCTCTTGCCGCATCTTTCATCGCACTAGCGGCCCCCAAAGGATCGGGCCGCTCAAAAAAGTCCTTCAAAAAAAGATCGGGACGGCTGTCAAATAATCATCGATGTGGGTGGCAAAAGGCCAAAATGTTGGCGAAGCGCCCCCTTTTATCCACAGCTCTATTGATAACCCTGTTGATAACCCTGTTGGCAAAGGGGATAAGTCAGCAATTCTTAGAAATATTGAACGGCTTGCATAAGAGCTGGGCAACGAAAAGGCAGTTAAAAACCACATAATATTAATGGTTTGTGTAATTCATTGGAAAATTTTACTTTTCTTCGCCCGCTGAAAACGTTATGAGAAACGGCAATTGAAAAACAGTGGTTGTCAAAGGGAAAGCACGCGTTTCAGGAAGGAAAAATTTTCATTCTGCTGAAAATTGAAGGCGTCTTCCGAAAAGTCCCAGTAACAATTTCTTCAACAGAATAAGGAACTTGAAATGATCGATGGAAATAGCGCAGGCGTTGGGGAGGACACCCTCAACAGGATCAAGAAGGGTGCATTCTTGACGGTAAAATCTGGAAATGGAGTCAATACCATGACGATTGGGTGGGCTGCCTTCGGCTTTGTCTGGAACAAACCGATCATGATGGTGGCTGTGCGGTCCAGTCGCCACACCTTTGGAATCATTGAAACCGCCCGGGATTTTACCGTGACGGTTCCGCTGGAGGACTTGCGAAAAGAACTTGCCTTCTGCGGTTCGAAATCCGGCCGGGACGTCGATAAGTTCAAGGCATGCAGCCTGGAGACGATCAGCGGGCGCCAAGTCGATTCCCCCGTCATAAAAACCAGGGGACGCCAGTATGAATGCGCGATAATCTACAAAACCGCCATGGATCCGGCCCATCTGGACAGGGAGTATGAATCATCGTTTTATCCTCAAAAGGACTACCATACCCTCTATTTCGGTGAAATACTGGCCTGCTATGAAACAGAGTGATTTTCAGCGGATGTTGAAGGGGATATCCGCCTTTTTCGCCAGGTGACAGCAGGACAGCAACGTGATTCCAATCCATGCCCCGATGATCATTCCCAACGCGAATATGACCGTGGTTCCCATGATTTTCTTCTCCTTCATCGTGATCTGAGCGACGAGCCGACCGCGTTCTTTCCCCGTCGCTGACGGGCTGTCGCCACGGGGCGGCCGTGTGCTTTTGACGGTAAATCACTCAAATCTCATGCCAACCCTTCAGGGTGCGATGTGTTACAGGCAGGCAACCCGTGATGGATACGGTCGTTTCGCACGCCCAGGTGGGGCACGGGTAAATGTGCCGCCATGCGTGAGTATAAAATGGGGATATGCCTGAAAAACCGATGAGATATGGGAGGAGAAAAGCGTATGGCAAAGGGGGGAGGAATGCCGTTATCGTGCTGAGGACGTTCTTCTTCCGAAGAGGAGTCTGCCGGTCTTGCGGATAACAGCAATGCACAGAAGGACGAGGAGTCCGAGGCAGACGATCGGGACCACAAGGGCCAGGATGGCTATGACGATGGCTCCGACCAGTTCCAGTGTCGCGATCCAGGGATTGGCCGCTCCCGCCGTAGAGAGGGATGATTTTAAGCGGAGTGCGACCATGGATCCTTGAACCAGGCCGGCGATTCCGCCACCGGCCATAATCGCCAGCGTCCATTTCAGAAAGGGGGAGATTTCCGTTACCATGGAAGCCGTGGTGACCGTACCGGCGATGACGGCGGCGGGTGTTGCGATGGTGTCCAGGATGGAATCGAACCAGGGGATATAATAGCCGATGATTTCCGCGACGGTTGCTGTTGCGAAAGCCAGCGTCGCATAGGGGGTGCCGATCCAGGCAAATTCGGGAGAAGGGTGAATGTGGCCGCCCAGGATCGCCAGGTTCATCGCAAGCAGGGGAACAAAAACCCGAAAGCCGCATGCGGCGCTAAGCCCTATACCAACCGCTATTCCCAGTAGTGTTTCCATCGTTTTCCTATAAAAAATTCCGTACCGGATTGCTCAAATTATCAGGACGTTTTCGTAAAATCAAGAAGGTTAAAAACGATCACTTTGTGATATAGAGATCAGATTCACTCAAGCAAAAAAGGAGAATAAGGATTATGGGTTCTTGTGATTCATGTGGTTCAGGAAATACACCGGGAGGAACGGGGTGCCCCGTGCCGGGAAATCAGCAGAATCCCGCCGCACAGAATACCCCCGAAGATGACAAGCTCAAAAAGAGCATGGAGCGTGTTGCTCACAAAATTCTGGTTCTCTCAGGAAAGGGCGGCGTCGGGAAAAGCACCGTGGCCGTCAATCTGGCGGTTGCCCTGGCCCTCGAAGGAAAGCGGGTTGGGCTGCTGGACGTGGATTTTCACGGCCCCAGCATTCCCAAGCTCCTTGCCCTGGAGGACCGCAAGCCGGAGGTGGTCGGTGATGCCATGCTTCCCGTTTCAATGGACTACGGCATGAAGGTCATGTCCCTGGGGTTTCTTTTGAACCGGAAGGATGATGCGGTGATCTGGCGCGGGCCGATGAAGTACGGAGCGATCAAGCAACTGCTTACCGATGTCCACTGGGGCGACCTGGATTATCTGGTCATCGATTTCCCCCCGGGTACGGGAGATGAGCCGCTTTCCGTCGCGCAGTTGATTCCCGATGCGGACGGCGCGGTCGTGGTGACGACGCCTCAGGATGTCTCGACGATCGATGTCAGCAAATCCGTAACGTTTTGCCGGCACCTCAAAATTCCTGTCCTGGGCATTGTTGAAAACATGAGTGGCCTGATCTGTCCACACTGTTCGAAGCTTATTGAACTGTTCAAACAGGGAGGCGGTGAGGAAATGGCCAAACGGATGGATGTGCCCTTTCTGGGGCGGATTCCCATTGATCCCAAGATCGTGCAATCATCGGATGAAGGGCGCCCCTTTATCTTCCACCATAAGGACACGGAGGCTGCCGCTGCATTCCGCCAGGTGGTCCAGCCGCTGCTCAAGCTCGGATAAGGTCCGAAAAAATCCGGTGCGTGTCCGGGGGATTGCCCGAAAATCCCCCGGACATTAACTCTCCCGAGCATGGACGGACGATGATTCCGCTCCAACCCCAGCCGGTCTGGAACATTGGCGGCGCACCCCACTGGAGAAAATTCCAGGGTGCTGCATCATGCCGCGCCATGCCACTTCAAGCCGACGGATTCGATCGCCGAACGGTTGGCCAGTACCATAACTTCCGAAGGGCCGAGCAGCCACTGATCAAGGCAGACGACAAGGCCGTGATTCGATGGGCTGCAGCTCACCCAGGCGCTGTTCTGCATCGCTTCCGGGGCTTCGGGGTCCGTATTGGAGACAACCTGCAACCCCTCCTGTGACAGGCTGCCGTCAACGACAACCCGCCCGCCGCGCCGTTCGACCCCGTTCGGGTTGATCACCACCAGCATCTCCTGGTCGTCAAAGATGCGTGACCAGGCAATGATCTGGCCTGCATCCGGGAATGCAAAGGGACGGTCCAGATACGAAATCCGACGAGGGTACTGCCTTCCCCGCCGCAGAGGAATAAAGGCCCGGCGCAGGCGGGTAAGCTCGGCCATCCGCCTGTAAATGGGATGATCTGTATTGAAAACATGATATCCGGCGGTGCCGTGCGGGCCGAAGCCGATCTGGCCGGGGTCGATTTCCCCCTGCACTCCGTCCCATCCTGAAGCCAGAGGATGCTCCGGTCCGAACATGGCTTCACGCAAAAGGCAGTCATGGCCGCCCCAGTCGAGGTATCTGCGCTCTTGCGGTTCGGCGCCTCCGGCCAGGCCCTGTTCCATTCCATAATAAAAGCAGGGAATACCCAGTGTGAAAAGCTGCATGGCAGCGACCGCCGCCGCCTGGTGATCGTTCGGCGCATCCGCGGCCAGCCTCACCTTGGCGCCGAAGACATGGTCGTGGTCATTGCTGATGCTCAGGTGATGAGAACCCCAGTTGCGGTGCGATCCCATCCCCTGGTCATAGTAGTTGAAGCCGCCAAAGAAGTCCGACGCTTTTGCCAGCCCCTTGCCGACATTGCATAGAATCTCCCGTTGTTCGCCGATATCGAGACATGCATTGAGGTTGCGCCCGGCAATGTCCAGGTAGCGGTCCTGCGCCGAACTGCCCCCAGCGACCTCGGCAACAAGCAGAAAGTCATCTTTCCCGAGAATCTCGGCATACTCCCTGATGGCATTGCAGAAATTCCTGGCCTGTTCAAGTGTCACATGCTTGAGGGTGTCGATTCGGAATCCGTCGACGTCTGCGAGGGCGATCCAGTAGTGATATGCAAGCACCAGCGCCGAAAGCGTCTCGCCAGCAAAGAGATTGAACTTGCGCAGTCTTTGGAAATCGGTTCGCTTATGCTCCGCAGATTCGTCGTTGATGTCGCCTTCACCGAGACGGCCTTTCCCCGCCCGGAGATAGCGATCGCGGCCCTGCAGATCGGTGGGCCATACGTAGTCGTCTTCTCCCAGTTTCTGCTCGGGGTCCGTAATGGCCCAGCCGTATCCGTTGCGCGGCCAGAGGGTGCCGTAGCTGCCCCAGGCAAGGTATGGAGGTTCGAAGGCGTTTCCAGAAGAGCTGTCATAGAGCCAGTTACAGCCGGAATGGTTGAAGATGACGTCAAGAACGACGCGCATCCTGTATTGTTCCGAATGTGCCGCATGGACCAGTTCCACGAGGTCTCGCCGGGTTCCGAAACGCGGGTCGATATCGAGAAAGTTCTGGATTCCATAGCCGTGGTAGCTGTCCTCTTCGATGCGCTGGCGGAAGACCGGTGCGATCCAGAGGGTTGTGATGCCAAGGTCTGCCAGATAGTCCAGCTTCGAGCGTATCCCTGCCAGAGTTCCCCCCTGAAAACGGTTCGCCCCGGAAAACTGCCATTTGTCCCAGCGCCACTCCGCGCCTCGCAAGGCCCGGATCCGGGAGATCCCCTCGGGGGCGCTCAGGTCGATGTCCAGAAGACGGTCGGGCGCTTCCTGGCCGTTGGAAAACCGGTCGGGAAGGAGAAAGTAGAAGATTTCATCCCGCCAGTCATTCGGGGACGGTTCATAACGGTCCCTCGCCGGCCAGTCAGCCAGGGCTTCGGCTAAACTGCGGGGCGGGGCCTTGTCGAGAATGTCATTGAGGTCAGCCATGATGCACCTCCGGCGAATTCTGCCCTGAACGCTTTCAGGGACAGTCCGCTTCAAAAGGCCGGGGCGGAACGGCCGTTGTCGTCCCGCCCCGGCGGCGTCTGGGAAAGGCGTCCCTTCCGGATCCTTACGGGCATTTTTCGATGGCAATCGCCTTGATCTGCTCCCGGTAATAGATGAAGTGTCGTCCATCTCTTACGTGGGAATAGGCCCAGAGTTTGAGGGCAAAGGCACAGGTGCTGTCGAGGCCGGCAAGCATTCCCGTCCCAGGTGCGGGAGCCGCCGTGCCTCCCGATACGGGCTGGTTGATGCTGCCTGGCAGACCGTTGTTGGAGGCGCCGCTGGCAAGATAATGGACGGTGGGATTGACTCCCTTGGTGTAGTAAAGACCCCACGAGCGAAGCCGGTTGTTTTCCTGCGACACCTGCGCCTGGAAGGTGAGGGACAGGGCAGGGGTCCACGGAATGACACCGCATTCGTTAATGACCGCGGGAATGACGAGCTCCAGATTCGGCGCCTTGTTGTCCAGGGTGATGACAAGGTCGCAGCGGTCAAGCATGGGCGGCAGCACGGCCGGCGGTACGACGGTGCCGTCCCGGTAGTCCACGCCCAGCGCCGAGGTAAGTTTGGCGCCGTTTTCGTCGAACACCTCCAGCCTCAACACGAATTTTCCAGTGTCCTCTTCGGCCAGCAGGCTTTTCCAGGTTCCGATCCAGTCCGGGTTGTACCAGTAGTAATCGCTGAAATTGCGCACTTCATAGAGAGCCGGGATGCCATTGACGGTTTTTGGGCCCAGGGAATGCGATTCGCTGAAGAGGGTTGCCTTTGAGACGCGCGTATCCCCCAGTGGCGTGGTGATGGGGCTGAATTCGCTGCTTCCCTCTCTTGCATAGGAGAGGCGGTAATAGCGCACCGGGATGCCGGTGGACAGGGCGTCGCCGAACTGGCCATAGACCAGCAGGCTGCCTCCGTAGGCGACGTTGCTCAACGGAGCCTCATTGTAAAGGCCGCTGATCTGGTTGATTTTGTAAACCTCATCGTCGCCGATGCGCGTAAAGAACACCGGGGATCCCTCCGGCGGATCATAGCAGTTACCGTTGCCGCAGATGACCTCTTCGTTGTCGAGATAGAGGTCGATATGGGCATTGTTGACATTCCAGCGGGTGCTGGTGTAGGGATCGAGGTAGATGACCGTCGGTACGCCGTCGATGACCTGCGTCGCCTTGATGATGATGTCCGGGCGGGCGTCGAAGCGCAGCCGGCCGTTGCGGATGTGGAAGGGCCACCATCTGAAGCAGCAGTTGAAAAAGCCGTCGCAGTCCGTCGTGGTCTCACACACCTCCGCCCTGCTGTAAAAGCAGAACGGAAAGATTTGCCACGGCGGGATCTTGGAGGTCAGTGTCAATCGTTCCAGCCGGGCTGCGATGCTGCTGTCCATGAGGCGCGCTTCGCCCACGCGGGTAAAGGCGGGCTGCGATGCCGAAAAGGCGGCTTCGGCCAGGGCGGGGGTTGCCTTCAGGGAACTGGCTGGAGCCAATGACGGGAGGTCCGGCGGTTCGGGCTGGGGGCCAAGGCTGGCCAATCGCGGGCGCAAGGCGCCGATGTCGCCGGCCAGCGTTGAAGCAGCTCCCAGATTCAGCTCCGGTGAAGGATCGGGTCCGGGGAAGGGCTTTACCAGAATGGGAGGCTCCCTGAGCAGATCGGGAATGCGAATCACCGGTCTATCCAGGAGCAGTTCCCACCACTTGCGCAGCGGCGGCCAGAAGCAGTTCTCGCGGTCCACGTCGAAGATCTCAACCTTCACAAAGGGGACGGGACAGACGGTCGTAACCCCGTCGGAGCTACTGACCTTGCGGATGTGTCCGGAAATGCAGATTCGGATCGGCCACCAGGGAAGCCATAGTTCCAGCGGCAGGATGGCATTGTACTGGAGGCGGTACTGCTGTGTCCCTTCGGCCTTCCATTCCGCGGCTGCGAAGGATCTCCTGAAGGCGCTGGAGCGACGGATCTCTTTTGCCATGCCTGACGGACCGATCATGAGGTCCACATCGGCAGGCTGTGACAGCTTCACGGCAACCCTGTAGACTCCTTTCTCATTCAGATCGGCACTCCCCAGCAGGGATCCGGCCTTGTCGAAGACATAGGCGGCCAGCTTCAGCTCCCCCGGCTGGCACTCGGGCTGCTCGCGTGAGATCTGCCCATCGATAAGAAAGCTCCTGATTTTTCTGGACCCAGTCGTCTGACTTTTCTCATTTGCCATGTCTTACCTCCTTATTCCTTTCCTGCTTCAATAGGGTTGTTTTGTTGGGTGCTGGGTTTAAAAATGAGGACGTGACCGCTGTTACTTTGCCAAACCAGGCCTCTGCGGTGTTTGAAGCAACGATTCGACGAAGCTGATGTGTGATGAACTGTGAGTCTATATGAGAAGGCGGCTACGCAGAAACTGTCCGTTGAATAGCGGCTAATTTAGTCAAAAAGGATTCTTAAGACATGCGTTCCGAGCTGGCAGATTTACCTTCCCAGCCTGACATTCAACTAATTGTGGTATGAAATGAAAGATAATTCAACACAGATAGACTACGGGTTTTATCCCAGTCAAATCCTGTCACGCCGTTTTACGTTCCAGACGGGGAACGTCGCCAGCTCCCGTTCCGCGTTCTGCGATGACGGCTATGGCAGGAAAAGAGCCGCCCCGGGTTTCAGAGCATTGAAGCAGAAAACCGGCCCGGGAATGAAACGATGCCGCTTTTCCGCTTCAATCCCGGGTGGTCAGAGTCTATTCAGCTTCTCCCACGGGTTCGGCCGACGTTCCCAAAAAACCGCGTCCCTGTGCGAAGTACACATTGATGGGTTTTTCATTGCGGAGAACATCGAGGACGCTTTGGAACATGGCCGAGGGGAGATGCATCCTGATGATCCCTCCGGTATCCGAGTCCGCCTCAAAAAACATGCCGGGATCATTGAACCTGATCCAGGCCAGGGTTTTCCCCGCCGCGTCGTTCAACTGAATCTGTGCGCGGTTTGTCTGATAGCCATCCGGTCCTCCGTAAAATAAAACGCTGTAACTTGAAACTGCTGGCATGTCCTGATCCTCCTTGATCTGAATTTGAGCGGTTCCTGCATTGACCGTTCCAGCCAGCCGCCCGCCGTGCCGCAACGGTGATACGCTTGAGCCTTGGGCTGCATCCAACTTCTGCCGACGGCTGCGAGAACCCAAAACGGACGAACTGACGCCTGCTCCGCCCGGCTCTATCCCATCAGGTGTCCATAAATGTTCTGTCGAACCTGTCGATGATTTCCAAGAACTCCGTGGGCAGTCTCTTCCGGACTTCCCCGACGATTTCCCGGGAAATCACCTTGTAAAATGCCTGTGAAATTCCGCCGGCAATACAGGCGATCGTATCGCTGTCTCCGCCTAGTGAGATCGCTTTGCGAATGGCGTCTTCATAATCTTCTGAATCAAGAAAGGAGAGAATGGCTTCCGGAACGGAACCCTGGCAGGAGACATCGAACCTGTAGGCCGGTCGGATGTCCTCAACGGTCCGTTTCAGGTTGTAACCGAACCGCTCGCCGATTTCCTTCCGGATGTCCTCTTTGCTTTTTCCCCCTCGAGCGAGAAAAACGGCCAAAGCGGCAGCCTGCGCCCCCTTGATTCCCTCGGGATGGTTATGAGAGACTTCCGCGCTTTTCCGGGCTTCCGCCAGCACGGCTTCCGCCGTGGGGAAAGCGAATCCGATCGGGCTGACCCGCATGGCCGAGCCGTTTCCCCAGCTGTTGTAAGGTTTGCTCTCCGGGGAAAAGAGCCACTTCATAAAATCCCGGCCGTACCCGGCATCGGGGTATCTTCGACCGAAAGATTTCATCGAATCCGCATAATCCGTCGAACGGAGGATGGCATCGGCAACCGCCACAGTCATCACCGTATCGTCGGTAAAGCGGGAGTGCGTCTGAAACAGCGGAATGTTCATTGTTTTCATGCGGCTGTGCTCATAAGCGGAGCCGATGACATCCCCTGCGATGGCGCCGAGCATGGTTCCCATCCTTTCCGGCTCTGAGCCTGGATTCTGATTCCTTCCGACTGATGAGCGGCCAATCCAGCCCGATGGTTCCGTTCATGGATTCTGCCGAGGGTCAGGGGGCCGCCCCGCCAGGAATGCCTCCACGCCCGCCTTCATGCGAAGAAAGTTCCCCATGACATCCGGATTTTCCTTGAAGCGGGATACCCGGCGCCTTTATCGGGTTTCCCGGGAAAAAGGCCTTGAATGCCGCTGCGCTGCGGCGCCTGCCTTCCGCAGGAGATTCCTGGCATCCTGAAACGTCAGCAGCTGCATTCCTTCCTCGCAGGTGCACCATCGCTTTGCACGATTTTCAGGACTCTCCTGCTGGTCGATGTGCTCCAGCAGAAAAAATTGTGTAATGACCTCTTCCGCCTCCATGCGGAATCGGCTCTCTCCCAGTGGCCCTATGACGCTTGCAACAACGCCCGCTTCTTCCCATACCTCGCGCACCGCTGTCCTCTCCAGATCTTCGCCTGGCGTGATGTGGCCCTTTGGAAGAACCCAGTGTTCCGGAATCTTCTTTGCCGACACGATCAGGAAACGAGGTTCTCCGCTTTTATCATACCGTACCACGACACCGCCGGCATGTGTGAAATAAGACTGAAAAAAATCCCCCCGGCTCTGCTTTTCCCTTGCACGAACATACGCTGCCTGAATAAGGAATGCGGCAACAAAGGCAGCGGCTGTTGATGCGACGGTGAGAGTTGGCTTGCTGCTGCGCGAGGAAAGCACCAGGGCGGCAAAAGCGGCTGAAATGAGGCTGTTCATTGCAGAAACGGTGTAAGCCAGCCCACCGAATTTTCGCAGTTCTGAAGGCCGCGTTTTGTCCTGCGGACTGAAAGGCGCGTATCCGAAAAGAACCCCCCGATCGTCATAGTAATCCTGAAACCTCTTCCTGATGTTCCTCATGTCTCTCTTGTAGCCGTCTGTGACTTCATTTCTTTTGATCAGTCTGAAGAGCGTAACAAGACCAACCACGAGCAAAGAAGAAAAGGCAAAGTAGAGGAGGAATTCTTTTGAAAAATCGTATTGAACGCCATCCTTGCCGATGGCGACCAGTGCGGTAATCGCCGCGGTGACCAGTGTAATGAAGAATGTTACGCGCTTTTCACCCGTCTCCTCATTTTTCCAAAAGGAATCCTGCAGATGACTGAGATCTGCCAGAAGCAGTTCCTTGGCGGCGTTTTCCCCCCTGTTTCCCGCCTGATCGTTCATCGTCATAATCCCTCCAAGCGATGTATCGGAACCGGTAAAAATTCCCTGTTAAAGGCCGGTTTCCTGGTTCGGCGCCATTCCGAATGTTTTCTCGTACCGTTTCCTGCCGGCGGTTTTGAAAGGAACTGCCGGACATGTCCTGATCTCTCCTGGGCACGCGCTGCTTGTCAGGGCGTTATGCCTTCATAAAAGCGGGTACATCACGTTCTTTTCCGGATCTGTCTTTCTCCTGTCTTTCCCTAAACCACTTCGATGGTCCTGACGGCAAAATGGCCGGCGTGGTCGGCGTCTTCGACCTTGACGGTTCGGATGCCGGGGGAGGCGCCGGCGGTGGTGAGCGTAACGGTCCGCCCGTCGCCTGAAACGGTCGTCGTGATGCCCTGGGAGGGGGTCACGACAACATTTGAGCCCCGCACTGCCGGATCCCCGGGGGCGACTTCGCAGGTCAGGTTCAGGGCGCCCGTGGCGGGCACCTGGTAGGTGGCGGCGCTGCGGAGCATGAAGTGGGGCTTGAGCGTGATCGACGTCTCGATTTCCGTCGAATTGTCGCTCCGTCCGATGCCGATTTTGAAGGTCATGAGGGTTTCTTCCTGGGGCGGTTCCTGGGCGGGGAAGGTCACCTGAATAATCAGCCCGTCGCCCAGGTAGTCGTCAAACCCTTCGGGGTTCGGTTCCTGTGCCGTCAGGGACGGAAGGGGATCGACGTTTCCCGGCGAGGGGGGGCTGCCGGGATAGGAAACGGCGGTCCGGTTGAGCGCCCCGGTAACCGGGGACGGGACGAGCAGATAAGCCGTATCGCCGGGCCGGAGGAGCGAGGTCCGATGGGAATCGAAGGCGGCCGAAAGCTCCGCGAGAGTCGGGATCGCACTGCGGAAATAGAGATCCCGGACGATCTTGACGGAAAACTGCCGGACAGGAACGTGGATATCGCCGAAGAAGAGGGTTTTGTGGTGGTTGAGTCCGGGATCGTCGAAGGTTCCGTCGGCTGCGCTGTAGGCATAACGGCGGCTGATTTCCACGGGCTGCTCTGCGTCGCTGCCGGGCGTTCGGGCAATCAGGGCTGTATCGTTTGCCTGGACAAAGGTGCTTTCCGACGGGTCCGTTACCGTAAGGGCATAGCGCCGGGTGTTGTTCGGGGTGACCTTGATCCGCGCCTCCTGGGTTTCCAGGAGCGTGAGGACGGTGCCGTTGGCGACGGTCAGTCCGGCGCAGGTGACGGAAACGTCCTCGACCGTATCGAGCTCATAATAGATGTTCTGCTTTCCCCAGTCCCGCTGTACCTCCAGGCTTTCAGCCATGTCCGAACCGGCGGCGTTGGGGACGGAGATCCGGTGTTTGCCGCTCCGGGTGAAGGTCACATAGGTGCCGCCGCACCGCTCCAGGGCGGCGGAGGTGGGGAGAAGGGCGGTTTCCGAAGGTGCGAAGCTGGGCGGGTCGGCCATGGTGGTGTCGTTGGGGGTTGCCCAGTTCCTCCGGACAAACCCGTCCGCAAGGCATTCTCCACTGCCGGCGGGGGCCATGGCATCGCCGTTGGGGTTCTGGGAGGCCGGTGCGCCGCCCGTGACCAGGGGAAGCAGCCGCGGCTTGTTGGCGTCATCGTAGTGCACACCGGGGGCGTCAAGCATGTTGGCGGTGATGACGGAAAAATTGCTGCGGTCTCCGCCGGGCCAGGCGAAATACCAGAAGCGGCCGATGTCGCCCACATAGCGGGGTGTATTGCGCAGCCGGCAGAAGGCGGAGTAGAGATCACCGCTTTCCTCAGAGGCCTGCTGCTCCATCCAGGACATGTGCCCCCTCTGCTTGGTCTGCTTGAAGGCGTTGTCGTGCCAGAAAAAGCCGGCTCCGGGAATCACGCACCACGACTGGGTGCCGAAGATATAGCGCGTAATCCGTGTGAAGGTCTGCGTCCAGTTGGAAGGACGGAACTGGTAGTCGATCTGCCCGTAGGGATCGAAAAGCCATTTCATCCAGCCCATGTCGAAATATTCGAGCAGCCAGTCGTCGACCCATCCCATGGCGTCGTTATGGCCGACCTTGGCCACCCGCAGTGAGGTTTCCCCCGTGGGAAGGGGCGGCGCGTCCTTGAGCTCCGCGGTATTCCCGCTGACGTGCATGACCACGGTGGTCTGGCTCTGATTGCCCACCAGCATCTTGACCCGGTCATAGACCGTGAGCGTCAGGGACTCGCCGTTGACCGGTGAAATAGTGATGCGCGCCGGCTGATCGAGGTCGGCCACCTGCGCGGGATAGTAATTATAGGGGTCCAGGGCGCTCGTCGGGTCATGGGTCGAATAGGGGGAAACGCCACCTGGATTGATAAAGCTGACCCGCGTGGAGAGGGTGATGTCATGATCGTTGATCGACGCCACTTCGCGTACCACGGTCGTTTCGCCGGATTTTACGATGACCCGGCTTGCACCGCGCAGGGCCGCCAGACCTTCATCGCCGGTAAGGTGGAGACGGGTGCCGTTGTCTTCGAAGGAAACATCGTAGTAGCGGCCGGCGCGGGACTCCGACAGATGAGCCAGGCCGTAGATCCCCCGGTAGATCAGGAAAAAGAGGCCGCCGTAGACCGTGCCCACCGTGGCATTCATGATCCCGCCGTGGGTGAGGATCTGCAGGATGTTGATGATCCATTCCGGCACGCCTTGCCAGTTGGAGCGGCGTCGGCGGATATAGACATCACTGGTACCGTAATCACGGAGCGGAGAGGGAAGGCGGAATCCTTCACCGGTGTTTCCGGGACCGAGTTCGACCTCCCTGGTCCTTCCTCCCTTGGAGATCTGTACCGGCGTTCCCTCCTCGAAAGAGGTCTCTCCGGGGCTCGGAATGACCAGATACCAGTCTCCTTCGACCTCTTTCAGCCGGCCCTGGACATAGGGGGAATAGGTCGGGTCTTCACCTTCGGAAATCCCGTCGAAGAGGCCTTCGATGGCGCCCAGGGGGATGTAGGAGGTCAGAAGGGGGCCGAACCAGCAGCACTGCCGCGTGTGAATGAGCTCATGCTCGATGAGGCTCTTCTGGCGATCGAACTCCCAGTTTTCCGGATCATCGGGAACCAGGGTGGAACCGCAGCTCAGCGTGCCGCTGACCGTCCTGTCCGTTTCGACGAGGGGAACGACCACGACGGGATTCGTCCCAGCGCTCACGTTGTTGAGAGTCCCCTCGAGGAGGTAGGCGTTGCCTTCCCGCCGGAAGGAGGCGGCGAAATCCGTGTCGATCTTGGTGGTGTCGGGGGCCAGGATGTCGATGCCGGTGCCGGTGAGGGGCGGATCTCCGGCGAAATAGAGTTCATAGTCGAAGGCGGTTGTCTTCACCCGGGCGGCAATGGTCTTGTCCCCACTGACAACCGCCACCTCGACGGCCGCCATTCCGTAGCGCGGCCGCAGATCATAGAGTTTGAAAGAGATCTTATCGGTGGTCACCTGCCCATCGGCGCCCGCTGCACCGACAGGGGTCCCGTCAATTCCGATCCGGGACCACCCCGTGCCGGGATTGGCCGGGGTCATCCGGACGGCGCGGATATCCGTTGCGTTGTCTGCTGCGAGAATCAGGTCATCGCCCTCGACCTCGCAGGTCGTTCCGGAAACGGATTTGATCCGATAGAATCTGTCCTCGGCGCTTGCGGGCAAGCCCGTCGGGTTGGCGGTGAAGGTGACGCGCAGGCATTCATTTTCGCGGAACCGCGGCATCTGGACCCGCGTTCTGGCTCCGCCGACATCGATGAAGGGCAGGACGGAGAGATGCGAGTCGTCCTTTCGCTCGGCATCGTAACGGGGGCCGCTTTCAGCCAGGGGGACCAGTTCAAGGCCCGCTGCCTGGACCGTCACCGGCCGGGTAAGCTCGATGGCTCCGCGGATCTCGTCAATCAGTGCGATCTGAGTATCCGTTCCCTTCCGGAGATAAACGAAGGAATTCGGCTTCAGGTCCGAGGTTCCCGTCGCGGTGGAATGGGCGGCGAACCAGCGGTTGCTGGTCGCGTGTTGGGCGATCTCGATGCCGCTGATCGTTGCGGCTCCCGGCATGGCGTCCGTGACCTGGGCTCCGGTGATCTGGGATAGCTGAAGGGCTTTGGCCGTTGCCGCCGCATCGGCGGGGTCCATCGTGAGGGTCAATTCGGCGCTCAGGGTGCGGTTGTCGTAGGGACCCGTATCGGCAGGCGTCTGCCGGGAAAAGCACTCCACGGAACAGGGGCCTGTCCCGGCCGGCAGGGGATGGGCGGTGACGATGGACTGGTAGCCGAGCCCGGAAACGGAGCGGACGGCGGTTTTGATCGGCTGGCCGGAATCGGCAAATTTGACGAAGCCGGGCGCCGCCGTCGAGATTCTCGCCGGGTTAAAAACAAAGGTGGTACCTGCAGGCGGCGCGGCAATGGTCCCCAGGGGATCGGCGACAGGCCGCAGGAACTGCCAGGAGAGGGGCGTATCGGCCGCGCCCAGGACAGAGGGGTCGCGGTCTACGAGGCGGTCCGTGGCGGTCCCTCCGGGGCCGGTGATCTTCAGGGCGAGCGGATTTGCCGTAGCGCTCGCGGCGACGAGAAATTCTCCCGCCTCCGGAATCGTCGGGCTCGGGCTGCCGTCGGCTTTCACGAAGGAAAGGGTATTGGGTGTGGCCGAGACCTTCGCTTCAAAAGGGCCTTCCGACGCCTGTGCCGTCGTCAGGGTGACCGTTCCGGTAAAGTCTCCGGGCAGGGCCACATCGACGGTCATTTCGGTGTCGAAGGACTTGATGGAGGTGGACAGGACGACATTGTCCGCGGTAATCCGCAGGGGATCGTTGACGGAATAATAATTCTGAGTTGCCGTCGCGCAGTCAAGGGCATCGGGCTGACCGCCCCGGGGCAGGTCTTCCGTGCCCCTGCTTGTCAGGGGGCGGACCGAAACGGAATTTGCCGCAATCGTCCCTTCCGCCGTATCGACGCGGAGCCGCGTTTTTCCGCTCCGCTCCTCGACGGACAGCACCTTGGCAATGGCATAGCCCCCCACCGTATCCGTCAGCAGCAGCCAGGAATCCTGGGCGATTCCCGTTCCGGTGGTTCCGAGTTCGAGAATGAAACGCCTTTCCAGAGTGCCCACCGCGCATTTCGTCCCGACGACGCATTCGGTGCAGGTGGCGCTCTGTGGTCCGCGCAAGCCGGTCCGGGTGTCGAAATGGAATCCCCCCCTGGGGAAAGCAGGGACCGGTGAGCCGGGGATGACGGGTTTTGCCGGTCCTCCGTAGCGCGTCCAGGTCAGGGGCAGATGGTTGGTCTGCATCGAACCTTTTCGCCGCGCCCCGCGCAAAAGAAACGGCCTGCCGCTCTCGGGCGTTACGAGCAGAACGGTGCCGCAATAGGTGGGGACGAATTCCTCATTGGGGGCGAAAACCCGGACATCGGCCAGATTTTCGATTTCTTCCTGGTTGACGATGATGATGTGCTGGAAGGTTTTGGCCCGGTCGTTGGCGAAAGCGCCGTCCCGGAGCACGCCGTAACTTCCCGTGCGGTCGCTGTGGACCCCTTGAGACCAGCCGTAGCGGTCTGCGTTGCCGCTGAAGATGCTTCCCCAGAGGCTGAGGAATCCCTCGTAGCCGAGCCAGCCCACGATGTTGTTCTGCAGCGACCATGTCAGATCGCTGAGCACCATGAGAAACGTCCAGCCTCCCGAGGATTCGCCCTGAATGTCGGCGCGGCTGACGGGATTGTTCTGGCAGACGCAATAGGGACCGGCGGACGGCTTTTCAACGGGCAGGGACCCGGCGTAGCCGTCTTCCCGGCGCGGATCGCCGGCGGTACCGTCCAGGGGATCGGGGGCGGTGAAATAACCGATGCGCGGATCCAGGAGCCGCGACCGATAGTGCATAAAGCGGCCGTAGCAAGCGGCCCCGAAAAGACCGGGGACGGCATCGTGGGCCAGGAGGGATTCGCCGAAGGCGTCGCGGTGCAGCCGGGTGACGCCCGTCCGGGAAATCATGCGGACCGGGGTGGCGGTGCAGTCAAGGGAAAAGACAACGGCCAGCGGCTCTCCGGGGTTGCCGTCGATGCGGCCCAGGCAGGAAAAGCCGTCCCAGAGGAAGGTATGGCGGACGGTTCCCTTGCGGTCCTTGATCGTCCAGAGCCGGCCGAGATCATCGATGCAGAATGTCGGCGGCAGGGAAGGGAGATCGAGTCGCCGGCCCGATCCGTCGTAGTCAAGGAGGAAAATGCGGCCTTCCGCGAGGCAGGCGATGGGGCGCTTTTCTAAGTTGAGCTGGATCCTGCGTCTTCCCCGGGGCGTGACCAGTGCGGACAGGGCGTCGCCGTCGTATTCGTAACGCCAGGTCCCATCCGGCGTCCGGCAGGCGACGATGCGCTTGCCGCTGTCATAGTCCATCTCGACGCCGTCGACGTGGGTCATCAACCCCGCGGCATCCCAGAGATACTTTTCGCACCAGGTATCGCTTCCCGCCCGGACGGTCCGCAGGATGCCGCCGGGGGTGACCGTCTGGCTCATGGAGACGAAGCCGTCGTCGAAGACCCGCCAGCCTCGGTCATAGCGCAGATAGGTCCTGCCGTTGGCGGAGATCTCCAGCAGGCAGCCGGCCTCGTTGCGGGTATAGAGAAGTTCCGTCGTCGTGCCGGGAAGAAGGAAATTTTCAGAAACGGTTTCTGATTTGATGGAATCGGTTGCCGCTGCGGTGGTCATAGAACTCTGAATCCTCCTTTACCCTGAGAACCAATCAGCCGATGGAGCCGGAAACGCTGACCGACGCCGATCCCGAGGTCTCCTGGAACCGGATGGCGTTCAGCAGGGCCAGGATCTCCTGCTTGATGCGTTCCAATGCTGCTTCGAATTCTTCCACGAGCCGCGGCCCCAGAGAATTGATGGATTCCAGAAGTCCTGCCGGATCGATCTTGGCCAACTCCGCGCCCACCTCGTCCAGGGAACGGTCGATGTCCTTCAGCGCCTCCGTCGGCACGGCGGCCTTGATCTTGTTGAGAAACTCGTTGGAGAAGGAAAAACCCGCCAGCAGTTCCGAGGGTTTCAGAACATCGAGCCCCTGAATCAGCCGGTCGATGATCTCCCAGATCTCCTGGGCAAAGACGGCGGGGTCGTAGGCGGCGATCGTGTCCCGGATGGCCTTGTGGATCTCCCCCAGCTCCGCCGCCAGCCGCTGCGGGTCCAGGAGATCGAGCTGCTCCTTGAGGAGATCGATCAGGCCGAGAAACTTCTGCGCCAGGAAGCCGGGATTGAACATCGTCAGGTTTTTCTTGAGACGCTGGACAAAGGCCTTGAGCTCTTCTTCCAGGGAGGCCATCAGGGTCGGGACCTTGGCCATCATGGCGGCGAGGAGGTCATCCAGTTTCCGGGCGATGGGTTCCACATCGAGGGCGGCGAGAAGGTCGTCCAGACCGCCGGTCAGTCCGCTCAGGCTGCACCGTTCCAGGGCGTCCGCCGCCTTTTCCAGCTTGACGCCCACGGAGGCCGCGAGGGTCGCCGCCCGTGTCCGGACCTGATCCGAAACGGCCGTTGCTCCCTGACCCAGGGCATCCCGCATTGAGCCCGGTCCCGCCTCGGCGACGACCGCCAGGGAGCCGCTGACGTTGAAGGACCCCGCCGAGAAGTTTCCGGAAATGGCCACCTGAGCCTCGAACTGAGCCTTGGCGAGAGGGGCGAAAAAGGCGTTGGTTTCGCTTTCAAAGCGTTCGCCGATCTCCCAGATCGCCGCCTTCACGTTCCGCAGGTCACGGGCCAGTCCGCCGCACAGCCGGTCCACGGCCTCCAGGGCGTCGCCGGCCGCTCCCGCTTCGAGGTCGGAAAGGGCCTCCCGGAGTTTGTTCGGCAGATAGCCCAGCATGCGGAGCACATCGCCCGGTTTGAATTTCGGTTCGGGCTGCGGAGGACCGCTGGTCGACGCCGTCGATGAAGACGATGATGAAGAGGGCGCTGAGGAAACGGCTCCTCCCGATGACGACGAGGAACCGGCTGTCGGCACGCCCGTCCCCTGGCCTACGGTTCCGGCGATGCCGCTGACAACGGAGTCGCCGATGCCGTTCAGGGCGGTGCGGGTGGCGTCCAGAGCCGAATCCGGAGAGGGCAGGGAAATGCTTGCCAGCAGGGAATCGTATGCCTCTGCCACCGGTTCCAGAAGACGCGCGGGGGAAAACCGGTCGATGGCGTCGAGGGCGGTTTGAAAAGGACCGCGGATCTCCTCCACGAGGGGGCGCGGGTCAAGACCGGTCAGAAAGGACTTGGCCTCGTCGACATACGCGTCCAATTGGCCCAGGAACTGCGCCGGATCGAATTTCTTCAGCTCTTCGAGGAAGGCATTGATTTCCGCTTCGATTTCGGCGATGAGGGTATCGGGGATGAGGTTCGAAATCAGTTCCGCGGCGCGGGCCAGTCCCTGGGTCACCGTATCGCCGACGGAGGCGGGGATCTGGAACTGCTGAGCCGCCGACATGACGGGAGAGAGGACTTCATCGAGGTCGATGCCCTCAATGGCGCTGATCAACTGTTCGATGGCGGGTCGCAGGGACTCGGGCAGCGGCAGCGCCGACAGAAGCTGTTCCGCCGTCTGCCGCAATTCGGTCAAGGCCCCGATGACGGAATCGGCGGCTTCCTTGATCCCCAGACTGTCCACGGCCGTCTTGATTTCATCCATGACCTGCCGGAAGGATCTCAGGGCCTCCAGTACCTTTTCGAGGACGGTCTTGGCCCCCGCCGCAACCGTGTCGATGCCGCCTTTCACCGTTTCGAGCGAATTGAGAATCGTGTCCAGGACGCCCTTGTAGACCTCCTCGATTCCGCCCAGGACGCCTTCGATTTCGGCCTTGAGGGCATCCGGGTCGATGGCCGATTCAATCGTATTGAGGAGTTCGCGCACCTTCCGGGCGGGCTTGTCCAGATCGGCGTCATTGATCGCCTTGGCGATGGAGAGGAGAAAATCCGTGATCATGGCTCGGTAGGAGGCCAGGGGGATATGGTTGAGCAGCCCCCGCATCCAATCTTCCGCGCGCTTAATCTGGGCTTCGATGGGGTCGCGGATGTAGCGCTTCAGGGAGTCCTCGACCAGCGCGTTGAGCCACAGGAGCATCTCCCGGATCATGTCCGCATCCATCTCGTTGACGGAAGCCTTGGCGTAATCCAGGTAATCGCCGATCATCTTGAAAAACTCCATGATGCCCTTTTCCGCCCGCTGCAGGGCCGCTCCCGCCTCTTCGAGGGGGGCCGCCAGCTGATCCAGGGGAAGGCGGTCGATGAGCCCCACGATGCGCTCCAGGTCGGCGCCGACCGAGGCGACGGTGTTTGCCCGCGCCACCTGCAGGGCCGCCAGGGCCGCATTGAGCCTGACCGCATCTCCTGCGTTGGCTGCCGCCGTGACGTTGTTCAGCGCCAGCAGGAGCCCGGCGTTGCGTCCCTGGGGGAAGCTGATGCTCCCGGCATCGGCCAGGACCGCATCGACGGAGAGGCGGATGCTCTGCAGGGACGTCCGGGGAATGGGGACCAGGATGTCCATCGCCAGTTCGGCGAAAAGGGCGGGATCCGAGGGAACGCCCCGCTCGACCGTATCCAGCAGGCTGCGGAAACGGCCCAGGCTGGAGAGATCCATGCTGGTATAGCCCTCGAAAAGGGAGGTCGCCTTCGAGAGGGCATCGCCGGAAAAGATGCCCAGCACCTTGCCCAGCTTGAGGGGATCGCTGTCCAGACCTTCCAGCAGGGAGACGATCAGGGCCGCGCCGTCGCCGACCGCCCGGACGTAGTCGGCCAGGGGGAGGGAGTCGACGGAAAAGCCGTCGGTAAAAGAAACCACCGACTCGACCAGAGGTTGAAGGAGTGAAGCCGGTTCGGAGATGTCGGCCTGCAGTGCGCCGATGCCGCCGCCCAGGCTGCCCAGGGCTGTGGAGATGGCCCCGTTGCCGATCAGGTTTGTCACCGCATCGGAATTCAGGGTCAGGGAAAGGGACCCCCGGGCGTTGGTGATGCTTGAAATATCGAGGCTGGTCAGCTCGTCCAGAAGGCTCATCGGTCATACCTCAGTTCGAGATCCGAAAGGTCGACGGTTAAAAAGAGGAGGCTCTCCAGAAGGGGAGATGTCCCGGCAAAGGGGGCGGTGGGAAAGGAAAATCCAGGAAGATGGATCTCTTCCGCACCGGCCTGCACCAGCGTCTCCCCGTTGAGCAAAACCGGTTGGAGAGAAGGGTTGTCGTCGTAAAGGGCGATCTTCACCGAAGGATCTTCGTTTCCCTTCACCCAGAAGAACTGTCCGGAGACGGCGCGGACCGCAAGGCCGACGGTGCCGCTGCCGATTTCGACCCGCTTGGGCGTGCACCACTCGAGACTGAAAGAGGGGGACGGCTCCACGGTCATCACCGTCTCCGTGCCGATCGTCTCGGCGGGAATGCCGTTGGTCATCCGGACCAGGCGGACCGCCAGCTCGCATTTCTGCGGCGCTCGACCGATCAGGCCGATCCGGGCGAGAGGCAGACCTTCCAGGTGGGCCGACGGCAGCGGCCGGACCACATCCCCCGCTCCGACAATCGTCCCCGACGCCGCACGGACAGGTACGGGGTCGTTCAACCCGGCGGAGAGCCGGATGCCCGAATAGCGGAGGGTCAGATCCCCGATTGCCGAAGTGGGCGCTTCCGCCGGCAGGGTGACGAAGCAGGGAAGGGGCGAGGTTTCCCCGGCGAGTTCCACGGTTGTAATGCCGGGAACGGGATGCGCCAGATGGCCGTGAAAGGCCCCCTTCCAGAGCTGGACTTTCCCGTCCGTGCCGCCTTGAATCCGGAACGAGGCGGCGGGTGCTTCCCCCTTCGCCATCGTGTCATTCAGGGCCGTCTCCAGGGGGATCTTCAGATCGATCTCCGCCGGCGGGAGGGTGGCCGGCAGCTCTCCGGGGAAAGACCAGAGCGCCTTGTCCGCTCCATCGACCACCCGGCAGTCCGACGGGCCGAAGTCGGCGTAGGCGGTGATCGATCCGACCTCGAAGGCCTTCGGCTCATAGTCCTCGGGAAACCCTCCCGAGACCAGGCTGAGTCTTATCTTGTCCGTCTTGATGCCCGAAAAGCTCAGTGTCGAAGAGGCGAACTGCGCCGTGCCGACAGGTGGCGGGAGCATTTCGCGCTGGGGGGAGGCCGGAGCCGTCGCCATGGGGTAGTAGTTCCCCGCGGCATCCGCCGCAGAGACGACGAGGCGCCGATCCGCCGGCAGATCCGAGGTCTGCCGCAGGGGTATTTCTCCCGATTCGCCTTCCGCGGGAATTTTCAGATCCGCAAAGACGAGTTGAGTGACGGTCACGGAGGCGCCGAATTTCAGGACGCGGTGAGCGCCTTCCTGAGAGACGGTGGCGTTGACCGGCCGCTTCACCAGAGCCGCCGCCAGCGTGAGGGAGGCGGAGGTGACAGCCGCCTTCGTGGCTCCTTCCGCCGGTTTCCAGGAGACCGCAATCTCGTGGCCTTCATCGGACAGGGAGATTACTTCGGGCGGGACGACGAAGAACGCAACAGGGGGAACTTCCACCTTGCCGTAATAGACCGGCGTGGTCTCGATCCCCACGGTTTTTTTCGCCTCATCCTTGATTGAAACGAAGGCCATCACATTTCCTCGACGGTTTCAACGGGCACCCGGCCCAGTTCGATTCCTTCACCCGATTCCCCGTTGTCCAGGGCGATCACGAGATCCTCCACCGTGGCTTGAGCCCCCGGCGTATAGGTGAGAAGGGCTTCCTCCCCGGTAAGTTCGATCAGCCGGCCGCCGTCAAGGGCGGCGACGCCGCCGGAAAGGGTCCCCAGCGGATTGGAGCCGTCCCGGGTGCGGAGGGCGCAGTAAAGCCTTCCGAAGGGCCCTGCCGAGGCGGCGCCGGATTCCGTAACGGCCAGCGGTCCCATCGCCGGCAGGGAAAGGGAAAATTCCTGAGGGGGGCCGCCCGCTCGGAGCACCGCCGGAGAAGGGGCAATCGAAAGGGTCAGCCCGACGCCGCGAACGCGGACACGGGCGATGGCGATGCCGGTCTTCCCCGGTTTGCCTTTCGGCCAGAACCAGCCCCGAACCTCCAGGGTCAATCCTGTCGCTGCCGTGCCTCCGGAGATCAGGGGAGCCGATCCTCCCGTCACCTGGAGGGAGTGGATGATAAATCCCTGGTCCCCCGGTTTCTCGAAGGCCTTGCCGTTCCGGAGTTCCGGGGCGTCAAGAAGATAGGCGATCTGTTCCATGCCGGAGATCTCTTGGCCGCGTTTGCCCGAGGAGGAGGGGTAAACCCCGATCTCGGCAGTGCAGATCAGGCGCAGGACGCGACGCAGATCGGTCGAGCCGGGGACGATTTCGCCGTGTTTGGGTCCCATCTCAGCGGGCTGCCAGGCCGTCCGGGTCACGCCTACGAGGATCGCGGGCTGAGCCCCGCCGCCCTTGGCGTCGCCGTCGGAAACGGACACGCGGCCCGCAAAAGGGGCGTCCAGGTGCGTATTCAGATATGCGGCCAGTTCCTGTTCGAAATCCGTAATCATAAAGGCTTACCGGGTTTTTGCGGCCAGTTCTTTCGCCTGTTCCACAATCTGAAGTTTAATGACCTGCGTCGGCGTCAGGCCGAGAATCCGGCCCACCGTTTCGGGGCTTCTGGCGGACAGGTCGGTATAGGTGAAGATACCGGCCTGGTTGAGCTTTTCGTTGTAGGCCTCGCCGATGCCCTTGATGACCAGGAAGTTGTCGTCGAAGACGGGCTTCTGGTATTCCATCCGCAGCTGCTCCACGACCTGCCCCCGCACTTCCCGGCCGATTTCGGTCTTCGTTTCCGCGAGGACCTCTTGGATCCTCCGGGTTACCAGCTCTTCCCATTTGCCGGAGAGCCCTTTTTCGATGAGTTCCGGGATCTGGTTCTGAAGGCGCGCCATTTCCTCTTTCATCAGGACTGCGGCCTTCTCCTTGATGCCCCGTTCCACGGCGGCGTCGACATCGGGGATCGCCGCCAGGAGTTCCCCTTTGAGGCGCTCTTCCCTCTTGCCCTGCTCCTCACGGACGGCGGTCACCACGGAGTCGTAAAGCTCCTCCTTGATCCGGGACAGGTCGGGGATGGCGTTCTCCGGCAGCTTCCCTCCGAGGACCTCGGAGAGCTCCTCTTTCGTCACGTAGGTGTTGTTCAATTCCGTCAGACGTTTCTCCAGCGCTACCGCGTCCAGGAGGTCGCCCTGGGGCATCGTCAGTCGCTCCTTGAGAACTTCCAGGGCCCTCAGGCGCGAATGGATCTTTTCGAAATCAGCGATCTCCCCGCCGGTTTTGAATTTCTCCGCCACCTCGACGGCCGTCTGCACATCCGTCCGGATCGTATCGAGACTTCTCCGCAGGGCCAGGACATCGTCCCGGCCGTCGCCCAGGGTCTGCACCTTGAGGCCCACCTTGGTCAGGGTCGCTTCCCGCACGAGATCCCGGGTCGCCACTTCGGACAGGCGTGTCCGGACTTCGCCGAGATTGCGGTGGGCTTCATCGGCGCGCCCGCCGACCTCGTCCACCTTGCGCTCCAGCAGCAGCATCCGCCGCACCGCCGACGGATCGGCCAGGGGGCCGCTCTCCACGAGGGAGCGGAGGCGGGCATTGAGCCAGCTCAGGGCCACCTGCTCTTCGTGGGTGTGGGACGGCACCGTTTCGTCCTGTTCGTGGGTCAGGATATTCCGGGTCAGTTCCATCAGGACCGACACCAGGGTGTTCCAGGCCTCAGCCGTCACGGGTTGTCCCGGCTTGACCTGAGAAAGGGGTCCCAGCAGCTCAAGGAGCGCCTTGAGGCGATCCAGGTCGGAAGCCGTCGCCATTATTTACCTCCCCCGCCTTTTGCCGCACCGACGAGCGTTCCCAGCTTGCTTCCGCCCGTAGCGGTGGTCTTGCGATAAGTGGAAATCTCCTGCTCCGTCGTGGTCACCGCGCCGGTATCGGAATACTGGGTCGCCACAGCGATGGTGTTCTTGACGGACTCGGTATTGAGGAACTCCCCGGCCTTGTCGCCCTTGGCGACGGCCATTTCGTTGATTTCCGTCAGCAGGAAGCTTCCCGCATTGGCCAGCTTGTTCGTGAAGATCGTCGTGTCGGTTTGAACCATATCCTTGAGTTCGTTGATCCGCCCCTTGACCCGGTCCCGGATGGCCTGCGAGGCCTCCGCCGCATCGAGGACATTGTCGACCTTCCGGTCCAGGTTCTCCGTCTCGATCTCCCGCTGCAGCTCCACGAGGGACTTGCCGAAGGCCTCGGCAAAGCGCCGGATATTGCCCTGGACCTCGGCGATCTTCTCTCCGATTTCCGGATGATCGTGGCCCCTGGGCGAAACGAGCTGCGTGAGCTGCGCCACGGCATTGGCGAGATCGGCCACGCCGTTGACCAGCAGGTTCCAGTCGGCGCTCTTGATGGCCTCCCCCGGCGTCTTGCTGCCGATGGGTCCCAGCTGCCCCTTGACCGTGGCCGCCGCCTGCTGTACCGGCGTCAGATCCGCATCGGGGACATCACGGATCGGCGCGTCCTTGAAAAGGGTTTCGGGAATCGGGATGGGAACCACCGTGGGGGGGATCTGCGGGAAAAGCCGAATCCGCTTCTGGACGATGGGATTCACCAGGTTCGGATGGACCACCTTCATCTGGTAGTAGCCGTCATCGAGGTCCGCGACCGTCAGGGTCCCGTCGAGAAAGGGCTTGCGCTCCACCGTTTTCCCCGTCGATTCGTTGACCAGCTGAATCACCGCGTCGCGGTTGGCAGCCGGAAACCCCGTCATTTTGAATTGAAACGATGCCATAGGGACACTCCTTTTTTAAACTGTTCCTTATCGGAGAAAGCCTTCCTGTTTTATGTCTAGAACCACTGGAGATCGCCGTAGGGGAAAGAGACGTCCCAGAACAGCGTCAGTTCATGGTCGTTGCCCTTGGTCAGCGGCGCAAAGGTCACCCGGTTGTAGAGGACCGTGCCGCCTTCGCCCTTGGAGAGCAGACCCGCCTCGCGGATCGTGCCCACGGCGGAGGCATTGGGCATCGTCCCCCGGATCTTCACCGTGACGAGGCGTTTTTCGGCATTGACCGCGATGGAAAAGGCCGTCGCGGCCAGCTCCACATCGGTTTCCCCCGTCAGGGCCGGGATCTCGCCGACGGCCTCGTTTTTCAACCCGGCCAGGGAAAAATCGTCCGGCGTCGCCGCATCGCTGGTCCCCACGGCCATGTGGGTAATGGGCGATCCCTGCCCGGCGAAGAGGCGGGCGATCAGTTCTCCGCCCCCGCGCATCACCGAGTTTTTTGAACTGCGTTCCGCAAGGGGTTTCCCCTGCGCGTCCAGAAGGAGCATTCGAACTTTTCCCTGCATGGTCTTCCCTCAATGGAAAATAGAGTAGTTTAATCCCGTTTTTTCAAACATGGCCCCGATGGCCGGTTCCTGGTCCGTCCCCGTCGGTCCTGCAGACTTGAAGCGCTTGGGTGTGGAGTCCTTGAGATAATCCCGCTGGAACTGGACTTCCTGCAGTTCCAGAAGCGTCACCTTGCCCTGGACGCCCGCCGCTTTCAGCTTGTCCACCCCTTCCTGAAGGGAGGAGGCGAGGGTTTCCCGTTTTTCCAGGGCTTCTTTGATCTGCCCTGCTTCGGAGAGCATCAGGCCGGCGGGCAGCTCGATGGAAAAGCTGGCCGGTTGTGCCTCCTCGTAGGCCACGAAAATCTGTACGAGGGCATCCTGGCTGAAGAGGCTCGAATCGAAGGCGCTCGAATCAAAGACTCCCTGGGAAATGTTCAGGGCCGCCAGGGCCGAGAGGTACCGGTCCAGCCCCTGTTCGTCGAAAAGGGCGCAGGGGAAGAACCAGAGTGTATTTTCCCCCCGGTTCAGGGTCATCGCCCGGGCGGGGGAGGCGATGGCGTTGCTCTCAAAAGGGGTCCCCGGCGAAAAATCGGCGATGGACACGAGGCGGTCGCTCACCTCGCGGTCCTCGAAGGTGCCCGTTGCGGTGCCGTCCTTTGCGATATCGATCCACAGCCGTTCCCCCTGACCGATCGTCCCCTTGTAGATCAGGGCCTGGCCTGTCGTCACGTTGGCGATCAGCGGCACGTATTCCGGGGCGCCGGAAAGATTCTGCAGCAGGAACCGGATTGGGACGGGATCGAGGCCGCGATTGACGACGGGAAAGAGCGCCAGGGGCTGAAGAGCCGAAGGCCCCGCAGGCAGGATTCTCCTGCGGCCCGGATTCTCGACAAAGGCGGCCGCGGACGGATCGGGGAAATCGGTCCACAGGGTGAGGGGCGGGACGGCCGAGATGGCGACGGCCCGGGAATAACGCTCCACGTATTCTTTCACAAAGGACTGAAGGCCGGCGACGGTCACGCTTCCTGAATGGCGGAGCCAGGCGTTTCGGAGGGAATGGACCCAGGCGCGGAATTCATCGGTATCCTGCCAGGGCTGGGCTTCAATATCGAGGAGGCGGGCCAGCCGGACCACATCCTCCCGCTTCCAGGCCGCATCAAACCAGTGGCTCTGGGCAATAAGGCGCCCCAACTCGTCGAGAATCTCCAGCTGTATGGCAGGCTGCGTCAGGACGCCGCGAAGGATCTCTCCGTCACGGTAGAGCTGCGGCATCCGGCCGGTCATGTCGTCGAGATGGGCCATGATCAGACGCCTCCCTCCCGGATATCCAGGTTAACGGCCTGTTTCTCCATCGTCTCCCCGGCAGCGGGGACATACTGGCCCTGAGCGTCGGCGAGCTGCATAAAGGTGTCGCCCTTTTCGATGGTGATCGTGGCCTCGTCCCGCACGAGGGCGTACCGGGAGTCGTCCCGGATGGAAGCGGCCATCGTATCGACGGAAACAGGGGTCGAGGGGCTCCGGCTGGTAAGATAGGCCGCCAGTGCGGACTCGATGGCACTGTGCGCCTGGGCCTCGGTGACGCCTGCGACCAGGTGGAGCGGCAGGTAGAAGGTCGCCTTGCTGCTGACCGCCTGCGCCGCGGCCTGCTCTTCGGCGGCGACCTGGGCAAAGGTAAAGGGCTTTTTGACCTCGAAGACTTCATTGCTTTCCAGGGAAAGATTCTCCTGGGCCTCCTTGCCGGGAACGGTCAGCCGGACCTTGGCGTCGGCGATCCGCGCGTCGGCGAGGAGAAGGGCCGACATGCGGGCCTGGCGCGCCGAACCGCCGGGGGGGAGATCCGCCAGGTATTTTGCGATGGCCGTCTCCACGGAGGTCTTGAGGGGGCCCAGTTCAGACTGCGAAACGCCCTTGCCCGTCAGGGTCAGGTCGATCTGCACCTCCAGGGGCCTTTTCGCCGCTTCGCCCGAAATCACCCGGATGCCCGCGGGACGGAGTTCCCGGATTCGGTCGGCCACCAGGGCGCGCACCTCCGGCGTATCTTCACTGTAGGAGACCTCCACCCGCACTTCGCCGGCAATGCCGTTGGGAAATTCAACGATATTGACGCTTTTGACTCCCGGGATGCTGAGGAGACCGTACTGCAGGGCGTTGACCGTGCCTCGCATCACGCCGTGGAGCGCGCCGGCGGCGCGTCGTCGCAGGTCGTCGTCGCTTTCGGCGGCGCTGCTCTTGGAGGATTCCTTGAGATTGGTCACCTCCGCGATGCCCGCAATCAGGGTTTCGAGGCGGTTGAGTTCTCCGGGGGCGACTTCCCCCGTCCCCGGCTTCTCCCCGGCGGCCAGGACCTCGCGGCTGCTCTCGTAGGGTTCGAGAACGAGGGCCTCCAGGGTCAGGTACCGGTTGTTTTTGGCATCGACGATGGCCGTGTCGGCGGGGATCGAAATTTGTCCGGGGCTGGCCGCGTTGCGGGAGAAACGGACCTTGACGGTGGGATGCCCCGCCGGCAGCCTCTGGACGCCCACCAGGGCGACCACTTTATCGAGGGACGGACCCGTGGCCGTTTCGAGATAGGCCGACTTGTAGATGAAGTCGAGGGAGAGATCGCTCAGGGCCAGCTCCCGGGCGAAGGTTTCCATCAGGGTGCGGACGACGGATCCCACATTGAGGTCCGTCAGCGGCGTCGGATCGGCCGAGACGGGGTAGTAGTTGACCGAGAGGATCGAAGCCGTTTCGGGGTGCTGTTTTCCTTTCCGGAAGCGGATCGTGTCGAGATTGTTTTCCGAGCCGTCGGAGGCGAAGAGCTCGTAGTCGGCCGCCGTATAACGGATCTTCGTCCTTTTACCCTGCTCGTCGGTCCGGATTTCTTCCACAAAGGAGACGCGCCGCACGGGCCGGGAGGAAAGTTTTTCCGTAACGTGCTGTCCGCCTGCCTCCAGGACCTTGACCTGCTCCCGGACAGTTCCCGAGGTCAGGGTGGTCAAAAGGTCACGGACAATCTCCTCATATGTACGGGGCGAAAAACTCATAGGGATACCTCAAGAGAAATGGCGAGGGGGTCCTGGCTGTTCAGGGGTTTCACCTGGCAGCTGAAGACCAGGTTGTCGTTGGATTCCGCCGTCTCGTCAAACTGGAAGGAGACGGCCTTCGGCTCGATCCGGGGCTCCTGGGCCAGCGCTTCCAGGACGAAAAGCCGGCACAGGTTGCGGATGGCCCTTGTTTTAGGCCGCCCGATGAGCTCGCTCAGCCGGGAACCGTACGCGGCGTGTCCCAGGGACGCCAGGGAGCCCCTGGGTGTCAGGAGCCGCAGGATGATCGCCTGGGCCAGATTGTGCCGATTCTCCACGACGGCGATGTCTTCCAGCGAAGATCCGGCTTGGGCCTTCCTGGAGGTGTCGGGTCTGCTGAAGACGGAAAAATCGACCTCCGCCGCGTCATGGGCCGTCAAATAAGGGAGGACACAGATGTCCCTGCCGAGGATGTCGTTCATGTTTTCCGGTTCGCCCTTTCTCTCTTCTTCCTTGAGTTCAACCGATGAATACCGTTCCTGCCGCGACAATCTGCCCGACAGGCAGATCGGACGGATCGTTGCAGGTTTTCACGCTGTCGCTGCTCCGTGCCGCCGCCTTTCCCCCGATGAAGACGGTGGCGCTCCCCATGAAAACTTCACCGGAATTGGACGGGGGCTTCTGGAACCCTGTTCCCGGGGGTGTGGGAATATGGGCCGGCGAATTGGCGGCCGTCGATCCTTTTACGGCCGCCGGCTGCCCGCCGATGGAGACCGTCGCGACGGTCCCGCCGTTCAGCGCGCCGCTGAAGGCGTGGGGCAGAGGCGTCGGCACCGGCCCACCCGGAGACGGGACCATCACAATGTGCGTATCCACGGCCACAGCCATGCTCTGTGCGTTTGCTGCCGGCAGTCCCATCAGTTGATATCCACCTTTGCCCCTTTGATCTTCAGGTTTCCCTGGGCCGAGATCTCGATGTTGACTCCGCTGAGTTTCAGATCGCCCTGGGACGAGACGGTGATTTCCCCGTCTTTCTTCATCGTCAGAGTCGACCCCCCCGCGGCGATTTCCGCCCGTCCTCCGCCGGCTGAGGTCAGGGTTGCTTTCAAATCGCCGACTTTTATCTCAACCTTGTCCTTGACGCATTCAATGGCCACATCGCTGTCCACCTTGAGGGAGATGGTGGGCGTCTCCCATTTCAGCTCCAGATTGATTTTCGGTTCGCCGCCCCCCGGCGGCAGGCGCAGGACAATCTGGCCGTCGGCATTCTCGGGTGGTTCCAGGTCCGGGGAATAAAGCCGTCCGACGACGACTCCCGCGGAAATGTCTCCGTTGGCGAACACAACAACCACCAGATCGTTGACCGCCGGAAGGGCGGCAAATCCCGCAGCGTAAACGGCTACGGGGACGCGGGGCAGGAGAATGCCCGTATCGCGCATCTTGACGGTCACGGCATAGTCTTTCGCGCTGCTGTCGGCGCCGTAGGCCTCGGTGACGATGCCGATGCCGGCTGTTGCCCGGGAATTGACTTCATGGCGGGCAATCCGGGCGATGCTGTCGTAAAGAATCGCGCTCATGATGATAACAGTCCTCCGGCAAGGCCGGCCAATCCGCCGCCTCCTGCGGATTGCCCTCGGAAAATCGTCCGGCTTCGGCCGGAGGGCCGCACCTCGTGAACGATTCCGGTCACGATCCAGGGGCCCGGACTCAGGCCGTCCGGAGCATCGGAAATCTCCAGGACGGAGCCAAGGCGGAGCTCCGGATTGAGAAGGCAGTGCCCTTCAGCCCGGGACAGCCCCCTTCCAGCCTCGCCGTTGAGGGCGTCACCGGCATCGGAAGCCGCCGAGGGCGTCCGTAGAAAGGCATAGGGCAGCCAGCGCATCTTCGCGCCGGGAGGCTGGGCATTTGAAGGCAGGGAAACCACCGTCTGGCGCAGGGCGTCGGGGGCGCTTCCCGAACCTGCCGGGCCGTTTCCGATCGCCGCGAGATCGGGCCGGTCCTTCTTCCGCTCCTGAACCTGGTAGACCAGGATATCCCGTCCGTAGCGCAGGGCGCAATCGGCGGAATCGCTGATCTTCGGCGCGGACAGTTCGTTGCCGCTGCTCACGAAGGCCAGGCAACCCGACAGCCGGGCCAGGAGGGCCGCATGCTCACCTGCGGTCCGGTTCTGTTCCACAACATAGGCAGCCAGATCCAGGTTGGCGTCGATCCGGCCCGTCGGCAGGCCGGTGTCGCCTGCCAGGGCCTGAAGGATCTGTCCGCTGTTCTGGCCTTCATAGGTCGCAGCCGGCCGGCAGGCATGCAGATCGGCGGATCCGTCGCTCACGGTCACGGCGATGGCCGTTAACGTCCGCTCGACGGCCTTGATTGTTCCCGTCAGAACCGTTTCCGTTGAATCTCCCGCCGTCAGCCCGATCTGTGCACTCTCGCCGGGAGAGGCGGAAAACGGGACGGTTGACGGCATCACGGCGACGGCACTGTTGACGCCGGGCAGAAGGGACAAGCTGACCCGCAGACGCCGCACATGCGAATCATAGCGGCTGTTGCCCAGCACCAGGGAGATGCCTACGGGAAATGCCATGTTGCCTCCGTCTTGAACCGAAGTCTGCCCTTATCACCAGTTCGAATGTCAATGCGCCCTTCGCCGGCTCGAACGCCCATTTCAACGCGCAGGGACTCTTCGCTCCCCCCGCGTCCGTTCCTATCCGCCGAACAGGCTGCTCAGCGAGGACAGGGAATCCTTGAAGGCCGATGCCAGCGGCGAGACGCTGTTGCTTACGTCCTGGATGGGCTGCAGGATGCCGCCGACGCTCAGCCCGTCGAGCCCGGCCAGCCCCTCAAGGGCATCCAGAACGCCCAGGGCGTCGTTTAGGGCGCCGGAGAGGTCTCCAGCCAGGTCCGTCAGATCCCCCATGATGTCCGTGTCAAATCCCAAATCGCCAAGGCCGAAGTCGTCCAGTCCTCCGAACCCGGAAATCTGCGCCGGAGGGGGCAGCGGAGGGCTTTCCGCCAGCCAGATCTCGTAGGAGTACCGACCCTGCGTGGCCACTTCCTGGGAGCAGGAAAACCCCTCGATGACCACGTTCTGGATGTCAAGAGCGGAGGTGATGTCCGCCGAAAAGGTCAGTTCCTCCCCGTTCTGAGCCGCCTCCTGGAGCGATGAGAGCGAATCGGAAGCCGTTTCCCCGTAAAGAAGGCCCCGGATGGTGATGCGATGGGACGGGCGGGCGGCCCGCTGCTGAAGCTCCCCATCCAGGCCGGGAATGACGCTGGAAAGATAGCCGCCATCGATGCGGTGCTCAACGTGCTGAACATAATCGAGAGAGATCTCTCCCAGCAGCGGAACGGGTCTGGCGGGCGCAGTATCCGGCATCAGTCAATCCCCCTCAGGTCCGCTTCCGCCGAGAGCAGCCGGCCGATCCCGTCGGCTAGTTCCGCCAGATCCAGATCGTCCAGGGAGGAGAGAATATCCCTTTCCACATCTGCATACGCCCTGGCTGAAGAAGAATGGGCGGAAAGCCCTGGAAATTCTCCAGCAGGCACGGGGGAGAGTCGCTGGTGGTCGCAAGACGGGTAGAAGCCTTGAATCCTTCCTTCTGGAGATGAAAAACCGGCAGGAGTCCGGCCGGTGTGGTGACCGGCAGGAAGGGATCCCCTCATCGGAGCAAGCCGGGCCTCCTGTTCCGACCGGGCTTCCTGGTAGGAAGGTCCAGGCCCCGTTAGCTCCGGCGCACGGCTGTCCATAAGCCCGGATGCCGACGTCCATCCGGGTTGGAGATCCTCTTTGAACGGCTTGTTCTCGGTCCGCTGAACCGAAAGCCCTGAAGGCCGCCTGAAAGGAGGATCCTGCGAAGGGCTCCTGCCCGGAGACCTTTCTCCGGCCTCAATCGGAGCAACAGCACGGCTCCGCCTTTCCCCTCCGTTTCGTTCCGAATTCTCCTCCGAAGCGGGAAGCCCGCGGGGCCGGATGCGGTCCGGGTGGGCATCCCACCGGCCACTCCGGCCGGCCGACGGCGGGGCCGCCGAGGGATCGCAGGAGAGGGGTTGCTCGCGAAGCTGAACCGGGGTTCCGTTCCTGGAGGCGGCGGGGTCGCTTCCGGCGGAAAGAGGCATGCCCGGGCTCGAAACGGCGGCGGGGTCGCTTTCCGGAAAGCGAGGAACAGAAGGGTCGTTCATGGTGTTCGTGGAGCCGGGCAGGCGCCTTCCGGACAGCGCGGCTGGATCCTTTGAAAATGCCGGAGTTCGGCCGGGGAAAGATCCGGCCGATCCCTGCGGAATCCATGGAGGTTCAGCCGGAACCAATCCTGCCGGAACGACCGGGGCCTTTCTTGCCGGATTCAAGAGGCCCCATGCCTCACCTTCTGCTTCCGTCGGCCGGGAAAGAACGTCCTCTCTGAGCCGCATCATCGCGTCATCGGTGCGGTTGAGGAGGAGCGACGCCAGTTCGAGGATGATCGTCTCCACATCATCCGCCCCCTGGCGGGGAAAGACGATCCGCTTCCATCCCGCATCCCGGGAGCTCAGATCATAGGCCATCCGGTCAATCTCGATGGCCCTTTTTTCATTGATGGCTTCCTCCGGCCATCCCGTGGCAGCGCTGACGGCGGCAACGGTCCGGGAGAGGGTCGGGGCGTCGATATCGCCTCCGGCAAGCACCAGAGCCAGCGCCCGCTCATCGGGCGAAAGCGCTTCGGCGGGAGAATCCGTTGCCGCGTGGACCAGAAGATCGGCACAGAAACCGGGAGGATCGTCGGCCAGAAGGGCATCGATCAACAGGCGGGTGCGCTCTCCGAAGCGAAGGGGGCGGATCACGGAACCGGAACGGCCGACAACACGAATCGATCCGTCATCGCCCGCGGGAACAAAGTGCACCCGTTGTGATCCAATCATCGCTTCGCCGGATTCCGGCGCGAAGATCAACGGCATTTCTCTCCTCCTGCCAGAAAGCCCGAAAGAAACTACGAGGAGGCGATTTCCTCGCGGATACGCGTTGCGCTGAAGGTGTACACGGAGCTTCCCACGCTGCCCACGCCCATTTCGAACGTCTTTTCCATCAGGTAGCAATCATCGAAGGACAAGGTCATACTGGTCGCGCCGTGCCTGAGCTGAGCGGTCACCTGGAAAACGGTATCGCCTGTAATGGCGTTGATCGAGGGCGCTGTTGAATTGACCTTGATCCGGCCTTCGACCCACATCGGGCCGGCAATCTGGCCGATGCGTTCGGCGTTTCCCACGGCGAAAACATTTTCCCGCTGCTGAACATGGCGATACTCAATCGCCTGAACGCCTTCGATCGCCTCGCCGTTGATGAGGACCACGCTTTCATTGGCTGCAAACAGTGTCGGCATAAAAATCTCCTTTGGTTCCTAGTTTTTCACGCGGATGGTCGCATAGATGTAGTCGATGGCACGGACAGGGCGGACCGCGATGTCGATGCGGACGATTCCCTGGGCAAAGTCCTGCTGGGTCGAGTAGACATCGACGATAAATGCCGGGTCCTTGCCGTCCGTGGAGGGGACAAGCGCACCATCGCGCTCCATGCGCAGGAAGGTTGCGATCAACTGCTGCTTCAGGGCGATTCGGGCTTCCTCCGTGTTGAGAATGCCGATGAAATTTTCCGCGATGGCCTTGGTTTCCCGGATGGCCTTGTCGGCGACGCGCGTTACGGAAACCTGATCGCCGATGGTATTGATCGCCTTGAGGACGACAATGCCCCGTCCAGCCCGTTCCTGAATCACGCAGAGGTTGATCGTCGGCCCCAACAGGCGGTTCAGCTCGCTTTCCCGGTAGGAGGCGGCCGACATCCCGTGCAGGGGGATCGTCTTGAAGGTTGGCGATTCCTGAACGTCCATCCGTCCGATCATGCCTGCGAGCAGCCCTTCGGCCTGAGGCGGGGCGGCGAGGACAAACCGGCGGTTGCGAACCGCGGAGGCGTGGTCCTTGATCTTGTCCAGACTGGTGGCCTCTCCGGCGGTGACCGATCCAAAGGCAATGCGGGGAGCGCCGCTGTCCGACATGGAGACGGCGTGGGAAAGGAGCGCCTGATGAATCGTCGCCACATCGGCATCCGTCCGCGACGGTTCAATGGCTGCGCAGACCAGGTCGATGCGGGTATCGTCACTCAGCAGATCAATGGCGGAACTGACTGCGGCGAGGGAGGGGGAAGTGCCGTCGGTGAAGGGAACAGGGCCGCTGGTGGCGACGGGCAGGGCCTTCCCCGCTGCAAAAGAGCTTTCCGGGGTGACGCGGATCAGCTTGCTGCGTGTCAGCAGAACATAGGGGAGATAATGGTCGCTGTCGGGATTCATGACCAGTTCGGAGAACTCCTCCTGCAAGGCGGTGCCTTTGAAAACCTTGATCGTGACCGTGTTGGCCGGGATGGCGGGAAGGGTGAGGACGCAGTTCAGTCCGTTGGGGTCTGCGTCTTCCGCCACCAGAAGCCTCAGCAGCGTTTTGACGCCGTCCTTGACGGGAACGGGAATCGGAGCGCCGGCAGCGCTGAAGGAATAGGTCCCGGCCGTGGGCAGGTCATCCTCGAATCCCGCATCCAGAGCCACCAGGAGCCTGGATGAATTGTTGACGACATTGAAGAGGTCATCCGCCTCACCGGGGGCAATCCGGAGATCCGTGAAGGTTTCCTCGCTCCTGCCGTTGACGATGACGTCGAGATTGACCCGGACGACCGCCCCGTTTGCATCGAGGATAGTCCGCACTTCCGCCGCCAGGGCCGTACCCCAGGACCGGTTGAAACGGCATTTGAGAAGGACGCAGGGCTCGGAATCGACATTCAGCAGGGAGAGGCTAGCCGGGCTGCCGCCCGACACGGCGGAAACAACCAGTTCCGAAGCGCCGTTCGAAAGGGCGTCAACGCCCTGCTTCAGGCTGTAAAGTGACCCGGGCCCTAAAAGATCACGCAGTTCGGAAATTTTTGTAACGCCGACCAGTTTCCCGTTTGCCGGAGGCCGGTCCACAACGCCGGCGATGCCGACAATCCCCGATGGCGCCGGTTGTGGGGGAAGAACATCGAAATATGCCTTAACATTGACTCCTGGAACAATGAGAGTTGCCATACTTCCTCCTACTGGTTGATGTGGATTGCAAACGCTTAACTTGCCGATTTCAGGTACGATATTTATCTGAACTACGATACTTCCTGAACGGATCCCCCAGTGGAGGATCGTCCCGTGGATGGGATGGAAAACCTGTCTTGCCTGCTTGGGTGCAACTAAAAGTCGATGTAGAGTAGAGCAAGGTTTCTGAAGAGGTCAATACCTGAAAAATGGTATTTTGTCTAGGAGTTTGGCGTAGGGTTTTCTCCCGATCACGAAAAAGGGCGGTTTACCAAAATCATTTCCGGAATACTTTCGGGTCGGTAGATGAATTCTTCCTGATGGGCCTGTTACCGTTCTGTGCCATGGCGATGCACAAATTTTCTTTGGTGATTCTTCCCTTCAACGGGAAAGCGATTTCAGCCCCTCAATATATGAGGAAAAAATTAGATGATACTCTTTATATAAGGACATAAAAGAGTGGTTAATGCAGCCATTAGGCACATGGATGATTTGATCTGCGCCAAATTATTGCGATAAAATAAGGTTTTTCAGGTATTGACCCACGTTAAAACTCTGCTACCGTTAAAAAAAATGTTTGCCCGGCTTGGGGTTCGAAAGGCAGGGGCACCGTAGAAAGGAAACTCCGGCTGCCAGGAGAAGGTGTCGCATGTTCCACACCGGCGGTTTTTATGGGGCCGTGCCGGTGAGAAGCGTTCATTTCTTAAGGATATGATGTGGAGAGGAAAAATATGGGAAGGAGGTGTTGTGGGCGGAGGAAGAAGGCGGAAATGGAGGCGTATGAAATGCCTGTTCGGGGCTTTCATATGTGAACGAACACAACCTTAACAAAGCGAGAATGCTTCTCTTATCCTGTTGCCGCCAAAAGCGTGAGGGCGGACATGGCTTTAAGAGCCTCAAAAAAAAGAAGGAGGTAACCATGAAAAAGTTTGTCTTGATTCTATGCGCCGTACTGAGCTTTTTTGTCATCAGCAGCGCCAACGCCGCCACGTCTTATGTCGGGGTTTGGGGCGAACGCTTCGACCTTAATGTCATCAACAATTTTTACAACACCCTGCCTGACGTAAGCTCCTCAACACTGGGCGGTACCCTGGACACCGTGGATTTGACGGGCATCAGCCTGCTGTGGGCCGTGCAGCCGGCCGATTCCTACACGGCGGCCGAAATCAGCACGATGCAGTCCTTTCTGGCGGGCGGTGGACGGATTGCCTTCATGGGGGAGCACGGTAATTATGCCCCGGCTGAAAACGCCCGGATTACGGCAGCCATCGCGGCCCTGGGCGGACACATTTCCATCAACACCGACTATCCGGATGCGGGATACCGCGATGCGACCCGGGCCAACGGACAGATCCTGGACCATCCCTTAACGGCGGGCGTCAATACATACAATTACGCCTGCTTTGCATCGCTCAATCTTTCGGGTCCCGCCCAGAAGCTGATGCTCGGTTCCAACCTGTCCGATGTCATGATGGCCTACGAGAACATCGGCGACGGCAGCATCTTTGTCATTACGGACCAGAATGTCTGGGACAATGTCTATGCCACTAACAATGACAACAAGGTGATGTTCGAAAACCTGCTTCTGGCCCAGACGCACCCAATTCCGATTCCTGCAGCGGCTTGGCTCCTGGGATCGGGTCTGGTGGGAATTCTCGGCTTAAGGCGCAAGCTGGTAAAATAGGCCATTTCTCATCGGGTTGAATCTGCTTGAAAAGCGGTGGAATCTTCAGGGAATCCGCCGCTTTTTTTATCTTCGATAAGGAGTGAGCCCGGGGCAGCAGCTCCCTGTGTCCGTATGATTTCTGTCCCTCCTGTGGCGTTCTTTCAATGGTTCAGGTCGTTTACCTCGCTTTCCCCTCTGCCGTCAGATCCGCATCAGCCCCGCATGGAGGCCGTCGGGGGGATCCGCCGTCCACGTAAGGATGAAATGGAGACGCGACAGCAAAAAAACTCAACCGTCAGTCCCATCAGCATGGGATCGAAATATTGATAAGGATTTCAAATCTTTGAATGTCCAGACCCTGACGGTTTCCGTGTCACGGCAACGATAGTCGGTGCTTTTTCAATGCCAGAGCGCTTTCTCTGTGAAAAGATTGCTTGCATAAAATGTCGCGATGTTATAATCACATTGTAACTTTTTATTTAAAGGAGGAGGAAGAAGTATGGCAAAGTTATATCCAGAGGAATTTTACAACTCAGCAGATTGGTTCGTAGACAGGCACGTCAGGGAAGGCCGTGGCGACAATATTTGCGCGTACACGGACAAGGGCAACTACACCTATCGCGATATTCAGAAAATGACCAACAAAATGGCCAACATGTTCAAAAATCTGGACATCCGGATGGGCGACCGGATCATCATGATCGTTCTGGACACTCCGTGGTTTTACTCCACGTTCTGGGGCGCCGTGAAGATGGGGGCCGTTCCTGTTCCCTCCAGCACCATGCTCACGGCCAACGACTATGAATACTACCTCAACGACAGCCAGGCAAGGACCCTGGTCGTATCGTCGAGACTTCTCCCCGTCGTGAACGAGATTGAAGAACTCCGCTTCCTTAAAGATGTGATTGTAGTGGATGATGACGGCGTCTTCTCCACCCCGTACAAGCAGATGTATAGCGCGGCAAAAGAGGAATTTGAAACCGTGTTCACCTCGGCGGACGATGTCGCCTTCTGGCTCTACACCTCCGGCACCACCGGCGGTCCGAAGGGGGCGGTCCATTCCCAGTCCGATATGCAGTACAGCGCCGAGCATTATGGACAAGATATTCTCAAAATTACGGAAAAGGACATCTGCTACTCCGCCGCCCGGCTCTTTTTCGCCTACGGCCTCGGCAACGCCATGTTCTTCCCCATGTCCGTCGGCGCCGCAGCCGTCCTGAATCCCGATCCGCCCGCACCGGCCCATGTGTTCCGGCTGGTCAGCCAGTACAAGGCGACCCTGTTCTTCGGCGTTCCGACCCTCTTCGGGCAGATGCTCATCGCCCAGGAAAAACTGGACAAGGAAAATCCGGGGGCTCCCCACGCCCTGCAGACGCTTCGGGCCTGCCCGTCCGCCGGCGAGGCGCTTCCCCCCGACCTGTACCACAAGTTCGTGGAACGTTATGGCGTGGAAATCCTTGACGGACCGGGTTCTACGGAAATGCTCCACATCTATCTGTCCAACCGGATCGGCGCCATCAAACCGGGCTCCAGCGGACAGCCTGTCGCCGGTTATGAAGAGAAGATCATGGACGACGAAGGGTTGAACGAACTGCCTGTCGGCGAAGTCGGCAACCTCTGGATCAGGGGGAGAAGCTCCCTGCGGTATTACTGGAGAAAGAGAGACAAAACGGCCAGCACCGTCATCGGCGAGTGGATCAACTCCGGCGACAAGTACTACAAGGATGCGGACGGCTTCTTCTTCCCCTCCGGCCGGGCCGACGACATGCTGAAGGTCGGTGGGATCTGGGTGTCTCCGCTGGAAGTTGAAAACTGCATGAGGGAGCATGCCTCCGTCATGGAGTGCGCCGTGGTCGGCGCCATGGACGACGAAAATCTTGTAAAGCCGAAGGCCTTCGTCGTTCTGAATCAGGGATTTGCACCTTCACCTGAACTTGAAAAGGAACTGAAGACATGGGTTCTCGACCGCCTTGCCAAGTTCAAGTATCCCCGCTGGGTTGTCTTCATCGATTCGCTGCCCAAGACGGCAACCGGGAAGATCCAGCGCTTCAAGCTCCGCTAGAATTGGGATGAGCGTTTCAATCTCGTAAAATGCACAGGGGCCGCCTTTTTAAAAAGGCGGCCCCTTCTTTTGGTGCGCCCAGCATGGCCGCGGTTCGGTCCCCGTGGGAATCTGCCAGTCCCGCCGGGAACTGCCGGTGATAAGGCGCTGGATACAACGGGAGGCAGAGGCGCTCTCTGCCCGGATTCCCGGTGAAACCTTTAAGCGCCTGAAAATAACCGTCTTACAAACAGAAAAGGGCCGCCTTTGGCAGGGCGGCCCTTCATTATTGTTGCGATTTTCCGTTATGGATTAACGGAGTTTGAACCTCTGAATCTTGCCCGTGGCCGTCTTGGGAAGCTCATCCATGAAGACGATCCAGCGGGGATACTTGAACTTGGCAAGGCGGTCGAGAACCCATGTCTTCAGCTCTTTCTCGAGTTCCTCCGATGGGGCGAAGCCTTGTTTGAGAACCACGAAGGCCTTCGGTTTGACCAGGTTCTTGTCGTCCTCCGCTCCGATGACGGCGCACTCCATGACGGAGGCATGTTCCCTCAGGCAGTTTTCCACTTCCAGCGGAGACACCCAGATCCCACCGACCTTCAGCATGTCGTCGGCCCGGCCTGACGGCCAGAAGTATCCGTCCGCATCCTTGTAGTACTTGTCGCCGGTGTTGATCCATTCGCCTCTCACCGTGCCGGCTGTCTTTTCTCTCTTCCTCCAGTAATAGCGGAGAGAACTGGCTCCCTTCGCCCAGAGGGTTCCGATCTCGCCCACGGGCAGTTCGTTGCCGTCGTCATCCACAACCTTCACGTCATAGCCGGGAACGGGCTTTCCGCTGGAACCCGGTCTGACATCACCGATCCGGTTGGACACGTAGATGTGAAGCATCTCCGTCGATCCGGGACCGTCGAGAATCTCGACGCCGAAGCGATCCTTGAACTTGTAGTACAGGTCGGGCGGAAGGGCCTCGCCGGCGGACGGGCAGGCGCGGAGTGTTGAAAGCTCATGAGGCGCCTTGGGATCAGCCGTTGCCCCGCCTTCCTTGTCCTGCTTCAGTTTGTACTCCAGCATCTGCCCGAAGAGGGTTGGAACGCCGAAGAACAGGGTCGCCTTGTAGGAGCTGATCAGCCGGAATGCATGGGCCGGCGTGGGGGGATCGGGGTTGAGGACCGTTGCGGCGCCGACGGACATGGGGAAGAACATGGCGTTGCCGATGCCGTAGGCGAAGAAGAGCCGCGCGGCGGAGTAGCAGATGTCCTTTTCCGTAATCTGGATAATTTCCTTCCCATAGTGATCGGCGCTGTACTGCATGTCGGACTGGGAATGGACCGCCCCTTTCGGACCGCCGGTGGTGCCGGAGGTGTAAAGCCAGAAGGCCACATCGTCCTTTGTCGTGAACACGGTCTGGAATTCATCCGATGCCGACGCATAGATCTGTTTGTACGGAGGCTGAAAGGCGCCTTCGTCATCCACAACAATGACGTCCCTGAGGAAGCGAAGTTCTTCGATGCCCTCAATGACCGGCAGAAGTCGCGACGAAACCACCAGGGTCCGGGCCTGGCTGTCGTTGAGGTAATATTCATAGTCGTCGGATGTCAGCATGGTGTTGGACGGTACAGGGACGGCCCCCATCTTCACGGCGCCCCAGAACGTGGAGTAAAACCACGGAGTGTCCAGAACGATCATGATGATCCGGTCACCCATCCGGATGTCCAGCTTCTGGAACATGTTGGCCATCTTATTGGTCATTTTCTGAATGTCGCGATAGGTGTAGTTGCCCCTATCGGTGTAGGCGCAGATGTTGTCGCCGCGTCCTTCCCGGACGTGCCTGTCTACGAACCAATCTGCCGAGTTGTAAAATTCCTCTGGATATAGCTTTGCCATGAACTCCTCCTTCTTCGAATGGTTGATCACATTGTGATCACATTTTCAACAGCCTCAAGTTAAGGCAATAAACCTGCCAGAGAGAAAGAAATGGCTCTTTATTGACGTTCGGAAAAGAAAGGTCCTCCGACGGGCATGAACCTGAAAGTGAAGATGCAAATAGCCATATAAATCAAGAGATTAATGCGTTGACTCCATCGAGGTGAAGCGCTTCGGAAATCCCCGTCGACTGCCATGCGTTCCAGGAGGCCGCCGGAGTGTTGAATGGGAAGGAATTTGCTGCGGAAAAAGGGAGATCTATCCGCAATCTATTGATTATAAAGGATTAAAAAATATTGACCCTTCGATTTGGCGCCAGAGATGGAACGATAGGTTTCCAGGAAGGGGAGAAAACCGGAAACAAAAATTTCCAGTGGAACGTTTTGCTTCCGCCTCTTTCTTTGCAGGGGGTCAGCCCAGGGAATATTTCTTTAGTTTCTTTAAGACCGCCGTGTGGGATATGCCCAGCATACGGCCGATTTTTCGTGAATTCTTGTATTTCTTCAGGGCCTTGGACAGCATGTCCTTTTCAACGCTTTCCAGAACTTCTTTCAGGGTTGAAAAGGCCTCGTCTTTCCCTTCCTCCCGGGTTTCGGCCGGATCAATGGGCTGTGCGAACGATGAAATATTCTGTTCCGTTTCCGGAAAGTCCATATTGATCAGATTTCCCGAGCAGGTGATCACCAACCGTTCGATATAGTTTTTCAGCTCACGGATATTCCCGGGCCAGTCATACATCTCGAACTTTTTAAGCAAAGCGGGAGCCAGAAATTTTTCGCCGCCGTACTTGCTGTTATATTGATTGAGGAAATAATCCACCAGCAGAGGGATATCCTCGACCCGTTCCCGCAGGGGGGGGATGGTAACCGGCACGACGTTCAGCCGATAAAACAAGTCCTCCCGGAATGTCCGCTCCGCAACCAGCCTGCTCAAATCCCGATTGCTGGCGGCTATGAAACGAAGGTTTACGGAGATGACCTTGGTTCCTCCCAGGCGCAGAAAGGATCGATCCTGGATGACCTGGAGGAATTTCACCTGGAGATTCAAAGGCAGGTCCTCGATTTCATCGAGGAAGAGCGTACCGTCGGCTGCCAGCTCAAAAATTCCGGGCTTGCCCTCCTTGTTCGCCCCGGTGAAAGCGCCCCTGTTGTATCCGAAGAGCTCGGACTCCAGGAGATGTTTCGGAATCGCCCCGCAATTGACCTTGATGAACGCCCCCGGCCGCTTGCTCCAGACGTGGATGAGCTTGGCAAGTACTTCCTTGCCGACTCCCGATTCCCCCTGGATTAAAACGGTGGCCTCGCTGTTGGCAACCCTACGGGACAATTCGAGAATTTTGTACATGGCGGGAGATGCGGTAATCATTCCCTGGGAGCGCAACTCGTCTTCGAGCATCCTGTTGACTTCCGTCTGAAGATGGCTGCTCAGTTCGCGGGATGAGGCCAGCTGCTCCTGCAGGGACAGAATCTCGGACATGTCCCTGGCGTTGGTCACCATTCTCAGGATATGCCCGTCGTCGTCGAACACGGGCGTCGAGGTGACCATGACTTCCTTCCCAGTTCGAATTTTCTGGATGCCCGTTGTGATCCTTTTCCCCTTTCGGGCGAGGCTTTCAATGGATTGCCCGAAAAAGTGGCCCTCCTCGTAGAGGGACTCCATTTTATGGCCGATAAAATTCTCAGGGGGTAGTTCGGTGATCCGGAGCAGGGCGTCGTTGATTTTCAGCACGTTTCCTTCCCCGTCGGTGATGAGGATTCCATCGTAGGAGGAGGCGATAATATCTTCCAGCTCCTCGTTCAACTTTTCCCGGGATTTCAGCTCCGCCCTGATATGATCCAGCTCCGTGATGTCCTGCAGCAGGATCAGCGTTTTCTCCTCGAAACCGGATCCCAGTCCGGAGAAGGCCTTTGCGGCAAGCAATCTGTCACGGCGTGAAAATCTTTCGGACGGATTGTTCTTTCTTGAATCCAGGAATACCCGCAGATCGGCAAGCGACGGAATGGACTGCAGGGGGGTTCCGATGATCCGGGCGTCGATTTCCAGCATCATCTGCGCAGAGGCATTGCATGAAACGACAATCCCCTTTCCATCGACGACCAGGACCCCGTCGTTCATGTGGTCAAGAACCGCTGGAAGAATGGGATCCGTTTTTAAGGCTTCATCATGCCAACAGGAAATATCGGGCAGGTAATTCATGAATAATCTCTAGATCCTTCCGTAGCTTGCGAATCCATGAACCCGGGACTTTCCTTGAAGGCCTGTGCTCTTCTCACGGCCCGGTTTCGCTGGATCCGCTGCACTGATCTTCCGTATTCCCCTTTTACCGAAGGCAACCGGCAGGGCAGGCATGATTTGTATAGTATCGACCACATCTTCTGTCAAGAATTCAGACCATCTTTTCCCGTTTCGCTGCAATGCGCTTCCACCCTTTGAAAAAAAACTCAGCGATGTCTCTCGAATTTGTCTCCGTCGCCATGAGGTTTTTCTTGACATGGAAGGGCGACGTGATAAAAGGAAGCCCGTTCATCCAATCGAGGTCATTCGTGAACTACACAGAGTCCATATCCAGCTTTTTATTCTTCATCTGTTTTTTTACCTTCAGCTTCAGCTTTAGCGGCGGGCATATTTTGTCCCCGAGCTGATTGGTTAAGAGACCGACTAAGAAGCCGCGGGCAGAAAAACCCGCGGTTTTTTTTTGGGGAAAAATCGGGGTTGAGGGTTGCCGCCTGCAGGTAAGGGCTGATGGAAGCGAGCCCCTGCGGCATGTCGCTGCCTGTGGAGCGGAGACGGGGGCCCGCTGGAGAAGAAGCAAAAAAAAAGAACGGGAATCGCAGGAGGTTAAAGGGAGGAAAGAGATGTTCGATGCATTGTTCAATCCAAAATCGGTTGCTGTACTGGGCGCTTCAGAAAGAGAATTCAACATCGGAAATCGCGTCGTAAAAAACCTTGTGGAATACGGCTACACGGGGGCCATCTATCCCATCAATGCGAAAGTGGACGCCCTTTACGGTCAGAAGACCTACGCCTCCATCCTGGATGTTCCCACCGATGTCGATGTGGTTCATGTGGCCATCGCCGCTCGCCATGTACCTCAGGCAATCGATGATTGCGGAAGGAAGAACGTTAAATACCTGATTATGAATGGCGGCGGGTTTTCAGAGATCGGCCCCGTCGGTGCAGCCATCGAGGCGGACTGCATGGCCCGGGCGAAAAAATACGGGATCCGGATCTTCGGGCCCAACTGTCAGGGGGTTATCAATACGGATCCGGCCATGAAGGCCTACTGCAATTTCACCTTCACCTTTCCGAAGCCGGGGCATGTTTCGATTCTCAGCCTGAGCGGCGGGATCGCCTCACTGCTTCACCAGGCCATTTTCGACATGGGGATCGGCACCCGGCTGTATGCAACCAATGGAAACGCCTGCGACATTTCCATTCCAGAACTTCTTGAGTACTATGGCAATGACGACAAAACCCGGGTCATTCTCCTCTATGTGGAAGGAATCCGGGACCCGAAAGAGTTTCTGAGGGTGGCGCAGAAAGTGGCCGCCAAGAAGCCGATCCTGGTCATGAAGGCAGGCCGGACGATGGAGGGGGCCAAGGCGGCCGCTTCGCACACGGGTGGTCTTGCCAAGGAGGACCTCAGCGCCGATCTCATTTTTGAAAAGGCGGGCATGATCGTTTTTGACGACGAGGAGAAGCTCTGCCAGGCCGCCGCCGTCTTTGCGTCCCAGCCGGTGCCGCGGGGCGGCCGGGTGGGCATGATCTGCAATACCGGCGGCCCTGCTGTGATCGCCACTGATGTGCTGGTTCAGAACGGCCTGACCATCCCGCCCCTGTCGGAGAAGACACAGGCGATTCTCAAGGAATCCCTCTTTCCCGAGGCTGCGATCAACAATCCTGTGGACGTTCTCGCCACGGGCACGGGGAAGCATTTCCGGATCACCCTGGACGCCATGATGGAGGACGACGGAATCGACAGCATCCTCATCCACTTCGTAACGCCACCCTTTGTCAACACCAATGAAATCGCCTTGGAGATCGCGGAAGTCAACCGGCAGAAACGGAAGCCCATCATCTGCAACTTCATGACCGACAAGGGGCAGTGGCAGGAGACGCTCCGCATTCTGTCCGAGGGTGAGGTCGTCTGCTACGATTTTCCAAGCACCTGTGGAAAAGCGTTGGCCGCGCTGACGAAATACGGGCAGATCCGCCGCCGGGAAGAAAGCGCGGTGAAGACCTTTGCCGATGTGGACCGACGGAAGGCGGAAGCGATCCTTGCCGGCGTCGCCACCTCGGGGCGGAAGCTGCTTTGCGCCGATGAGGTTTACGGTGTTCTTTCCGCCTACGGCATCCCCGTTGCCCCATGGAGGACCGCGGCCAGCCCGGACGAAGCCGCCCGGCATGCCGCCCAAATCGGCTTTCCCGTAGCTCTGAAGGCGGACACCCCGACGATTACCCACAAAACCGACCTGGGCGGTGTTATCCTCAACCTGGCCGATGAACAGGCGGTCCGGGAAGAGGCAAGGAGGATGGCGGTAACTCTATCCGGCCAGGATCTCAAATTCCTCGTCCAGAAGTATCTACCCGGCGGCAGGGAAATCATTGTCGGCGCCAAGGCGGACGACGACGCGGGCCATCTGGTCATGGCCGGACTGGGTGGCGTCTATGTGGACATTTTCAAGGACATCAATTTCAAGCTGGCGCCGGTGACAGCGGCCGAGGCGGAGGTCATGCTCTCCTCTCTCAAGGCGGCTTCCCTGCTCGGAGAGGTGAGGGGGGAGAAGGCCGTCAACCGTGAGGCCGTCATCGAAATCATTCAGCGGGTATCCCAGCTGGTGACGGACCTGCCCGCCATTGCGGAGATGGATCTCAATCCCGTCCTGGCGACCGTGTCGGGCTGTGTGGTTGTGGACGCCGTGATCCATCTTTAACCCGTATGTCACCCGCCTCCCGATGCTCCGTCACAACGGTGCGGCCCCTCTCCCGTCGATGAAATGAAAAGGGCCGCACCGCGCGATTCTGTCCGGACAATGGATGTGTTTCCTGTTCTGCCGGGAAGATCGGGGAGGGAACGCCTGCCATCGTGACGCCCGGTGGCGGGACCGGTTAGGGAAGGGCAGTCAACCTGGAAATGGAATCAGGATAACATGAAACGAATGGGGCTGCTCCTTATGTCCGGACTCGTTTTCTGGGGGGTAATCGCCTGTTCTCCCGGACGGGTGATCCAGAAGCCGGAATTTGTCAAGATCTCGAATGTCGAACTCCTGGATATCAATCAAGACGATCTCACCATCCGGGTCCGGACCCTGTTCCACAATCCCAACCCCTTCGGCTGCTCGCTGGAAAACATCACCTTCAGCACCTACATCGACGGTCAGCCCCTGGGGGCTTCCCGTGTACAGGGGGCGGTGGACATCAGGGGCAATGAAAACTTTGAATTGCTCCTCGATTCCCGGCTGCTGCTTGAATCGATACCCGGGGTCATGTTTTCCATTTTTCGAAAGCCGGAGGTGGAGGTGGAAGTCAGGGGGCGGTCCACGATGGTCAACGCACTCAAGAACATGACGTTTTCCTTCAATCCCAAAAGCAGGGTCAAGGTCAAGAGCCGGATGAAGGACATCATCCGTACAAAGCTTCTGGCACCGCTGAGCGAAACGGGACGGATCTTTCCCCCCGCTCAGGCGGCCTGCGAGTAGCCCCTGGATGGGAAGAAAGAGCGAAGCCGCCATTCCGGGCGATCGGTTCTCCTTGAGATGCCGCATCCGTTCCGGTGATTCTCTTTCCCGACGGCTCATCAAATGGATGCGTCTTCTCGACTTCGCCTCGCTTTGTTCAGCTGCTCCCGGCACCAGTCCTCATATCTGGCCGCTACCTGGAGATAGCGGTCCACATCGACCGGGGGGGTGTTGAGTTCCTGTAAGAGGGTTCCGGGGATGCTCCCCGTTTCAGCCAGGATTTTTCCCGCCTCTTCCAGGAGGTACAGGTGGCGGTCCAGCAATACCGGTTCCACCTGAAGGGCGATGGATCCGGGGATACAGATTGCTCCTGCCGCCTTTGAACCGAAATTGGCCGCCTGCGCGTGGAAGGTGGCAAGAAGGGCGGCGAAGACTTCCGGCTCCGGGAAGGCGGAAGTGGACAGCAGCAGAAATTTTGCCGGCATGCGCCAGGTGTAGGGATGGCGCACCCGCCCGGTGTCGTCCCTGATCAAAAATGGCTGAAGACAGGCCAGGCAGCGGTCCATCACCGTCTTCAACTGGGCGGACATCGTGTCCACGTACAGGGGCGTCGCCAGAACCAGCAGATCTGAAGCCTTGAGGGCCTGGTAGATCGGCTCCATGTCATCCCGAACAGCGCAGATGCCCGGGTTCTTGTGCATGCACGACAGGCATCCGGTGCAGGGCGATATGGACATCCTGCGGATTTCGAAGGTCGTTGACTCTGCCTTTCCCTTTGCAAGCCCCCGGATGAGGGCATTCACCATCTTCCCCGTCACGCCTTTCCCGCCTCTGGCACTTCCGTTTAAGATGAGCGCTTTCATTTGCCCTCCTGAGTGTTGAGCTATTCTTGACCCGGTTCCTTTTTCTCCTTGCTTCGGGAGAGGGCCTGTTCACATTCCGCTTTCAGAAAATCCGGCACGCTTTCCCGGAGAGCGGCGGAGATCAGATTCTGCGACCACGGCCGACCGATTTCCGCCAGCAGGCGGATGGCCAGCGCCGCCTTGTATGTCGGGGGCGGGTAGGCCACGGACACCCGTTTTTCTTCTGGATAAAACGTGCGGATGTATCCCCGGCGCACCGGCTGGCCGTATACGTGGACTGAAACACTGTGCCCGCGGGCCGCGTTCCCGAGGCGGTGAATGCCCTGATCCAGCGGGAGGATGAAGGTCGTCTCTCCGGGATTCATTGTGAGTGGGGAATGGGGGGAAAGTTCGGCGAATCCCTCCCGGCTTCCGTCGTCAAGGCGCGAATATTTGATTTCATCGATGATTCCGACCAGGCAGGCCAGCACTCCCCAGGATCCGTGATCATGAACGACATCCACCATGTCCGGCTCCCAGATGTAGGCCAGTACGGAAAATTCCGGATCGGTGTCCCAGGCGAGACTGATCTCGTTGGGCCAGATGGTGTGTCGCTGGCCTGCCCGCCACGTTTGATCCAGGAGAAGGCGGGCCAGACTCTCCTGAAACCAGTCGGTGGAGGCTGTCAGGCTGGAAAGCAGGGTGCGCCCCTGGCGGATGATTTCAGCCTGCGGGGGCTTTTCCTTCAACAGCGCGGTCAGGGACTTCACAAATTCGTTCAGATCCATCGCTTGTACTCCTTTTAATCGTTTTCCTGGCGAACCCTGTTGGGGGGATTGCCCTTCTTTCCCTCCGCTTCTGGCGGGGTTTCCGGAAGGCCGCCCCACCTGCGGATGTGGGTCCAGGAGGCGTAGGTGGGATCGTGGGGATCAGCTGCCATCGCCTTGGCTTCCCTCAGGTATTTGCGCTGAATGCCCTTTTCTGAATAAAGCCGCCGATCCTCGCCGACGGGACATACCTTGGTGCAGATCCCGCAGGGGTAACACCGCCGCCGGACCAGCTCCTCGTGCATTTCCAGGCAGGCGATTTTATCGTAGTCCCCGATGACCTGATCCTGACGCATGACAAGGGCCTGCTTCGGGCAGCATGTGGCGCAGGCCCCGCACCGGATGCAGAGCTCTTGCTTCTGCACCGGATCTGCGGGCAGATCGGCCGCGGTCAGGACCGAGACGAAACGCACCCGCGGGCCATAGGGCCTGGTCAGCAGGCAGTGGCTGACGCCGATTGTACCCAGCCCCGCATATTTCGCCGCCATGACGTGGCTGAAGGCGGCAAACGGCGAATCCCGAAGGGCCTTCAAGTTGGCGTAGACATCACGGCCGAAAAATGACGAGGCGTATCCCCTGTCGTTGAGGAAGATGGCCAGCTCGTAGGCCAGGGTATCGAGCTTGCCGTTCACGACCGAATAGAGCTCCTTGTGAAGCACGGAAGGCGTTGTTTCCACGATCGGCAGCAGCATCGGCATCCCCACGACGATGACCGTGCGCGCAAAAGGCCAGAGCGCCGACGGACGGAATCCGGGGGGGACCTCGGCGTATTCCTCCCAGCGTTCGGTAGGAGCAAATCCCACAAGATCCGCACCCCGTTCCCTGCAGAAGCGGCTCACTTCCTCTTTGAGATAGCCCTCTTTCGGCTCCATAACGCTTCCTTCCTTAATCGTTGTGATCCGGAACGCCTCTTCTGGAAAAATATAGACATAAGCGCCTGGAAAGGCAAGCGGGCAAACCGGATTTATTTGCCGGCTTTCGCCGCTGGACAGGACAGGGGGATGCGAAGCCTCGTCACCGATCCAGGCTCAGGGCATCGAGACAGCGGGCGGCCAGGGCCCGCAGGCAAGGCAGGGACGAAACGCAGGAGGTGACAATGGCCAGATGGCGGAGGCCGGTGGGAATGTGAGCGCGGAAATCCGCCCGGCCATTCCGGTGGCCCAGAAAACCGTAGGCCCCCAGGGCCTGCATGAGGCGCTGAGCCGACCCTTCATGAAAGCGTGTTATGAACGTTGGCCAATCCAGTTTCCGGGGGGAAAGCCGATAGTAAAAGTCGAGGAGCTCCAGGCGTTCCTCAGCACGCAGGGAGACATAAGGGTCGTAGAGAAGGGAGCCCAGATCGTAGAAGGGGGATCCGGTCCTCATCCCCTGAAAATCGATCAGAACGGGCGCCCCGTCACGGATCATGATATTCTGCGACTGCAGATCGCGGTGAATAAGGCCCGTTTCCGATTCCAGAAGCCGCTCGGCGAGAGCCGTTCCCTCCTCTTCAAGGGCTTTTCCGTCGACGGGCAGGAGGGACACTCTGCAGACGCCCTCCACAAACTCCCGGCGGAAATAGTCCCGCTCCCACTTGTACAGCGCTGCGTCATACCCCTCCATCAGGGGGGGGAGGGGGATCTCCTCGCCGTCCTGAACATACCGGTGAAGGCGATGGGCATGCTCAAGAACGCCTTTGTACGAAGTTCGCCGGCGCTGCCAGTTTTCATGGCGATGGCTCCACAGGTCTTCATCTCCGAGATCTTCCGTCAGCACAAAGCATGCTTCCGGATCGTGGGCCAGCACGGCCGGTGCGGCCACTCCCAACTCCTTCAGGAAATCGGCAATGCCGGCATACAGGGTGTTCTCCCTGGGCTCCGGCTGGTAATGCATGGCGATGAACGAAGACTTCTCCAGCATGCCCCTGGCGCGGATCTTTACCCTGCCGGAAACGCGGTAAAAGGTTCGGGCTGAGCCGCCCTTGGTGAGCGGAACGAGGGTCAGGGGCGTTTCCGTCGGGAGAGCCAGGGTCCGGCGGACGAAGGCCATGAGCCTTGAGTTAAGGTCGGGGGGATTGTTCGTGTCCGAGATATTCATGGGTCTCCTTGCATGAAGGGCCTTTTTCCCGCCTGGTCCGGCTGGGTCCTTGCCGCCGTTGTCCCGCCGCGTTTGCACGGGATCCTTTCCTGGAGCATGTTAGCCCCTGCTTTTGGAACTGTTGACCGCTTCGTAGGCCTCCAGGGAGCCTATATCATGCCAGACGCCCTCGTCAAGGATTACGCTTCCCACTGAACCCGGCTGCCGGCGCAGCATGTCGACCAGAACCGGAACGAGGGAGACCTTTTCGCCGGGCGTCATCCTCCGGAGGAAGGCCGTTTCTACCAGGTAAATACCCGAAAAGAGGCAGCGCCGGATGCCGGGATTGCCCAGCAGAAAGCGCATATCGCAGATCTCACCCCTCTCGTTGAGGCAGACATTGGCGGGTTCTCCTGAGCTGCGCAGGGCCAGGGTAATTTCCTTTCCCTGGGTCCGGTGGGCTGCGATCAGCCGCTCCAGGGGAAGATCCGTCAGGATGTCGCCATTGTAGACCAGGACCCGCTCGTCGCTCGACAGGAGATCTTCGATGTTCTTCAGCCCCCCGCCGGTGTCCAGGAGAACGGGCTCATAGCGGAAGAAAAGAGGAAACCCCCGCCACTGAACGTCGGGAAAAGCCTCGGCATAGCGGCAGGCGCAGTGGTGGGTGTTGATGATGAAGCGGCGGATACCGACGGAGCGGAGGTGATCCAGGGCATAAGTGATCAGGGGGCGGCCCCGGACGGGCAGCAGGGGCTTGGGGCAGTTTTCCGTCAGGGGGCGCAGGCGGAATCCCAGGCCTGCACCAAGGACAAAGGCCGTTTTCACGAAAGGTTCATTCGATGCGTTCATGGCGTCTCTTCTTTAAAGGTTTTTCCCGTTTGCCTGCGGTCCGTCGCACACCCTGGATCAGGTCCGTCGCCCGTAGGCCGGATCTATTTTCACCATTGCCGTGACGATAAAGCCGGGGATCGTCGAAAGGGCGATCCATAGGAAAAAGGGGTAGTAGCCGAGCTGTTCCTGGAGCCAGCCGCTCGCCATCCCAGGAATCATCATTCCCAGGGCCATGATGCCCGTGCCGAGGGCGTAGTGCACCGTCTTGTAAGGTCCTTCGGCGGCCATGATCATGAAGAGCGAATAGGCTGTGAAGCCGAACCCGTAGCCGAACTGCTCCACGGCGACGCAGGCGTTGATGATCAGCAGATTTTCCGGCTGCGACCGGGAGAGATAGACGAAAACCAGGACGGGCAGATGCATGATGAGGGCCATGGGCCACAGCCAGAACTTCAACCCCTGGCGGGAGATGACATATCCCCCCAGGAGACCGCCCAGCATCAGGGCTACCGCACCGATGGTTCCGTAGACGATTCCCACTTCGCCCGTCGTCAATCCAAGGCCCCCTTTTGTTCGGGGGTCCAGGAGGAAGGGGGCCACCATTTTAACCAGTTGTGCTTCGGCAAACCGGTAAAAAAGGAAAAAGGCAACGATGACAACGATTTCCTTCCTGCGGAAAAAGAGGGCGAAAATATTCATGATCTCCTGCGCCACGTGTGAAGAAGCCGAGGCTCTGGGCGCGGGCTGGTCCGTTGCCGGATAGGGGAGGACGAAGGCGGAATAGAGCCCGAAAGCCAGGAAAATGGCTGCGCCCAGAAAAAAGGTGACCGACCAGGCTGTCGTGACGCTTAAGCCGCCGGATTGCAGATGGCCGGCAAAGACGACGAGGATGCCTTTGGCGGCGATGACGGCGATGCGGTAGAAAATGGTGCGCACACCCACAAAGGCCGCCTGCTGGTACTGCTCCAGCCCGAGCATGTAGAAGCCGTCCGCGGCGATGTCGTGGGTGGCCGAGCTGAAGGCCATGATCCAGAAGAAGGCCAGTGAATAGCGGAAAAAGGCGGAGGCCGGGAGGGTCAGGGCGATGCAGGCCAGCGACGCCCCTACGAGGAGCTGCATGAGCACGATCCAGAACCTCTTGGTCCGGATCATATCCACCAGGGGGCTCCACAGGGGCTTGAGCACCCAGGGAAGGTAGAGCCAGCTCGTGTAGAGGGCGATGTCCGTATTGGAAATGTTGAGGTTTTTGTAGAGGATCACCGAAACCGTTGTGACGAGGATGTAGGGGATGCCTTCCGCCATGTAGAGGGGCGGCACCCAGGCCCAGGGGTTGCGGCGGGCGGGTCGGGCACGGTTGGAGATCCTCATGAACGGCGATTCCTCCCCGTCCTCAGTACAGCTTCTTCAGGGAAGCGCCCCGGAAATAGTGCTTCAGGATGGTTTCCGCTGAGCTGCCCCGTGATGCCATGACCGCGGCTCCGATCTGGCAGAGGCCGACGCCGTGTCCCCAGCCGCCGCCGTGGAGAACAAAGCGGCAGTCGGTGCCCGACGGATCCCGCTGGGCCTCCACCACGAAGGCGCTGCTGTAGAGATGGCTGCGGGAGAGCCACCTGCGGATTTCCAGCTCCTTACCCACCACGATGGAGGTCTTCGTGCCTGCGATTTTCAGGCGGGTGATCCGTCCCGACGGCCCACGTTCCAGGGGGATGAGTTCCAGAACCCGGCCGAAGTCGATCCCCGATTTTTCCCTGAGGATCTCTCCAAGTTCCTCCTGGTCGTAGGCGACCTCCCAGCGGAAGAAGTCCTTCGTTTCCTGATCGAACGAGGGCAGGATCTCCGCGAGGAGCTTTTCATCCCGGATATTGCAGTAGGCTTCGGGAGAAGAGAAGAGCCAGCGCTGTGCCGCCTCTTCGTCGAGAACCGGGCCGTAGTCAACGGCGCTGTCGGCAACGCTGGACAGGTAAGGATGCGGAATCTCTTCCCAGGTATTCTCGAAGGTTTCCGTCCGCCCGCCGCAGCATTTGGAATAGCGGGCGTCGCAGACGGCATCGCCGTAAACCAGAAATACCCCCCGCGTGGCGTTCACGGCGGCCTCCGTGCGGTCCGGGATGCTTCGGGTCAGTCCCTGATACCGCTGACAATGATCATCGGCGCAAACGTCGAAGAACTGGTGTTCCTCCCGCCCGTACCAGATTATGTGTTCGTCACCGGCTGAAGCCGGGGCGGATGCCCCGGTCGGGGGCTGCCCCCGTTTCAGCATGACGGCCAGCCAGCTCCGGGAGATGATCGCGTGGGCTTCCAGCAGGGCCATGGGTGCCGCGGCGCTCATTTCGGAGGAGATGACGCTGGAAAGATAATCCTCCAGGGCGATGTCATTGATGGCCGTGAGGGTATTGTCACCTGAGGCCAGGATCCGGAGATTTCCGGCAAAGGTTTGCTCTTCCTGCCTTTGCCAGTGAAAGGCATTGCCGATGGTGACGTTCTGGAGCGAAAAGGTGGCCTGATCTTCACAGAGAAGGCTCAGAGAAGAACGGGCGATCATCCCTCCACCCTTGCCGGCATTGAAAAGAATCTCGCCTCCAAGGCTGTGGATTGTGAAATTCCCGGAAAAATGCTGCCGGGGATATTGGGGACTGCGGAAATGCCCATGAAGACAGCCGGAAATTTCCGACTTTCCTTCCATAAGGCCGACGCGAAGACGGGGTTCCTTGGTGATCATGGGATTCTGTCCTGAGAGGTGGATTGAAAGACGTTACCGACGACACTTTTGTGGGATATCAGAAACCCGTCGGCAATGCAATGTATTGTCTTTGAAATATCAGTCTTTAACGTGGAATTTCCTGAAAAGGCATGTCTTTTTTATCTTTATTTGTGGGAGACGGCGGGATGTGCGAACAATCGTCTGAAATTTCAGGCATTGGCAGCCTTTAATGTTCTTCACCTGGCCAGAAGGAAATCCGGAGGGATGCTCCCGGTTACTTTCAATGGACTTCATCTGCAGCAGAGTATTCGGTGAGTAAGAAGTGGATAGACGCGAAAGGTCAGATCCGTTCCCGAAAGGGAAGGTGAGAAAGAAACTCCCTGCTTCGGCTCTAAGAAGATGGGATGCATGGTCTATGCGAGGCACATGAAGGACCAGGAGGTTTCACCGGAGGGAATGGTTTTCCTGGAGATGATCGGTTTTTCAGTGAAGAGAGAATCCAGCGGCATTCCTTACCCGTAACAGAAATTGTCATCAGGAGACGGATATGATCGACACGCTCAATTTTGAGCTGATGACCGAACTGGTCAAGGGGTTGTATCTTCCGCGTTTAGAACTTTGAACCTTCCGTGCCAGCGCCCGCCGGCACCCTGCAAAGGAGGTAAAGCGGGAGAGCCGCTGAGGTTTTCAGACCTAAGGCAGGATTGGCGGGGCTTTTATAATCCCTTTGCGGCCAGATTGTATTATGGAATATTGCTCCTAAGCTTCTACTTCAGCCCGCCATGGACGGCAGGATAGAAGATAAGCTCCTCAGCTTCAACGGCCTCAAAGGCGGGATCAATGGTCTTCAGCCTCTGTCTCAAGGCGGCATTTGCCTTATCAACCCTATCCCGTGGAATTTCCCGCCGGGGGCTTCTGACGCCAGTGCTCCTTTAATTGGGGCAGATTCTTGCTGTGTGTCAGGATGACAATCTCGTCGCCGGTCCTGAATATCGTTTCGTCATCGGCATGTAAAAATTTTCCGCTTCGATAATAACAGATCACTTTGGCTTCAGCAGGCAATTTCAGATCCGTGGCGGTAAAAAGATCATCCTCTTTGACCATAAAGGTGAAGAATCTGGCCTCGTCCTTGATGACCGTAGAAAGTTCAACGTTTTCACCGCCCTCCACTAAATTCTCCAGGTAACGGCTGATGGTGATGGATGGAACGATCGTATCATTCAGCCCCAGCTCGTGGCAGATTCCTTCAAATTGCTGATCGCCGATACTCGTCACGACGCGTTTGAAACCGAGGGACCGACCGACGAGACTGGCAATGACGTTAACCTGGTCATTGTCGGTAAGGCAGAACAGGAAGTCAGTCTGTTCCGGATTGACTTCGTGCAGCACGTTCGGCTGGCTGCCGTCGCCGTGTAGAAAGCTGCAGTCCATCTCTTCGGACAAGTCCCTGATTCTGGCTTTATCGATATCGATGATGACGACTTCATGGCCCTTTTTAATCAGTTCCCTGGCCGTACCTATGGTTACTTTCCCTGCTCCTATAAAAACGATTCTCATGTTTCCTTCATCCTCCTTCCAAACCAAGTGCCTGGATAAAGCATCACCAGCCATGCAAGGATTTCGAGTCTTCCCATCAGCATATCAAAACAGAGAATTCCCTTGAGCAGAGCAGGAAGCTCTGAAGTTGTCAAACCCACGGACAGACCTACCGTTCCTATTGCCGATACCACCTCGAACAAGGAGTCGAGCGGATTGAATCCCATGATCAAAAACGGCAGCCAGGACAGCGCAGTGACGGAGACAAAGAGTATGATTAACAGCAGGGCCGACTGGATTTCTTCCTCCTGAAGTCGGTGCCCTGCCATTCGATGCTCGATAACAGCGTGTTTCGGCAAACAGGTTTTCAGGATGATTAGGCGAAGTACGCCCACCGCGATCAGGAAACGCAGGAGCTTGAATCCGCCTGCCGTAGATCCCGTGCCACCCCCGACAATCATCGAGAGGATCAGGACCAGTTTCGAGCCTCCGTCGAGTTGCTCACACGGTATTGAAGAAAAACCCGTGGTCGACTGGGCAGAGAAGGCGATCAGGGGCGCGTGATGGATTACTTGTTGCCAGGCCATGCCGGAACTCAGCCACAAGGCGGCCATCGCCAGCGAGATGACTAAAGCGGCGACAACAATGGCCCCGAGTTGCAGCAAGTCCGCGGCGGCGAACCGCTTTTCCCATAAGATCCGGTGGTAAAACATCAGAGGGACCGCACCGGCGAGGCAGGTCAGCATAATCCATACCTGTACCGGCCAATCCAACGTCGCGAGGCTGTCATCATAGGGGGCAAAACCACCCGTCGAGACAGCGGAAAAAGTGTACATCATTGCGTCGAAAAAATCGATTCCCACCAGCAGGGAACCCATGATGCCGAGCACAGTCAAAAGGACATAGACTTTCAGGACACGCCTTGCGTGCGCCCTTGTGCCGCCAACCAGATCATCAATTTTGGAGTCCTTGACCGCCAGCCATTTCGCATGCAAACCCGGTTGCATGACCAGTGCAAGGGATAGCACGACGATGCCCATCCCTCCATACCACTGCATCCATGCGCGTGCAAAAAGAAACGTCGGCGGCTTATGCGAAAGCGCGGACGACATGCTCAGCCCCGTGGTTGTCACACCGGAGATGGCTTCAAAGAGGGCGTCAATGAAACCCAGTCCGGAACCCATTAACGGGTAGGACATCACCAGTGGGGTGAATACAAGGATGAGGGCAGCCAGCACGATGCCCTCATTGTCCTGTATTTTGGAAGGAGTCCGCAACCTGGACAGGGAGAATCCAAGAATTGTGATCCCAGCGATGACCATCCCGTAACGCCGGCTGACGGGGACGTCGCCCAGGATTACCGAGATCAAGAATGGTACCAGTGTCAGTGCGGCAAGGACGAGGCATAGTTGACCGAAATACTTTAAGATCACGAGTAAGCGTACCGCATACCTGAGTTCCATTGCCAGTTTAGCCACGAACAGCTCCTTTTCCTTCGGGACGGCAGGCGATCCTTTTTCCCTTTCTTCGAGCCCCAATCGTTGAATGAACAAATCGAAGGTTTTTCAGCTCTAACGTTTGAATCTTCATTGCTGCCCATTGAAGCAACAAAGCCAATTTGGGATTACCATAAACGAGCCTGCAGGAACCGGCGATTCTCTCTGTAAGTTAAAATAGGGATCTCGGGCCATGAGATCCATTTCCCATGCTTCCAGCAGCATGGACTTGGATAGAAAGAGGATAATGGATTTGACCAGGATTACTTTTCAATGTCTGCTACCGAAACATTCGGGCAAAACATCTTCCAAAAAATCGTCATGGGAAAGTCCTGACATTGAGGATTAAAAAAGCATGCGTCTTAAGCGCGATCGGTGGAAATGAATCTGCCGGAGGAACGGTTCATCAACGGGACATCACCTTGGAAAAGACACTTGGGACAATTACGCCTGCCATTATGAGTAGCGGGCCGATCATGGCGGGAATATCCAGAATATCCAGCGGCTGTCCCAGAAAAGCCATACAACCAGAGCAATGAGCATAATGCCTGCTCCGGACCAGATCGCATGGACCGTCCAAATTTGAATGACCTTTAACCGGCTGACTGATATCGGTCTTTTCAAATACCCTTTATGGATTGATACGAACTTGTTTTTCCAAGAGAGAATTATAGGAAGAACGATGTCATGGTGTCAATGCAGAAGTCTCAATAAATGGAGCTGATCGTGGGGAGCGTTGCCGCCACCCGCCTCTTTTCTCTTCTCCCGCAAGATGTTGCGGTAATGGCCGCATCGGCATTCGGAGAGATATGGTTTCCGCAGAACACGTTAAACCAGAGACTTCCATCAGTAAAGCAACCGGCCCCTCTCCTCGGGAATCTTGCCCTTGGAAAGAAGCAAACTGAGCGTCTTGTGCCGGAAGATGGCTTTCAGCTTTTTCAGGTAAAGGGGTGGGACGACTCGGAACATGTCCTTTGTTCCCAGGAGCAACCGTCCGTTGCTTGGCAACGGGGATTGAAGCCGAGGTAATTGCCGAAGGTCTGAACGGAAATTGCAGCGTCGGATATGCGCGACGATTCAGCGATGCCATTTTTAAATTGAATATCCTGCTTGATTTATTTAGAATTTGACATCAGAAAAAGGAGGGTGCCGCCATGATACTGGTAGAGCCGTTCAAGGGGAAATCTGCAACGGAGCATATGGTTGAAATCGTGGAGCGCAAGGGCAAGGGTCATCCCGACTATATGTGCGATTCCATCATGGAGTCGATCTCAGTCGCCCTGTCCCGGGAGTATATCAAAGCCTTCGGAACGGTGCTCCATCACAACATAGACAAGGGGCTGCTGTCTGCGGGGAGGGTTGAAAAAAACTTCGGCGGCGGAAGAGTGATCAAGCCGATGGAGCTTACCATCGGGGACCGGGCGACGCTCAGCGCCGCCGGCCGGGAAATCCCCGTTGTCGATATTGCCATTGACAGCGCCAAACAGTGGATCCGGAGCCATATGAGGTTCGTGGATCCTGACGCCCACCTGGAATACCGGGTTGTCCTTCTGCCCGGTTCCGAGGAGCTCACGGATATCTTTTCCCGCCCCGGCAGGGTCATGGCGGCCAACGACACCTCTGCCGCGGTCGGATATTATCCGTTAAGCCCTACGGAGAAGGTCGTCCTCACCCTCGAGGGTCGGCTGAATTCGGCTGAGTTCAAGAACATGCACCCTGAAACAGGCGAAGACATCAAGGTGATGGGCTTGAGAAGCAGGGATTCCCTGGACTTGACCGTGGCAATGCCGCTGCTTGCCCCTTACATCCGGTCGGAGGAGGAATATTTTGAGAGGAAGGGGATTATTCATCGGAGCATCAAGGAAATGCTCGGCGAGACGGGCGGATTTAAAAGAATCGATGTCCATTTCAACAATCTTGATGAGCGGGGCCGGGGACTCGGGGGAATTTATCTGAGCCTTCTCGGGACCTCCGCTGAAGATGCGGATTCGGGGCAGGTCGGCCGGGGGAACAGGGTGAACGGGCTCATCTCCGTGAGCAGGCCCCTGGGCACCGAGGCTGCCGCGGGGAAAAATCCCGTCAGCCATGTGGGAAAGATCTATAACGTTCTGTCCCACAAGATCGCAAGGGAAATATACGAGAACATCGATGGGATTAAGGAAGTCTACGTTCTGCTGTTAAGCCGGATCGGAGCGCCCGTGGACCGTCCGCAGATGGCAACCGCCCAGATTCTCCTTGAACGGGGGCGGACAATCGGGGACGTCGCCAGCAGGACCAAAGACATTTTTGAAACGGAATTTTCGGAAATCAACCGGTTCTGCGAGGAATTGAGCGCCGGGAAGTATCCTGTCTGTTAAGGTGCCCCTCAGATTTCCCAAGGGAATCAATCCTCCCGGAGAAAGGGGTAGGTGTGCAGGTCTTCCTGTTTCCAGAGCGAAAGACCTGCCCATGAGCCGACGGTTTCAACAACGACAACGGCATCCGGACCGTCAAAGGCGATGCGCCCCGGTTTTCCAGCCGTTTTCATAGACGGTGACGACGGCGTTCCATTCCTGCATAACGTTCACCTACAGAACGATTACGGAGCTTGCCTGGGGGCCCTTGTCCCCCATCTCCTCGGCAAACGTGACTTCCATCCCCAGGGACAACTTTTCAAAATCCCTGTTCACCACGCTGTTTTTGTGAAAATAGACATCATAGCCCTCCGGAGAGACGAGGAATCCATATCCCTGATCGGGAAAAAGGATGCCGATACGCCCCCGCTGCTGCTTTTCATGGATCTTGACGTCACCGCGCTGTTCGCGGGAAAAATCCTCGAGCTTCCGCTGCGCCGCGGCAAATGAATCCCGCATGGCCACAAGGAGATCCTCATTCTGCTCCCGCCTGGTCACGATTTCCCCGCCGGGGACGGTCATGATGATGTGTACGCTGTACAGCCTCCCCGAATGGGGATGCTTTTTCGGCTCATCAACGACGACCTTGCAGCGCATGATCCGGTCATAGAACTTGTCAAGCTTGTTCGCCCGATCGGTGATTTCATTCCTCACCTCTTCACTGAGATCAACGCCGTGCCCTGTAATCTGTAGTGGAATAATCATCGTCTCCCTCCTTGCTTCTCGTTGAGAACCTAAAGGTTTTTTCCCATGGCCGCGCCATTATGGCATCCCAACGCCGTCGATCGCCGCCGCGCAATTTGTGCAGCTGGCGTTTTTCATCCTGATGGGACCTAGAGAAAAGCCGACCCTTTCGATCAGCAGCTCCCCGCAGGAAGGGCAATAGGTGTTTTCACCCCCTTCACCGGGGATGTTCCCTTCGTAAACATATTTCAACCCGGCCGCCAGCCCGATTTCCCGCGCCCTTCTCAAGGTTTTAACCGGGGTGCGGGGCTGATCCAGAAGCTTATATGTCGGGTAGAACTGGGTCACATGCCACGGAATGGCCTCATCGACGGATCGGATGAACTCGGCGGTCTTAGTCAAGAAATCCTCGGAGTCATTATGCGTCGGGATGAGAAGCGTTGTTATTTCCACCCAGACGCCCAGTTCCCTCATGAGCTTGATCGTGTCCAGAACGGGCTGCTGCCTGGCGCCACAGACCTTTTTATAGAAGGCATCATCCCCCTTCAGGTCGATGTTGATGCCGTCGAGACAGGGGGCGATCAGCCGGGTCGCTTCCGGTGTCATGTACCCATTGCTCACGAAGACGTTTTTCATTCCCCTTTCCCTTGCCAGCCTCGCGCAATCGTAGGCAAACTCGAAAAAGATTGTGGGCTCGGTATAGGTATAGGAAATGCTGGCGCACCCCGTTCTTTCCGCTTCGCTCACGATCGTTTCGGGAGAGGCGGCTTCTCCGGGGATGCCCGGATATTCCTTGGGATATTGTGAAATTTCACTGTTCTGACAGTGCAGGCAGCGGAAATTGCAGCCGACCGTGGCGATGGAGTAGGATCGGGACCCCGGCTGAAAATGAAAAAGGGGTTTTTTCTCAATGGGATCGACGTTCCTGGCGATGATCCTGCCGTAGACGAGGCTGTAGAGCGTGCCGTTGCGGTTTTCCCTGACGGCGCAGATCCCTCTTTTTTCGGGGGCAATTTGGCAGCGGTGGCTGCAGAGGCCGCACTGCACCCTGCCGTCGCCAATCTTTTCATACAGCAGCGCTTCTTTCATGTCCTTCGAAATACGTTCCATCTCATTCCTCCATGAAAGTCGATATCGGCGTTCAAGCCCCAGTTATGAGGAAATTTCCCGAATCCTTCCGCCGATGGCGCGCGCGGCAAGGATCCCGCTGGCGGAAGCCTGAAGCAGTCCCCGGGAGACGCCGGCTCCGTCACCGACGACAAACAGATTCGGAATCCCCGTTTCCATTTCCGGTGAAACGTCAATCCGGTTGGAATAGAATTTTACTTCGACGCCGTAGAGAAGGGTATGGCGTGAGTAGACCCCCGGCGCGAGCTTGTCGAGTGCCTGAAGCATTTCCAGGATGTTGACCAGGAGCCGGTAGGGAAGAACAAAACTCAGATCCCCCGGCGTGGCATTGGAAAGGGTCGGGCGGGTGAGGCAGCGCGCAATGCGCCCCGGAGTGCTGCGCCGGCCGGAAAGGAGATCACCGAGCCTCTGGACAATCACGCCGTTGCCCAGGAGATTGGCCAGCCTGGCGATATAGCGGCCGTAACCGATGGGATCGTTGAAAGGCTCTGTGAACATGCTGCTGACGAGAATGGCGAAATTCGTGTTCCCGCTTTTTGCCTTCGTATGGCTGTGGCCGTTGACCGTGGCGACGGAATCGAATTCTTCGCACACAACCTCTCCATAGGGGTTCATGCAGAACGTGCGGATCTTGTCATCGAAGGTCTTTGAGTAGTGGATAAGCTTCGACTCATAGATGGCATCGGTGATCTCCTTCAGGACAATGGCGGGCAATTCGACCCGGACCCCGAGATCCACCGGACTTGCCATGCTCTTCAGCCCCAGGAGCTCCGCCTGCCCCTTCATCCACCGCGACCCCGTACGGCCCGGAGCGGCAAGAACGAAGCGGCTGTGGACCTTTTGACCCCCGGCGATTTCCACGCCCGCGATCCGTCCGTTTTCCGTCAGGATGTTTTCCACGGGGCTGTCTGTGCGAATCTCCACACGCCCGACAAGGTACTGCTGAAGATTTTTCAGAACGACGGAGCAGTTTTCCGTCCCGATATGCCGCACTCGCATGGGCACCAGTTCAAGATCAGCAATCCGCGCCCGGTCGGAAAGCTCTTCGAACGCGGCCGATGTTTCCCCGTACAGTTGATCCGGGGCTCCGTGGGCCACATAGAGCTTATCCGTATGGGAAAGAAGCTCCAACAGGGCATTCCGGCCAACATAATCGCTCAGAAATCCGCCGACTTCGGTTGAGAGGGTTAATTTTCCGTCGCTGTAAGCCCCCGCTCCTCCCCAGCCGCAGAGCATGTCCGAGGCATTTCCGCGGGTGCGCTTGCCGAGGTCCCTGCCCTGCTCGATCAGGAGGACCGGAGAAATGCCGAGGTCTGCAAGCGTGAGCGCTGCAAAGATGCCGCCTGGTCCGGCTCCGATGATGATCACTTCATATTCCATGGCAATCCTTCCGCGACAAACCCCATTCTATGACATAAATATCGGCCATCACGGAAATATTGTCAATCAGTAAAAAAGTGACCCGGGTCCTGTGTTCCGGTTTGGCGGAATTCGGAAGGCATTCCCTTCTGAAGTGACAGGAACAAGACGAAACGGGGGAGACTGGAGACGCGAGGGGCGGATCCCCAAAAAAAACGCCCCGGCATGAAAATGCCGGGGCGCGGGGTTCCGTAAAAGTTGTGATGCCTGCAGCAATGTGGCGGCTCTTTTTTGAAACGAGCCGCTGTTCAAAGAAATGCATTGATATGCACACGGCCCCGTTTTTGCCTCGGGGCCTTGTGAAACGCTCAATCAGCCCAGTTTGTCTATCCGCACGGCGCAGGCTTTGTATTCCGCCGTCTGCGTGATGGGATCATAGACAGGATTCGTAAGCCAGTTGGCGCAGCCTTCGCGGAAGTGGAACGCCATCCAGACCAGGCCTTTCGGGACCTGGTTGGTGATCCGGGCCTTGACCACAACCTCTCCCCGGCGGGATTTGACGGAAATTCTTTCGCCGTCGGAGATGCCCTTTTCCCGTGCGTCAGCCGCGGAGAGATCCGCCGTCTCTTCACCCAGCAGCTCATTGATGCCCTGGGAACGCCCCGTCTGTGTCCTGGTATGATAGTGGTACAGGCGCCGGCCGGTGGAGAGCGTCAATGGAAATTCCTGGTCGGGAACTTCCGCCGGTGGTGTCCAGTCCAGGGCTTTCAGCACGCCCAGACCGCCGGTGAAGCGGCCATTCTTGTGCAGCGTGGGTGTCCCCGGATGGTCCAGGCTCGGTGCAGGCCACTGGATGCCGTCCTCTTCGAGGCGGGAGTACTTGATTCCCGCCATGGAGGGCGCCAGTACGGACAGCTCGTTGTCCCAGATTTCCTGGGCACTGTTGGATGCCCATTCATGGCCCATCCTCTTCGCAAGCTCCTTGAATATCCACCAGTTGGGTTTCGCATCGCCCGGAGGAAGGCTTGCCGTGCGCACCCGGTTGACACGGCGTTCGGAACTGGTAAAGGTTCCGTCGTTCTCGCTCCAGGCGGCGGCAGGCAGGATCACATGGGCAAAACGCGTCGTTTCCGTCGGGAAGATATCCTGGCAAACCAGGAATTCAGCCGATTCCAGGCAGTGTTCGACGTGGTGAATGTCCGGTTCCGTATTGGCCAGATTCTCACCAAAGACATAAAAGGCCTTGATCTTTCCTGTGGTCAACCCTTCCATCATGGTGGGCATCATCAGCCCCGGTTTGTCGGGCAGCGAGGGAACGTTCCAGGCCTTCATGAATTTTTCTCTCGCCTCGGCGTTATCGACACGCTGATATCCGGGAAAGACATTGGGAAGTGCGCCCATATCGCAGGCTCCCTGGACGTTGTTCTGGCCGCGCAGGGGATTGACCCCACCGCATTCAAATCCCACATTGCCCAGGAGCATCTGAAGGTTGGCGCAGGACATGACGTTGTTCACGCCGCAGGTGTGTTCGGTAATGCCTAGGGTGTACATGAGCATTGCCGGTTTGACCGAAGCCAGCCGGCGAGCCAGCTCGCGAATGGCATCGGGGGAAACACCGCTGATTTCAGCCGCCCGTTCCGGGGGATATTCCATGACTTTCTGCTTGAGCTCATCAAAGCCTGTCGTGCAGGATTCAACATACGCTTTGTCGTAGAGGTTTTCGTTGATCAGCACATTCATCACGCCGTTGATGAAAGCTACGTCGGAACCGACGTTGATCGGCACATGAAGCGACGCAAAATCAACAAGGTCCGTGCGTCTTGGATCAACGACAATCAGCTGGGCCCCGCTGAGAACCGCATCCTTGACGAACGTTGCCGCAACGGGATGCGCCTCGGTCATATTGGAGCCGATGACAAGGATCATCTTCGCATTCTTGAAATCAGCGAACGAGTTTGTCATGGCGCCGGAGCCGAAGGAAGTCGCCAGACCGGCGACTGTGGGGGCGTGTCAGGTGCGCGCGCAGTGATCGATGTTGTTCGTTCCGATCACCGAGCGGAAGAGTTTCTGCATCTGATAGGAGTCTTCATTGATGCTGCGGGCGCAACTGACCCCCGCAAGGGCATCGGGACCGTATTGTTCGATAATGCCCTTGAATTTATCCGCCACCAGGTCAAGCGCTTCATCCCAGGATGCCTCGCGAAAATCGCCGTTTTCCTGGCGAATGAGCGGTGTCTTGAGCCTGTCTTCCGAATAAATGAAGTCGTAGGCAAATCGGCCTTTAACACACAGGCGGCCTTCATTTGGCTGGGCGTTCTCGACGGCCGTGACCTTGACGATCCTGCCATCCTTGACATGCAGGAGCTGCTGGCAGCCGACACCACAGTAAGGGCAGGTTGTGCGGATTTTCTGCGTTTCCCAGGGGCGCCCGAGGCTGACGGCCTTTTTTTCCGTCAACGCTCCGACGGGGCAGACTTCCACGCATTGCCCGCAGAAAACACAGATGCTGTCCATGTAAGGCTGATCGCCACCCGTACAGACCTTGCTTTTCGCACCGCGATAACCCAGCGAGATCGCCCTGTTGACGACCACCTCGTTGCAGGCCTGCACGCAGCGTCCGCAAAGAATGCAGCGGCTGAAGTCGCGCACGATAAATGGATTTTCCGTTTCGGCCGGATAGATCTCTTCGTTTTTTTCAAACCTCAGATCGGTTATTTTATAGAAATAAGCCAGATCCTGCAGCCGGCAGTTCCCGCTCGCTTCACAGACCATGCAATCGTGCTTTCCGCTGGAAAGCAGCAGCTCGACGTTGAGTTTCCTTGCCTGATGAACCCGGCCCGTCTCGGTAAACACTTCCATTCCGGCTGCTACAGGAGTGGAACAGGCCGCCATGAGCGATCGAGCCCCCGTGACCTCCACCAGACAAATTCGACACGCACCCGTAGGGCTGGCTCCCCTCAGATAACAGAGAGTAGGAATTTCAATTCCTCCATTGCGCGCCGCCTCCAGAATCACCTGACCCTTTTCGAAAGGTGTTTCTTTCCCATTTAATATAAAAGTATCACTCATTTTTTCCCCATCCCTGACCAAGAATATGCGTCATTGTTGATATATGTCACAATTGTATTTTGATGACCGATGTAGGTCTAAAATGCAATGCGAAATAAATACTAGACTTACGGCAATGGTTACTAGTATATGAGCGCGCAGGAGGAAGGTACACCCTGTTGCGGGCCGATTGGACATCTGCTTCCCTGCTGTCGGCAGGGGGCAATCTGAAGTGAAGGGGGGCCATCATCGTCGTTATGCGGAATCCGTTGCAAAAAGCGCCGCTGCGAAAAAGAGCGGAAGAACGATTAGAGGGGTTGCAGGAAGCCGTTTCTCGGACCGGTGTGGATATCGAGTGGCTTGTTCATGAACTTCGCGTGCATCAAATCGAAATAGAGATGCAGAAAGAGGAAATGGACGAAATCAGGACAAGGCTCGAAACGGGGTTGGAACGCTTCCCTGAATCCTACGATTCCGTTCCCATTGGATTGGTTAGCATCAAGCGCGAAGGAGTGATCCGCGCGGCAAACCGGGCTGCCGCCGACCTGATCGGGATTGAGCGTTTACGGTTGATCAACCGGCCATTGGGCCGTTTCGTTTCCGAGCCGGAACGTCCTGCCCTTAAAACGTTTCTGGAACGGATCTTTGACGGCGGGGCCGATGAAGCCTGCGAACTGAGGCTGGCGGGCAATGGAGGCGCTCGAACCGCCGTCACGGTCAGCGCGACGGTGTCCGAAGACGGGAAGGAATGCCTCGCCATTCTGGCAGACATCACCGAGCTGAAAAAAAAGGAGGAGGCCCTCCGCGAAGAGTTGCAACATCACCGGGCTCTTTTTGAAAATGCCCGCGTGGCCATTTCCCAGGTGGATGAAGGGGGAACCTTTCTCCGCGCCAATAAACGTTTTGAAGCATTGACCGGTTACACTCAGGAAGAGCTCAAGGGCATGAATATCCGCGAAATCATGCATCCGGACGGCGCCGGCCAGGTGAAAGAGATGATTGCAGGACAGGTCCGCGGCGAGATCGCCCCGATTTTTCTGGAAGAGTACTATGTCTGCAAGGATGGGTCGCGTAAGTGGGGGGAGATCCGCTCCAGGGCGATACGGGATGGGGGGGGCGGGTTTCTTTCGGCTGTGGTGGCCATCGTTGACAGAACCAGGGGCAAGCAAATGGAGGAGGCACTCGCCGATAACGAATCCCTTGGCCGGAGCTTTTTCGAGAACGCTTCGATCGCCATGTTCCATTCTACCCTCGAACCAAACAGGCTCCTCCGTGTCAATTCCGCCTATTCAAGGTTGCTCGGATACGAATCGCCGGAGGATCTGATGTCTGCCTCTGCCGGCATGGACCCCTTTCCTGAAGAAGCCTGGGACCGCAAAGCTTTTTTTGCTGCCATGGAGCAGCGGAACTGGTATGATGGCGACTATCCCCTGATCCGCAGGGACGGCGGCATTCTGATCGGAAAAGCGGCAATCCGGAGCGTGTTCAAACCGGATGGCTCGATAGACCACCTGGAAGGCATTGTGGAGAATATCACCGAACGGAAGCGGGCGGAAGAGGTCCTGCAGAAGAGGGATAGAGAATTGCAGGAAAAAACGAAGTCTCTTGAGGAAGTTGATGCAGCCTTGAAGGTGCTGCTGAAAAATCTCGAAAAGAATCAGGAGGAATTGACGGAAAGATTTTTGATCAACATCAGGGAACAGGTTCTTCCCTGTCTGGTAAAACTGAAGAAAACGCCTCTGAACCAGGCCCAGAGAGCGTTGATAAACAGTGCGGAGGCCTATCTGGATGAGATCGCCTCACCCTTCGTGCAGAAGCTAACGTCCAGTTATTTGAACCTTACGAAAAAAGAGGTTCAGATCGCCGTGCTGGTCAGGGACGGCAAGACATCGAAGGAAATAGCCGAGATCGTAAACGTTTCAAAAAGCGATGTCGATTTCCACCGGGGGAAACTCAGGGAAAAGCTCGGGCTGAAGAATCAGAAGGGAAGCCTTACCGTTTTGCTGCGCACCCTCTCTCATGAGGGGCCCCGGGAGAGGCCATGAGAAAAACGCCGTTCATGGGCACATCGCACATCGGTGAATCACCCGGATCGGGCTCGGACGGACAGGTCACATCGCTTTACGACAAGCATTTCACCGTTGGCCTCGCCGGCCTGCGCGCGCGGCCATGGAGAATTCTGTCGCTTTTTTCCTTTTTCTGTAATAATAAAAACGTGTTGCATATTCCCTGTTGAAAGGCCGCGATCCTTCAATGTTCTTGCGGGGAGTATGCCTCAGGGACGATTGCCTGCCAGGTGGCCTGAAGCGGGTCATGACGGATGCGTCGGATGGCGTATGCCATCCCTCGGAATTGAGGAAAAAGGTCCCTGGGGAAATCCTCATGGAATGTTTTTCCCCAAAGCGTTTCAGCATACCCGTATGACGAGCAATGGATAGGTTCAGGAGATTAGAATGATGAATACCCTTTTTGAAATTGATGTCGAAAAATGTAAGCGCGACGGCACCTGTGCCGCCGTCTGTCCACTGAAGCTGATCACCCTGCGTGACGAAGACAGCATTCCCGTCCCGATCGAGCGGGCGGAAAAGCAATGCATCCGCTGCGGTCATTGTGCCGCCGTTTGCCCTTTTGGCGCCTTGTCGCTGAATTTCATGAAGCCGGAGCAATGCCTTCCCGTCGACCCGAAGCTGCTTCCCTCGGCGGATCAGGCCAGACACTTCCTGACGGCCCGGAGATCGATCCGCACCTATAGAAAGCAGCCGGTGGATCGTGAAGCCATTGCCGCCATGATCGATACGGCCCGCTACGCCCCTTCGGCGGTGAACGCGCAGCCGGTCAAATGGCTGGTCATCGAAGATGCCGGAGAGGTCAGGCGTCTGGCCGGCCTTGTCATCGACTGGATGCGGCAGGTCGTTACAGAGGATCCTGAACTGGCCAAAGGCCTCAACATGAAACGGTTTGTGGCAGCCTGGGATAACGGTGAGGATCGAATCTGCCGGGGGGCTCCGCATGTCATTGTGGCTCATGCCGACGGGGCTCTGGCCGTCTCACAGTCATCCTGCACCATCGCCCTGACCTACCTGGAACTTGCCGCCTTTGCTGCAGGATTCGGGGCCTGCTGGGCGGGATTTTTCACGAGAGCCGCCAACCTGTATCCCCCCATGATTGAAGCGCTTGGGCTTCCTGATGGGCACCAGGCGTTCGGGGCCATGCTCGTCGGTTATCCAAAGCATCGTTACCGCTGTATTCCGTTGAGAAAAAAGGCGTCAGTCACCTGGAGGTAGGCTTTTGCCGGTCTGTGGTCAGATCCTTTTCAAGGGAAAAAGGGGGACCTTATTTGAGGGACGACCGTCGTCGGGTTACCAGGGGATGAATCCCTGAGCGTTTTTCCGCAACGGGGCCGCGGAAAGGCCGCTTCGCCGGGAAGCCCGGCGTGAAGAGGGTGACAAAGGGGTTGTGATCGGGATGGTATGATGGATCTGGCGAGATGGGCAGAGGGGGCCATGGATGTTTTTCAACCAGATGAAAGGGCATGGATGAGACGCAACGGCGAAATTTCCCTGGAGCTCTGCCCCAGGGGGACACCCTTTGGCCCCGTGGCGGTCCTCTGGTCGATTCGCGAAAGAGAGCCGAAAGTCTACCAAATCCTTTTGTCTTCTCCGGGGGGGATTTCGGCCGATGAGGCTGTAGAGAAACTCTTTCCAGGTATGGATACTTCTTCCTGCCCGGAAATTGACCGATTTCTTGATCAAATCGAGGCGTTCCTGTCCGGGGAGGAGATTCGTTTTTCTCTCGACAGGCTGTGCCTCGATCTCTATTCCCCCTTTTCACGGAGAGTTCTCCTTGCCGACTTCGCGATCCCTCGTGGCCGGGTCAGCACCTACCGGCGGATCGCCGAACACCTGGACAAACCGGGGGCTGCCCGCGCCGTGGGAACCGCTCTGGCGAGAAATCCCTTTCCCCTGATCATCCCCTGCCATCGGGTCATACGATCCGACGGGAGCCTGGGGGGCTTCCGGTATGGCCTCCACATGAAAAGGCGACTGCTGGAGATGGAGGGGGTTACCTTTCAGGATGAACGTCACGTTGCCGTGCCGGATTTCTTTTACGGGGGCTGGTCGGAGTGAAAAGGCGGAACATGGGGCAGGGTGCAGGGCGGATCGACCGGGAGATATTGAACGCCCAGCTGCGGCATTGGGAAAATGTTTTTTCAGAGGCAGAGGACATGTTCGGCCTGGAACCCAGCGAACCGGCCAGGATGGCAGCGGGGCTGTTTCGGGCAGAGGGAACAAAAAAGATCCTTGAACTAGGTGCAGGGCAAGGGCGGGATAGCCTCTTTTTCGCGTGCAGCGGGTTTTCAGTCCATGCCCTGGACTATGCGGAGAAATCTGCCGCAACCCTTTCGGAAAAGGCCCGGCAGTTCGGCTTGTCCGGGCGGATCACCGTCATCCGTCATGATGTCCGGGAGCCGCTTCCCTTTGAGAACGAAACCTTCGATGCCTGCTATTCGCACATGCTGTACTGCATGGCCATGACGACGAAGGAACTAGAAACCCTCTCGAACGAAGTCCGCCGGGTCCTCCGTCCCCGCGGGCTGAACGTCTATACCGTGCGCCATACGGGAGATGCCCATTTCGGAGTCGGTGTTTACCGAGGCGAAGGTCTCTACGAAACGGGAGGATTTGTCGTCCATTTCTTCAGCGGGGAAATGGTCAAGCGGCTGGCGAAGGGATATGATCTGGTCGGCATCGACGAATTTGAAGAGGGCGACCTGCCCCGGAAGCTGTTTCGCGTGACCATGCGAAAGAGATGAGCGGTTCATCCGAAACATGGAAAGGACTGAAGCGAAGCGTAGAGAACGGCATCATTCGCCCGTGTCTTCCATGGGAAGGGGGCGCACGGTCTCATCGTGGATGCCTGGACTTCAAGACGGCAACGCGTTTGCTGCCGGGAGGGCACCGTTCAATCACAGAGGACCGACGGTCGCTTTGCCGGTCAGGATCATCAACCCGTTGTCACGGTGAGACGCACAGACAATCAGCCATCTCCTTACAGAACTCGTAGGTCGTTACCGCATGTTGCCATCCCGTGAAACCCGCAGCCGGTCGAACTTCCCCGCCGATAATGGCGGGACAAGGCTTGGACGGGCGATTGCTCCATCGGTTACCGCCCATCCGGGAAAGTCCGGTATCTATCCCCTTGCGGATTCCCGTGATGCGTTTGCCGCGCGAATACTCCTGGCAAGGGATGCGGAGCGGTCTCTCGACCTTCAGTATTACATCTGGCGCAAGGACCTTTCGGGAACGCTTCTTTTTCAAGCCCTTCACGATGCGGCCGACCGCGGTGTACGTGTGCGGCTTTTGCTCGACGATCACGGCAGCTTTGGGATCGATGACACGCTGGCGGCTCTGGATGCTCATCCGAACATTGAAGTCCGGCTGTTCAATCCGGTTTCTATTCGCACCCCGCGCTGGATCGGTTACCTGACCGACTTTCTGCGCCTGAATAGACGCATGCACAACAAGTCTTTTACGGCGGACAATCAGGCTGCCATCGTGGGTGGCCGCAATGTCGGTGACGAATACTTCGGTGCCGCCGAGGGAGTGCTCTTTGTCGATCTTGACGTCCTGGCTGTCGGGCCGGTCGTTGAGGAAATTTCGGTTGATTTTGACCGGTACTGGCACAGCGCTTCCTCCTTCCCGCTGGGCCGATTACTGCCGCCTGCCGACTCTGCGCGATTGGCCGAGCTTGCCTCGGCTGCGCTGGGCATTGAGTCCGATCCCGCGGCGGAAAAATACATGAGTGCCTTACGCAATGCCCCTTTCGTCCGTGAGCTGATTGAAGGATGCCTGACGCTGGAATGGGCCGCCACACACGCGGTCAGCGATGATCCGGCAAAAGTCCTGGGGCTCGCCGCCGCTGAGGTAAACCTGCCTGAGAAACTCAAGCAGATCATCGGAGAGCCGGTATCGGAGGTGCTGCTTGTGTCCGCCTACTTCGTTCCCACCGCTGCCGGTGTGGATGCCTTTGTCGCCATGGCGGACCGCGGGGTAGCCGTCAGGGTGCTGACCAATTCCCTGGAAGCCACCGATGTGGCCCCGGTCCACGCCGGTTATGCAAAGTGGCGTAAGCGGCTGCTTCAGGCGGGGATTGCCATCAGTGAATTGCGTCGCCTGTCACCGGACCGCGGCAAGAGAAAGCGAAGGGGTTCGCTCGGCCGCTCCGGACTGAGCCTGCACGCAAAAACATTCTCCGTGGATCGTTCACGCCTGTTCATCGGCTCCTTCAATTTTGATCCCCGGTCGGCGAATCTGAACACCGAGATGGGGGTTGTCATCGACAGCCCGGCACTGGCGAAGAGGATCGCAAAATTTTGTGAAAACCGCATTTCCGCTAACGCCTATCATGTGCGTCTGTCGGAGACAGGGGGGCTTTACTGGATCGAGAATCGGCCCGGAGAGGTGATCCGCCATGACACGGAGCCGGGTACGAGCCTTTGGCGGCGCGCCGGGGTCCGGCTTCTCTCCCTTCTTCCGATTGAATGGCTGCTGTGAAAGCTGGTGTCTCTCCGGAAAAGAATCCCATCCGTATTTTGTCCGTTCCCCTCTATTGATAACGGTTGCTCTCAGGGCTGCGGCAAGCGGCAGAGATATCCGCCTGAATGACCCGAAGACGCCCTGGAGATCCTAAAAAAATCCGCCACGATTTCGAAAACCATACTACTAGAAAAATACTATAATTACTATCATTCATAGAAAGAATATTTTTTTAAGTATCTGACATAATAGTAAAATATGATTAAAAATTTTTGGTTCCAAAATTGCTTGGCTTAAGATACACCTCAGTTAAGGGGAGCACTATTCTAAAAAGGGAGGGTTATCATGGGAACAGAAATGACGTTTAACACGATTCCGACTTTGATCAACCGCAATGTAATGCTGTATCCAGATCGTGTGGCGATCAAGGAGGTGGAGGGCAACCGGGAATATTCCTTCACCGATGTTAAAGACAGGGCAAACAGGATGGGGAATGCCCTGTATGGGCTCGGGCTGAAAAAGGGGGACCGGGTGGCCATACTGAGCCAAAACAGCGTAGAATACACAGAGGCGTCCTTCTACGTCCCCAATGCCGGCTTCATCTTCGTGGTCTGCAATTTTCGACTGGCGGCGCCGGAAATGCTTGCCGTTCTGACCGATTCCGAACCGACGGCGCTGATCGTCCAGGATCAGTTTGTCGGAATGGCCCAGCAGCTCAAAGACTCCGTTCCTTCGGCCAAGCACTTCATCTATTTCGGGGCGCCCGACAAGAAACCCGAAGGATGGCTTGATTTCGAGGAAATGATCCAGAAGGCCTCGCCGGCGGAACTGGCCGTGGATATCTTTGAAGATGAAATCGCCATGCTCATGTACACAAGCGGCACAACGGGACTTCCCAAGGGGGTCATGCAGACCCACGCCAATTTTGTACATGCCGGCCGCGTCTGTTCCAGACTCAACTTCCTGGATCTGGACAGCCATGTCTTCATCATCTGCCCCCTCTATCACATTACGGCGCACTACACCCTGTTCGGGGCTTTTTATGTATCGGCGCCGTCCTATGTCTTTACGAAGTGGGACGTGGATCTCTTCCTGTCGTCCACGGAAAAGTTCAAACTGACGGGCGGCATGCTTGCCACGCCGATGGTCATGATGATCCTCGATTCGCCGAATCACAAGAAATACGACGTCTCAAGCTGGAAGCACATCTGGTTTGCCGGCGCAGGGATCATCCCCGCTGTTTACAAGAAATTTATTGATACCTATGGAAATATTCTCGGTGAACACCACGGGACGACCGAAACAACAGGCGTCACCACCAATCTGGGCCCTCGGGACATCCAGGACGCCTTTGACCGAGGCGACAACAACATCCTGGAATCCTGCGGAAGGGCGTCCTTCGACATGGAAGCCCTGATCGTGGATGAAAACGGCAAGCCGGTTCCCAAGGGCGGAGTGGGCGAACTGATTGTCCGGGGTCCCGGTGTCACGCTGGGCTACTGGCGAAAGGAACCGGAGACCAAGAAGGCATTCCGGGGCGAGTGGTTCCATACGGAAGATGTCTGCTCCATCGATTCCTTCGGCTATATCCGCATTATCGACCGCCTGAAGGACATGATCATCACCGGCGGCGAGAATGTGTATCCCGCAGAGATCGAGAAGGTGCTGCATTCGAATCCGGCAATCAAGGAGTCCTGTGTCATCGGTACTCCGCACCCGACCTGGGGCGAAGCCGTCACGGCGGTCTGTGTTCTCAATGAAGGGGCCACCATCACTCCGGCTGAGGTGACGGAATTCTGTAAGGGAAAAATCGCAGGGTACAAGGTGCCGAGGGTCGTCCATATCGTGCCGTCGCTGCCTCGCAACGCTGCAGGAAAGATCCTGAAGAGAGAATTGCGTGAGCAGTTCGGGGGCGGCGCAAAATAGAAGAAATGCTAAGTAGAAAGAACTGATACATAACATAATTAAGGAGGGAATATTATGTCAGATCAGCACGGTGCAGGATGGGCTAATCCAATGCCCGCCGGATTCACAGCCTTGGCGATTGCAGTGATGATTTTCTACGCGGTGTTAACCGGGAAAGTAGCAAGAGAAGCCATGCCCATTGCGGGTATCTGGTTGATCGGTGGCTTCTTCGTGCAGGTGATTGTAGGGGTCATCGAGCTGAAGCTGGGCAATTCCTCCGGTGGCAACACCTTCACCTGGTTCAGTGCTTACTTCATGCTGGTAACCGGCTCCCTGTGGATTTTTCAGTATTTTGCCGGCGTCTACGGGTGGAAGTTTGATCCCCGGATAACGGGATGGGCCTGGTTAACCATTACGCTTATCCTGTGGCTGGAGATTCCGATGTTCGCCAAATCCATGCCGCTAGCCCCATTTGCAGCGATCGTTCCCATGTGTCTGGCTTTGCCTTTCATTACCGGCATATACATGGGGTTCCTGGATCACCATACCTATGCCCCGATTGCCGGCAATCTCGCTGGATTGTGTGGGGTACTTGCCATTTACGCAACTGCAGCGATGCAGACAAACATGGTATTCGGCAGGCAGGTTTTGCCCTTTCCAGGCCCGATCATCAAGTAAGGTTTGTTTGAAACCGCAAGAGATGCCATGATAACCCCCGGATTCTCCTTCCTGTCCGCGCCCCCTGTCAGACAGGAAGGAAATCCGGGATTATCACACACCCAAAAACTGCACATCATCTTCATGCAGCATCAGGAACATCGGAAATTCTCAGAATATCCCCGGGGAATTCACGAAAGATCAACGGGAGATTAATCCGTCCGCGAAAAAGTCTGTCAGGAAAAGTTCGAGGACCAGGCTGAAGTATTGAAACAAGGTCAGGGAAGATGGTCAAGAGCTTAAATGTCTGTGATTTCACGCCCAGGGAGGAGATTGAGAGAAGGCTGGATGCCTTGAGAGGGTTAATGGCAGATCAGGGCATCCATTTTGCGGTCATTCTCCAGAACGTGGACCTCTTTTACTTTACCGGCACGGTTCAGAAAGGCGTTCTCGTTGTTCCCGTGGATGAGCCCCCTGTTTTTTTCGTGGAAAAAAGTCTGTTTCGGGCTCTCTATGAATCGCCCCTTGAGATCACGCCCATCAAGAAGATCAAAGAAACCAGGGAGATCCTCAGGGAGAAGAATGTGCTCAGAGGAAACGGTGCCATGGAGCTCGATGTGGTTCCCTTTCTTCTCGCTGAAAAATGGAAATCCATCCTGGGTTATGACCACGTGGCAGACGTGTCGCCTTTGATCAGGCAGGTGAGGCTGGCGAAAAGCGAGTTTGAAATTCGACAGATTCTCAAATCGGGAGAGATTGTGTCCCATGTGTTTCGAAAAGCCAGGGATATTGTGAGGGAGGGAAGGCAGGAGGTTGCGATTGAGGCGGACCTTGTCGCCGAAGGCAGGCGCAGGGGCCATCAGGGGCTGCTGCGCATGAGAGGATTCAACCGGGAGATGACCTGTGCCCTGGTGACCCAGGGCTATTCGTCCACGGTTGCATCGGGCGGCGATGTGCCCATCGCGGGGTTCGGACTGACACCGGCCGTCGGCCAGGGTTCTTCCGCCAACATCGTGAAAAAGGGCATCCCTCTCATCGTGGATTATGGTGGGGGGTACAACGGCTATGTCACCGATGAAACGCGGGTCTATGTGGTGGGGGAGATGAAGGAATGCTTCCGGAAGCCATACGAGGTGTCACGGGAGATCATCGAGGACATGATGGATTATGTGAAGGAGGGCGTAGATACCGTGGAGGTCTTCACGAGGGCCCTCGATTATGTGAAACGGGCAAGGCTGGAAGAATTTTTTATGGGCCACGGCGAAGGGCAGGTGGCCTTTATCGGGCACGGATTTGGCCTCGAACTTAACGAAATGCCTGTCATTACGGCGCGCCACAGAATGGTGCTCCGGGAGGGTATGGTCATGGCCGTTGAGCCGAAATTCATCATCCCCAACGAAGGCGCTGTAGGCATCGAGGTCGATTTCATCGTGCGAAAAGATGGACTGCAAAGGATTGTGGAGACGCCTCTCGACATTGTGTCCATCCCCGATTCCCCGTCGGGATCAAGAGACCGCGCTGCCGGCCGTCCGGATGCGTGAGGCCCCAGGCTCCGGGAGATTTCTTGGGGGATCCAGGCTGTTTCTCGAAATGGGGAAAGAAAGAGGCATGATTACGGCGACGGAACAGCAATGGCTGGCCTCTGCCGTCAATTGATCCGGGCATCATTTTCCGGCAGGGGAAGAAACCTTCAAGGTCAGGGGACCGGCTGTTTGCTTTTTTGATGAGGCATATATTTTGCGTTTCTTAGGGCATTCGTGGGGGCAGCGGTTGCAGTTGACTGAAGATCAAGATTCCAACATTAATTGGATAGCGAGGAAAGAAGGTGGAGGTTATGGAAAATCTGTTGACTGATGAAACAAAAATGTTCCAGCAAATGATTCACAGGTTTTGTGAAAAGGAAATAAGACCGGTCGCCGGAGACATTGATGAAAAGGAAGAATATCCTTCTGAGATATTGGCAAAACTGGCAGAGATGGGCGTCGGAGGCATCATTACTCCCGAGCAGTACGGAGGCAGCGGATTAGGCTGGGTCGGGGCTTGCATTGCCATGGAAGAACTGGCCCGTGTGTCGGCAGCGGTCGCGTTGGCCGCCGGAGCCACCAGTTTTTATTTCGCCTATCCGATTCTGGAGGCTGGGACTGAAGAACAGAAAGAAAAATACGTCACCGCCGCTGCCTACGGAGAAAAAACGGGAACCATGGCCTTCATGGAGGCCAATTCCGGTCCAGATATAGCAAAAATAGAGACAACGGTTGAGGATAAAGGGGATGCCCTGGTTTTGAAGGGCAGCAAGATGTCTGTCGTCAATGCGGACAATGCCGACGATCTCCTTGTCTTTGCCAGGATGACAACGGGCGGACAGCCGGGCGATTTTGTCCTGGTCGCTGTGGACTCAAAGTCACCGGGAATTGTGGTTCGGAAAATTCCCAAGATGGGGATGAATGCCGTATCAACCTGCGAGGTGGACTTCAATGAGGTGCAAGTGCCGAAAGAAGCGCTGATCTCTTCCGGAGAGGCATGCCTTGGCTTGCTCACCAATGCCCTGGACCGCTTCCGCCTGGTCTTCGGGGCGGTCGGATTGGGAATCCTTCAGGGCGCCTTTGAAGAGGCCCTGGCATATTCGCAAGCCCGGCTAGCCTTTGGTAAACCGATCTGTGCCTTCCAGGCGGTCGGATTTTACCTGGCCGATATGTTCAAAATGAGCCGGATTGCCAGGAATATGATTTACCAGGCCGCTTTCAAGGCGGATCATGGCCAGGACATTTCCCTCGATGCGCAGGTTGCAAAGCTTTTTGCGTCGGAATCCTGCATGTGGGTTGCAGACAGGGCTTTGCAGGTGCACGGCGGATACGGGTTTTCCGTTGAATACCCGATTTCACGATATTTCCGGGAAGCACGGCTGATGGAAGTCGGTGAAGGGACATCGGAGACCTTGAAAGAAACGATCCTTCAAAGACTAGGGTTGCCGACATGAGTCAAAGGTTGGAACCCTTTATTCTTTAAAAGACAAAACCTTTGTAGCATCCGCAAGACGACCACCTTTCTTAAGCCGTAATCCGTTGATCGGGGCCCGGCTCAAGGAAGGTGGTTTCCGCATGTAAGGCAGGTTCTTTCTGGCTATATTATCTCATGATCCTGAATGGTTAGAGACAATGATTTCATGAAATTCAAAACTGGGTCACGTGAGTTGAATGAGACTTGGCCTGATAGCTTTTATAATTTCAAGAAATACAACATGTTGCAAATACATCATTTAAATTAATTTAAAAATGAATTATAATGTCCGGCAAAACCGGTTCAGTAACCTGTTCTGTTGTTCCATTCTTTCTCCCGGTAAGACGATTTCAAGGAATCAATGGCGTAGATTTGGCTGATTTGACTCATGGAAACCCGGTACCGTATTTTTTATTTTGACTCTTTCCGGCAGGCGGCTTTAAAATAGTCTGTCCAAGATAGACTTGGGGCAATGCACCTTTCATAAAAGGATATCGGGAGCATCCATGAGCCGCAATATTTTCCCGGCGCCGGTCCAGATCCATTTCTTGATCTCCCCGAAGGGCCTGCATTCCGAAATAGTCTTTAAAAAAGTGAGGGTATTATGGGCAGCGATATGATTTACGAAATGGTTACGGAAGACATCATCAGCACCATAACCGATGAGATCAACATCGGCAGCCTGGCCGTTGAAAGGGTTTGCCAGATTTTAAGCGATAGCGAAATAGCGGGAGAGGTTTTAACCCGCGTCATAACTCGAGAAAAATTCCACGGCTTGAATTTGCTGGACGTGATCAATAATGAATTTAAGGAGTTGAATTCAATCTTCCAAGATTCCTATGACGGGATCAGCGTCGTAAACAAAAACGGGATGGTCACGCGGGTCAACAAGGCCTTTGAGAGATTGACAGGCATAAAGATCAAGAACGTCCTCGGGGTCAACCTCCACAAGATAAAAAAAGAAGGGAATTATTTTGATCCCACGGTGGCGCTGAAGGTGTTGGAAACGGGAAAACCGGTCACCATCCTGCAGAAGTTTGCCAAGGGAAAGGAAATCATGGCCATCGGAAACCCTGTTTTCGATGAAACCGGCAAAGTCATCTGGGTGGTGGTCAACCTCAGGGATGTGACGGAATTGAAGCAGCTCGAGGAAAAGCTGAGAAAAACACAGGAACTGAATGCCCAGTATCTCTTTGAAATGGAAAACATGAGGAAAAAATATACCAGCGAACATTGCCTGGTATCCAAAAGCAAAGAGATGGAAAAAATTATAGAATTGGCCACAAGGGTGTCCATGGTGGAAAGCCCGGTGCTCATTCAGGGAGAGTCGGGGGTGGGCAAGGAAATTATTGCCAATGTCCTGCACAACATGAATACCAAAAGAAAGAAAGGCCCCCTGATCAAGGTGAACTGTGGCGCCATTCCAAAAGAGTTGATAGAGAGTGAGTTTTTCGGCTATGAGCCCGGTGCGTTTACGGGGGCGAGTCGATGCGGAAAGCCCGGTTTTTTTGAGCTGGCTCACAAGGGAACCATTTTTCTTGATGAAATAGGAGATCTTCCTCTGGGCTTGCAGGTCAAACTCTTGCGCGTCCTGCAGGAGCATGAGATTACCAGGCTTGGCGGCGTGAAAACGATCAAGATTGATGTACGGGTGGTGGCGGCGACGAACAGAGACCTGGAAACAATGATAAAGGAAAAATCTTTTCGCGAGGACCTTTATTATCGAATCAACGTAATCCCCCTTAGAATCCCATCGCTGCGTGAACGAAAGGATGATATCGCTCCCCTCCTTTTCCATTTCCTCGACACCTATAACAGGAAATACGACTTGAAAAAAAGCCTGTCGGATGAAGTGGTGGAGTGTCTGCTGAAATACGAATGGCCGGGGAATGTCCGGGAGTTGATCAATTTGATCGAAAGGCTTGTGGTCACGACCGATGTTCAGCAGATTGGCCTGGAGCATCTGCCCCATCGATACCGGACCCAGATGGACAACAATTTTTATCGAATGCACCAGATGAATTTGACTGAGGCCGTTGAGGAACTGGAGCGTTATATGGTAAGCAAGGCCATACAGTCTCAAAAGAGCACTTACAAGGCGGCTAAAGTACTGGGAGTAAGTCAAAGCACCGTAGTGCGTCTGGCTAAAAAACATAAGGTGAATCATTGCTGATGCGGCTCTGTCTAAACTGATTCTTTTATGGTGCGATGCTTCATTTTTTCCTTATAGGAACCGCAGCGGCAGGCGCTTTTTGAATCATGAAGCGTAAGATTATACATTTCAGATATTTGCGGGTAGGCGTATGGTGGATCTTCCTCTGCCTGCCCTTATTGAAATCTGTTTTCCCCCCTTCTTTTTCAGCCGAAGTATATTGACTTGAATAATTATTCCCCAAAATATTCCGTGATTTGAAAACTCAGAAGGCCGGATGAATCATAGCCGGTTTGTCTGAGTTAAATATGACTTATTTTGTATAATATGATAAACACTTGAAATGATACAATTTTTAGAATGTTCATTCTTTCGAGTCAACAATGAATTAAACATGGTTGAAATCCTTTGAGGAAAGAGGAGGCTCTTAGCGCTGCCTGTAAGGGTTTTACGGAAAATACCAAGGGCATATTTTTTGCGATATCCCCTATTAACTGAAACATAATCATTAATTGGGAAGGAGGCTTCGTCGCAGGTATTTCTGGCAGCTTGTAAAAGCTTTCTCACCGTTAATGGATTAAAAACTAAAGAGGGGGGGGTAAAACTTAAAAGCCATGTATGAAACGATCAATCTTATAGTTGAGGAAGGGATCGCGACGGTTACCTTGAACCGGCCGCCGGTAAACCCGCTAAACAGCAAAATGTTTGCTGAGCTCGGTCAGGTCGCGGCTGAACTGGAAGCGGACCCGGCTGTCCGGGTGGTCATCATTACCGGTTCCGGCGACAAGGCTTTTGTGGCAGGCGCAGATATCAATGAGATGAAGGATCTTACTCCGGTAGCAATGTATAAATTTTGCCAGGTATCCGGATCCGCATTTCGCGCCCTTGAAAATATAGGCAAACCGACGATTGCCGCGATCAACGGGCTGGCCTTCGGCGGCGGCTGTGAGCTGACCTTGACCTGCGATTTCCGAATTGCGGCGGATACAGCCAAGTTTGCGCTTCCGGAAATCAACCTGGGCATTATCCCCGGCGGCGGTGGCACACAACGTCTTCCGCGCCTTCTGGGTGCTGCCAAGGCGAAAGAGATGCTCATGCTGGGCGATATCATCGATGCCAATGCCGCCTGTCAATGCGGTCTGGTCAACAAGGTCGTTCCCCTGTCCGAACTGATGAATGAGGCAAAAGCCCTGGCGAAAAAGCTGGCAGGCAAATCATCTCTTGCACTGTCCATCATTAAAAATTCGGTGAATCAGGGCTTGAACATGAACCTGGGAGAAGCCCTGGATTTCGAGACGAAAAATTTTATTCTGGTATTTACCGGCGATGATCGCCGGGAAGGGTTCAGCGCCTTTGTGGAAAAGCGCAAACCGAAATTTACATAGACAGGGGTGCCGGGATCGAGGTGCCGTCATCCGAAGGGCGTCCTTTCGGGGGCGTGGTGAATTCTGAGTTGAGGTGAATCTAAGTTCAACGAGATTGGAGGGGTTTTTATATGAGAAATGTTTGCGTGATTGCTGGTGGCCAGAATTTGTGGGGAGTGCGTCAGGCCACTCAAAGGGACATGATCCAGGAGGCCGGCAAGGCTTGTTTCGAAGATAATCCTATCATTAAAAATAAGGATATCGATGGGTTTATCGTGGGCGCATGCCATACGGAGCGCTGCTCCTTTCAGACCCACCTGGCGCCGCAGGCAGCAGAATGTCTGGGCATCAAACCCGTCAACCTCTGTTGCCGGGTCGAACTTCTGTGCGCAACGGGAAGCACCGGCATTATCGTAGCCGATGCGATGATTCGGAGCGGCAAGGCGGACGTGGTCATGGTGGTGGGTGTGGAAAAACTTTACATGCCCCAGCGCTGGGAAATTCCGTTCAGTGAGTTGGGAACCTGCGACCATGAATTTGACTGCACGAATGGGATGGGGCTTCCGCCACCGGCCTTTGCCACAGTCGCCCAGCAGCATATGAAACTCTACGGCACGACGGAAGAGCAGCTGGCCATGGTTGCGGTCAAGAATCGCCGCAACGGTTTGAACAACAAAAAGGGCCAGATGCAGAAAGCGATTACTCTGGAAGAGGCGATGAGCTCGAGAACGATCGTCCGGCCGCTGAAACTGACGGACTGCTGCCCGGTGACGGACGGCGGTGCGGCAATCATCCTGGCCTGCGAGGAAAAGGCCAAGGACCTGACCGACAAGCCCCTTGTTTACATCCGTGGGAGTGCTCAGGGGACCCAGCACCAGATGTCGGCCAATTTCAACAACGGCGTCTGGTCAACGTGGGATACCTTGAGGATTGTAGGCGAGCAGGCCTATAAGCACGCCAGGGTGACCCCCAAGGATATCGATGTCGCCCAGACCCATGACTGCTTTACGATCTCCGAGATCGTCGAAGTGGAAGAACTCGGTTTCTGCAAGAAGGGCGAGGGCGGACCCTTTGTCCAGGAGGGAAAATCCGACTTCGGTGGCCAGGTGCCCGTCAATACGGATGGAGGCCTGCTTTCCTGCGGCCATCCCTTCGGGGGAACCGGCATCCGCCAGGGTATTGAAATCATGCACCAGTTAAGGGGCGATGCTGTGAAGCAGGTGGAAGGGGCCAGGATCGGTCTAACCCATAATCTGAGCGGCTTGATCTCTGCACACACAGTCTTAATTTACGGGAGGGATATGGAATAATGAGTATCACAGAAGGTAAATATGCAGCTTCAATGGATATGTGGCCTCTGCAGGGCAAGCAGTTCACCCGGATTTACCCCTTTTTCGACAATCTGAAAGAGGGGAGGCTGACGACCACCAAGTGCAAAGATTGCGGCACTCTGTCGTTTCCCCCCCGCGGCGTGATCTGCCCCGAGTGTTTATCGGAAAACCTGGAATGGGTCGATCTCCCCACCAAGGGTACAGCTCTGAGTGTAACCTATGAAGAGGTGGGCGTGCCGATCGGCTTTGAAACCCCGCTGGTTCACGCGATGGTTGATCTGGGCGGCGTGCTGACACTTTTCAGCCGGATCAAGGACTGTCCGATGGGGGCCTTGAATGTGGGGGACGAGGTGAAGCTGGTGGTCTTCCCGGTGGATCCGCAGCCCTTTGACGGCAAAAAAGGTGAAGATAATGTGATTCAGCGAGTCTTTTTCTGCTTCGAAAAGGCCTGAAAACAATAGACCCGTTTATCCCCGGACATCTTCCGGGGATAAACGGCTTATCCTCTGCTTTAATTTTTTTGAGCAGTCAACCGTCAAGGGGGGTGAGCACTTGGACTTCGAGCTTGATCAAGATCTATTAGCACTTAAGGAATCCGTGCAAAAGCTGGTGCAGGAAAAGGTGGCGCCAAGGGCTGGGGAACTCGATGAAATCGGTGGTTATCCCTGGGATATCAAAGAAGCTTTCGCGGAAAACAGGATCCTGGCGATTCCTTTTCCCTCGGAATACGGAGGCACTGGTGGCAAGGCCCTTCCAATGGCGATCGCTGTGGAGGAAATATCGAAATTCAGCTGCAGTGTGGCCATGATGCTGAGCGGACAGTGCCTTGGGTCGGCGGCAATCACCATTGCCGGAACGGAAGAACAGAAACAGCAGTTCCTGCCGGACCTGGCTAGAGGGAAGACGCTGGCGGCCTATGGGCTTACCGAGCCCGACGCCGGCTCGGACGTAGCCAGCCTTCAGACCACAGCCGTACGGGATGGTGATGACTATGTGGTAACCGGATCCAAGAGGTTCATAACGTATGGAGATATCGCGGATGTCATGACCCTGTTCGTAAAGACTGTCGATCCTGCTACCAAGGAAAAGAAAGTGTCCTGTCTGGTGGCGGAGAAAGGGCCGGGCTGGATTGTCAGCAAGCTGGAGCATAAAATAGGGATTAAGGGTTCGACAACGACGGAGTTGTTCCTCGAAGACTTTCGGGTTCCTGTGAAAAACCTGCTGGGCAAGGAGGGGGACGGCTTTAAAATCGCGATGCAGGTGCTGGACAAAACGAGAACCAGCATTGCAGCGCAGGCTGTCGGTATGGCGCAGGGAGCCCTGGACTGTGCGGTTCAGTTCGCCCGTGAGCATCTGCAGAGCGGCAAGCCGATCGGACGAAAGCAGGGCATCCAGATGAAGCTGGCCGACATGGAAATGAAAACAGAGGCCGCGCGCTACCTGACCTATATGGCTGCGGATAAATATGACCGTCACGATCCTAACCAGAGCCGGTATTCATCTTGCGCCAAGGCCTATGCCTCCGATCTGGCCATGGAGGTGATCGGCGCCGCGATCCAGGTTCTGGGGGAATATGGCTACACCAAGAAGTATCCGGTGGAAAGGATGTTCCGGGATGCCAAAGTTCAGCAGATTTACGAGGGGACAAATGAGATCCAGCGGATCGTCATTGCCCGGAGTCTGTTGGGAAAAGGTTTTTAAAAAATATTCAGCTGAATTTCTGCACGGCCCTGTGCCGGCCGTTTGAAATTGAAAGGGAGGCGGAGAATGAAGGAAGTCAAGACAGTGGGAGTTGTGGGTTTCGGCGTGATGGGTGCTGCCATCGGGCTCAATGCCGCAATGAGCGGTTATCGGGTTGTCTTCAAGGAACTCAATGACGACCTGGTCAAGTCCATGTATGACAAGTTCGTGGCTAAAGCCATGGCCAAGAGGGTGCAGTCGGGAAAGATGTCTCAGGAGGAGGCGGACAAAATTTGCGGGACGATCACGGGGACTTCCAATTTCGCAGATTTGGCCGTGTGCGATCTGATCATCGAGGCCGTTGTGGAAAACATCGATCTGAAGATTCAGGTCTTTGAAGAGATTTCCAAGGTGGTCCCGAAGGATACCATCATTGTGAGCAACACCTCGACCTTCCCCATCGCAACGCTCATGCAGAAGGTGGACAATCCGGCAAGGACCGCCGGTCTTCACTATTTCTTCCCGGCGAACGTCAACCGTCTGGTGGAGGTGATCCGTCAGAAGGCAACCAGTGATGAAACCTACGAAGCGCTCATGGCCTTTGCGAAGGGGAACAAGAAGGTGGCGATCACGGTCATGGACTTCCCCGGATTTGCCGTCAATCCTGTTTTCATTGCCGCATACATGGTCCTTGATAATTTTGCCGGTGATAAATACAACATCGCGACGCTGGAAAGCATCTCGCAGGAGTTCCTGGGCCTGAAATTCGGCATCATGTGGGTGCAGAAGGGCGCCGGTCTGGGCACATGCTATCATGCCGCGGTTTCGATGGTCGAGTATCTCGGCAATACGGACATCGGATATCCGCCGGTTCCGGCTTTCCTGAAGAAAAGTTTTGAAGAAAAACTGGATTGGAACCTTGAGGAAGGTCCCGTTCTGGAGGATAAGGCGGCCCGCAGCGAGGTGGGTGAACTTCTGCTTGGCTCGGTTTTCTGCATCTCCAAGCATCTGATCGCCAAGAAGGTCGTATCCGTTGAGGATCTGGACCTTGGGATCCGGACCTCCCTCGCGTGGCCGAAAGGACCCTTCCAGATGATGAATGAAATGGGAGAGGAAAAAGCCCGCAAACTGATGCAGCTGGCAGTGGACAAAGGCTTTTTCAAGATGCCGCCTATGTAAGATTCCTCGGAGTGCTTTACTCCTCTTTTTCGGCTTCCAGGCAGTCCCTGCTGTCTGGAAGTCGTTTTTTTTTCTTATCGTTCATCAAAACCGGGTTACTCGTCCCGATGCTGGAACACGACATTACGGAAAAACCGGACAAGGGCCTGTTTGCGGGTGCGCTCTTCCAGCTGATAGGGGATGAGTTTCTGGGGGGGCCAGCGGAGCAGCGACATTTCATATTCCATGATTTCGCCGTACGCGTTGTTCAGATACCACGCATACAGGAGCCCGAAAAGCAGGCCTGGAGGAAGAAATCCCTCCCGGTCATTGAGCGTGATCCCGAATGTGTTCGGATCATGGGGCTTCGGCATCATGCGGGCCAGCCTGAGATAGGTTCGCAACGCTCCATCATCGAGAAAGCATCGGCGTTCCTCCACGGGACGCAGCCGGATCTCATAACGCCGCGCGCCCCATTGGTTTCCGTTTTCCGGATTGACCCAGCATCTGCCTTCCACGTACTGCCCCAGCAGCGATTCACCCAGGGCGATGAGAAGATTATCCCGGATACGCTCCGGATCATCGCTGACCTGCTCGTGGATCTTCAACAGGCCGTCTTCGGGATCATAGTATCCCAGGACGTTGTCCCATTCCTTGCTCCGTGTCCATCGGGATGCGGGGATAATCTGCGCCGCACGGAAAAATTTCAGGTGCGTGATTCGGATATCCCGGTTTTCCCAGATGATTTCGCGCATGATTTCTCGGAGGCTCCGGGGATGAAACCGCTTTTCCGCCAGCACGGCGTCTGCTTCCCGATAGTAGCAACAAAGAGGCGGGGCCCCTGTAACAGTGTTGTTTGACGACCGTGCCGGAATCGTCCGCGAAGAGGCGTGCTTGCGGTTAAGCCCCAACCGCTGATGTGCGACAAGAAGCGTCCGCACGGCAAGGGCAAATTTCTGGGGATCGTGGTGGATGACACCGGCCCTCTTGAGCCGCTCCGGGGAATAGACCGTTGCCTCCAGGGGGAGAACCCCCAGGCTTTCGACGCGGCTGCGGTCAAGATAAATGGGGCTTTTCCCTTCCAGGGCATAGTTGCGGAGCACATCACCCGAGATGTGCTCCAGGTTGGCGCTTAATACGACGTCGAAGAGGCCCTCGGCGCCGCCTTCAACATTATGTCCGTACGCTTCCACAAGCTCAGACACATAAAGACCGCGATTCCAACGGCGCCTGGATATATCCGTCTCTCCCGCCTGCACCAGGAAGTTGGCGCCGAGGATCTTCAATGCCTTGCGGTTCTCCCGAATCGCCTGAACAATGGCTGGGACCTGGAGGATCGGCATGATGCTTGTGTAGAGGCTGCCCGGCGCGAAAAGGATGATGTCAGCCTCTCGAATCGCATTGCAGACCGCCGGGCTGACGAGAGGAGCATCACAGCATTCGATGGATACGCGGTCGATCGGCAGGTGGCGGCGTGTGATCGCCGATTTATCCTGCCCCCTGACGGCAACTCCGTTGCTGTACCTCAACACCAGCTGCCCGGGGGTTGCCGTTGCAGGATGAAGCGTTCCGGGAGGCACTCCGATGGCGCGGGAAAGAAGCTCAATTCCTTCCGTAATGGCAGCCAGTCCGGGCGGGTGATCGATCGTCCGGCCGGCTGATTTGAAGATGGCGGAGGTGAGCATCAGATTGCCCAGGCAATGACCTCCCGGCGAAATGGTCGGCCCGTCTCCGCCCTGGGAAATGTAGGTTCCCAGGGAGATTAACAGGTTCGATAATGGCCTGGGTACGGTTTTGCGCAGATCCTGAGGCAGCAGAAGCAACGGGTTGGCCACACATCGGAACTTTCTGAATCCTTCCGGAAACCGGTAATTAAACACGGCATGAATGGCGCGGACGAGCTGTCCGGTTGCGACATCATCAAGGCCGTAAGTCTCCTGGAGGTTTTCGCTCAGGATCAGGGAAAGGAGAACCTTGCGAAAATCGCCGATTCCAATCATCGGCAACTCCTTCAGGAGCAGCCCTGTAGAGCCCCCGTCATCCGTCGTGCAAACCACCACATCCATGGTGGAGAATTCCTGCTTCAATCCCACGAAGGGATTTTCCGGCCACTCGGCCAGCCGGGAGTTCCCGCCGACGACCGTGGAGAGGCCGGTTCCGCCCCCGAAAACCACGACCCGTTTATCACAGCCTTCACGGGAATAAACCGAGTCGACCAGACCGAAGATGGAGCCTCTGTGGGGTCCCTTGGGGATCGTTTCGTTGATGACCATCTCCAGAAGCTGGTCAACGTATTGGCCGATTTCTGATGTCTTCATTGGAGATAGAACTCACCTCATGAAGAAGAGCCCTGTGAAGAACGGTGAGCTCAAGAATTGATAAGATGTAAGGGATATAAACCTGATTTTATAAGTAGAGGATATAGGGAAATCACTTCTGCCTGTCAATAAAAAAAAGAGAAAAATTTACGGACCGATCAACTTTGCTGCGCATCCTCTTCGGCTGAATGATCCGAGCTTCCCGCACCGAATGCCCATCACCTGGTCCGGAGGCCTGTTTCCTGTTTACAGGCAGAATTGTTCCAGGGTTTCCGCACGCTAGATTTTTTAAAAAAAACCTTGATATCTCATTAAATTCATATATTATTCCGCAACTTGGAGGAGATTATGAACAGTTTGCCAAAATGCTACGACAAGGTTGTTGCGTTGATCAAAAAGGGCGTCGATATTCCCAATCCCCTGACCATCGATCTGGGCGATGAGGTGGCCGCAGATCAGATTTCTGGAAAGGGTGTCCGGATCTATCCAGGTTGCAGAATTTACGGCAAGGAGACGGTCATATCGGCCGGGTGCCGGATCGGGTATGAAGCTCCGGTTACGATCGATAGTTGCCAGCTGGGACCTGACGTCGAACTGAAGGGGGGATTTTTTACCAAGTCCGTCTTTCTGGAAAAGGCCAACATGGGATCCGGGGCGCAGGTGCGTGAAGGCTGCATCCTTGAAGAGGAGGCCAACGGCGCCCACTGTGTCGGAATAAAACAGACGATCCTTTTCCCGTTCGTGACGCTTGGTAGCCTGATCAACTTCTGTGATTGCCTGATGGCCGGCGGAACAAGCCGGAAGGATCACAGCGAGGTGGGCAGTTCCTATATTCATTTCAACTTTACTCCGGATGGGGATAAGACCACGGCTTCCCTATTCGGTGACGTTCCGCGGGGCGTCATGCTCAATCAGCCCGCCATTTTCCTCGGCGGCCAGGGCGGCACGGTGGGACCGTCACGACTGGGATACGGCAATGTCGTTGCCGCCAATTCGGTGTTGAGAAATGATTTTATCGAGGACAATCAGCTGATTGTCGAAAAATTGCAAGCGGGAAAGAGAACGGATTTTCGGCCCAGGGCCTATCCCGGCATCCGCCGGGTCGTAGAGAACAACATCATCTATATCGCAAATCTCATGGCCCTTGAGCAGTGGTATCTTTATGTCAGGAGGCCGTTTCTTGATCGGCAGGAATTCGGTGGGCTCATGTTTTCCGGACTGGTCGACAAGCTGGCGCTGGGGAAGAAAGAGCGGATCAAGCGTCTCCAGGTGCTTGCTGAAAAGGCAAAAATGTCCTCTCAACAGGATGAGGGAACGAACCCGGAAACCGCTGGACGAAACGAATTTTCTGATCGGTTTGATGAGATAGAAGCGCTGTTTGCCGCGGGTGCAGGGGAGCATGGGAACGAACAGACCCGCGATGAGTTCCTTTCCGCCTTTGATAGAGCAAGGGGCGGGGCGCAGGCCGATTATATTGTCGCCATACAGGGGCTTCCCGCGGAAATCTCCGGGCAGGGAACGCGTTGGCTTCAAGGGATTGTCGATGCCCTCTGTTCCAAGGCAGGGGAAATTGTTCCCTCGCTCAGATTATTCGACAACTGATTTTAATCCATTATTTCAAGGGAGGAATGTTATGGGGAAACTGTTTGGCACTGATGGAGTCCGGGGAGAAGCAAATCGGTATCCCATGAATGCGGAAATCGCCTTTGCCATAGGGCAGGCGATTGTCTATATCCTGAAAAAGGAGCATGCGCGTCCAAGAATCGTGATCGGGAAAGACACCCGAATTTCAGGATACATGCTTGAGAGTTCCCTCGAGTCGGGGATCACCTCAATGGGTGGCAATCCCTACCTGCTCGGCGTTCTGCCCACTCCGGGGATCGCTTTCATTGCCCAGAGCATGCGCGCCCACGCGGGGATCGTCATTTCCGCTTCGCACAATCCATATCAGGACAACGGCATCAAGATTTTCTCCGGCAGTGGGTTCAAACTTTCCGATGAGCAGGAAGAAGCCATTGAGAACCTGATGCTGAGCAATGCTCTCCATACCCTGGTGCCGCCCGTCAAGGACATGGGGCAGGCCTTCCGCGTGTGGGACGTACACGGCCGTTATATCGTGTTCCTGAAGAGCACGTTCCCCCGCGACTTGTCCATAGAGGGGATGAAGATCGTCCTCGATACCGCCAACGGCGCAACCTACAAAGTTGCCAAGGAGACTTTCTGGGAGCTGGGGGTGGATTTGCAGGTCATCCACGACGAGCCGAACGGGATCAACATCAATGAAAATTGCGGATCACAGCATACGCAGGATCTGAGAAAAAAGGTCGTTGAAAGCGGCGCCGCCATAGGCCTTGCATTCGATGGCGACGGAGACCGCCTGATCGCCGTCGATGAAAAGGGGCAGGAGATAACAGGCGACCAGATCCTTCTCATATGCGCCAAGGTGCTCAAGGAGCAAGGCAAGTTGAAAAACGATCTCCTGGTAAGCACGGTCATGAGCAATCTCGGGTTGCGGGTGGCATGCAAGAAATATGGTTTCAAGCACCACGCCTCACAGGTGGGGGACCGTTATGTCCTGGAGGACATGCTGAAGTTGGGCGGCATCATCGGCGGGGAGGAATCGGGTCACATGATATTCCTCGAGCACCACACAACAGGGGACGGTATCCTTACAGCTCTGCAGCTGATTGCCGCCATGGTCCGGACCGGGAAACCCCTGTCTGAGCTTGCCGGGCTGATGGACATTTATCCCCAGAAACTGATCAATGTGGATGTGAAGAGCAAGCCTGACATCAGTACCGTGCCGCAGGTCATGGAGGTCATAGGCCGGATAGAGAAGGAACTTGGCGAGGAGGGCCGCATTCTGGTCCGCTATTCCGGAACGCAGAATATGTGTCGGGTCATGGTTGAGGGGCCTTCCGTGGCGGTGACGGAGACGTATTGCCAGGAGATTGCGGACATTGTCAAGAAGTCCATCGGCTGAGACGGGAAAAGGGGCGGCTCCGCCAACAATTCAATTCGAGGAGAAAAGGTATGCCTATTGAGGTTTTCATAACGAACGACTTCGAACACATGAGCCAGGTTGCGGCGGATCTGGTAAAGAAGAAAATCCTCGATGTGTCGGAGAAAAAAGAGGAGATTGTTCTGGGGCTAGCCACCGGGAACTCGCCGACCGGAATGTATAAACATCTGGCCCGGGCGGCCAATGCCGGCGAGTTTGACAGCCGCCGAATCAGAACCTTCAATCTTGACGAGTATGTCGGTCTGCCCGGTGAAAACATCCAGCAGCGGGTAATCCACCCGGAAAGCTACTGCTACTTTATGATTCAGGAGTTTTTCGGCCTGCTGGAAAAAAAATTCAGGGAAACAAGTGTGCCCTTCGGTTCCCTGATTGATCAGAAAATGCTGATCCGGGAGCTTGAGAACCATCCCGGGGATTGGGAATACAAAGGTACGAGCGCAGGGAAGTCCATCGCCATAAAGCAGAAAACCCGGTCGGAGTATCTTGCGTGGATCAGGAAGGACATCCTGGACGGATATCGGCGCAAAATCAGAAAGGCCGGAGGAATCGACCTCCAGGTCATCGGTGTCGGAGGGCGCGGGCATGTCGCCTTCCACGAATCGGGTATCCCTTTCAAGGGGAGTTCGGTCATGCTGGTCAAGCTTGACGAAAACACCATTCATAACTCAGTGACAGACGGGCATTTCCCCTCGGTAAAAGACTGTCCGAATTACGCCGTATCCATGGGGGCAGAGCTTGTCTACCAGGCTGAACATGTCGTTCTTCTGGCGAACGGAGAGCGGAAGGTCGAGTCGGTGACCCGGTCCCTTCTCGGGGAAGTGACCCCCGATGTGCCGATTTCCTATGGGCAGAAATACGCCGACAACGGCGGTAACCTCATCTACGTCCTGGACAGGGTCGCAGGCGGAGAGCTTCTGAAAAATCACGATGCGCTGAAAGCCCGAAAGATTGTCCTTCAGGACCTTACCTGAAAGCCGGATCATCTATCTGCCCATGGGTATAAATCTGCCCATGGGTCAGGTCCTTCGGGAGCCCCGGTAGCTGAGGGCGGCTTCAATGAACCGCTGGAACAGAGGGTGGGGCTCCGTCGGCCGGGACTTGAATTCCGGGTGGAACTGGCAGCCGAGGAACCAGGGATGGTCCTTGATTTCCACAATCTCCACGAGTCTGCCGTCCGGTGAACGGCCTGTAATCTGCAGGCCGCACGCCTCGAGCCGTTCCTGGTAATGCCCGTTGAATTCGTAGCGGTGGCGGTGGCGTTCCCCGATGTTCCGCTCGCCGTAGGCTTCATAGGCCAGGGAACCGGTGGAAAGTTCACAGGGGTAGGATCCCAACCGCATGGAAGCCCCCATATCCTGGACGGTTTTCTGCTCCGGAAGCAGATCGATGACGGGATGGGGGGTATCCTCATCAAATTCCGAACTGTTGGCCTTGTCCAGCGAACAGACATGCCGGGCATATTCCACGACGGCCATCTGCATCCCAAGGCAGATGCCGAAAAAAGGCACCTTGTTTTCGCGGGCATAACGGATGACCTGAATCATTCCTTCAATGCCCCGGTTGCCGAAGCCGCCGGGCACCAGGATGCCGTCCACGTTTTCCAGCTGATGGTTGAGGCCGTTCATCTCAATCTTTTCAGAATCGACGAAGCGCAGATTGACCTGGCAGTCATTGCCGATCCCCCCGTGCACCAGGGCTTCGTTGAGGCTCTTATAGGAGTCGGTGAGATTCACGTATTTGCCTACAATGGCGATGTTGACTTCGTAGGAGGGCGACGTGATCTTCTTCACCACATTTTCCCAGGCTTCCAGATGGGGCTGGCCCGTCCAGATGTTGAGCAGGTCGACGATTTTCTGATCAAGGCCTTCCCGGTGGTAGATCAAGGGAACTTCGTAGATGCAGCTCACATCCTTTGCCGTGAAGACGGCGGCCTCTTCCACGTTGCAGAACAGGGCAATCTTGGCCTTGATTTCATCCGACAGGAATTCCTCCGTCCGACACAGGAGGATATCCGGCTGGATGCCGATTTCCCTGAGGGCCTTGACACTGTGCTGAGTGGGTTTCGTTTTTACCTCCCCTGCGGTTTTGATGAAGGGCACCCACGTGAGGTGAATGAAGATGGCGTTCTGCCTCCCCACTTCGTTGCGGAACTGGCGGATGGCTTCCAGGAAGGGGAGGCTTTCGATGTCGCCGACCGTTCCTCCGATCTCCACCAGGGCCACATCAAAGCCCTGCGATGACTGGCGGATGTAATCCTTGATCTCGTTGGTGATGTGGGGAATGACCTGAACGGTCTTGCCGAGATAGTCCCCGCGCCTCTCCTTTGATATGACGGAGAAATAGACCTGCCCGGTCGTCAGGTTGTTGCTTTTTCCCATTCGTGTGGAGGTAAAGCGCTCATAATGGCCCAGATCCAGGTCGGTTTCGGCACCGTCATCGGTGACGAAAACCTCGCCGTGCTGGAAGGGGCTCATCGTTCCGGGATCAACGTTAATGTAAGGGTCCAGCTTCTGGTTCGTCACGCGCAGCCCCCGGCATTCCAGGACAGCGCCGATGGATGCCGCCGCCAGACCTTTCCCCAGGGATGAAAGGACTCCGCCTGTGATGAAGATAAATTTGGTTCTCATGCTCGTTCCTTCTCCTTTTCCCGGTTCGCAAGGTTCTTCCGGATCGTTTCCACAATGGTTTCCGCCGGTTCTCCAAGCAGGATTTCCAGGGGAATCCGTTCCAGATAGGAATCCTCCCAGGGCAGGTTGTATTCATTGATAAGGTTGCGGATGTCGTTGTATTTGACGTCCAGAATGTCGATCGTCTTTTTCAGCGGCAGGGCCTCGTTGAAGGCGACATGCACCAGCAGCAGATTTCGGACGGCGTTTTCCTCCCCCAGCACGGGCAGAATCAAAATGGCCATTCCGTCGAGTTTTCCCTGACCGATATAGAGCCTCCTGGTTCGGGCGATGATTTTTTTCGTGCCCATGAGCCGGTTGGAAGATTCCGTCCGGGAGGTCATTCCCTGCGAAATGCCTCCCCGCTTGAGAATGGCAATCGTCGCTTCATCCCCCGGATTGCCGTCCGCATCAAGGCTATTGATGCCATAGAGGGTATATCCCCGGATATCGGCAATGGCGGCCTGAACCCGGTTGAGGTCCATAATCGTCTTGCCGACCAGCGCCTTGGTGGAGAATCCGAGATCCTTGAGAAGATTGAAGAGGATTCCGGAAAGGGGCTCCTCCTTCCGACTTGTGCCCACCGTAACCGTCTTGGCTTGGTGGCGGATGGCATCGATGGGGCGGGACAGCTCATCAATGGCCTTCCCCAGGGAAATGTCCAGGAGGTCTATTGGAGACAGGAGGTCTCCGCCGTTCTTGAAGTCATTCCAGTAGTCCTCCAGGGGAAGCTTGCCCACCACATATTTCAGGAGGAGGGCGATATCCGAGACGGTTTTGACGCTGGTAAAGGAAAAGTCGCCCGAGTTCCGCCTCTGATGGAACTGCGCTGAGAAATCACGGATCAGCCGGCGGAATTCCCGGTCGGCAATCCGGTCATAAACGGAGGCCCCGCGCTTGTCCTGCTCCACCATGATCCGGTTGAGCCGGCTTCTGTATTCCTTGAGGAACTGGGCGTCCTCATCGATGCTGAGGGCGGCGTAGTAGCCCAGAAGATGACCGGCCACGGTGTTGAGGATGACGGGAAGGGGCAGTCGGGCCCACGGGATCGGAATGACGGCATCCGCCAGGCCGTCAAAGCGGCCCTCGCCGGAATCGGCGAAAACCACCACCGCCGCCTTGTGCGCCTTGAAGATGGCCACATCCTTTGCGATGTCTCCCATGACCGCCTCCGGATTGCCGGCAGCGCAAACGACAATCAAAGGCTCCGCTGACAGGTCGATGTGCTTTTTGTTTTCCACGACGTCGGTGGAGATGGTTTTATAGCAGAGCTCGCTGAGCTTGATGCGGATTTCATCGGCGGCGGCTTTGTTGGGGCCGCTGCCCACCACAGCCCAGTAGGGCTTGCGCTTGGCGAACTGCTCGGCGGCCTGGCGGATCTTCTCCTTTTGAAGCAGGACCTGCCCCATCAGCTCGGGCGCCTGCTCGAGAACGGCCAACTCATCGGCAATGAAGGAATCCCGGCGCGAAAGGAGCAGTTGGGCGAAGCACAGGGCCAAAAGATGACCGGCGACAATCTGGGAGTAAAACGCCTTGGTGGAGGCCACGGACATCTCGATGTCCCGGCCGTCGCTGGTGTAGAAGACCCCGTGGCATTTCGAGGTGATGTCCGATTGACGGCGGTTGACAATGGCGAGAACCATGGCTCCGCGCTCTGCCGCCATGGCTACCGCCCGGTTGGTGTCGGTGGTTGTTCCGGACTGGGTAATGGGGATCACAAGGGTGTCGTTGAGATCATCCTGGAGACAGAAGCCGCTGAGTTCCGAGGCGATCCTGGCCTCCACGGTCAGAGGCGCGCCCTGCAGATACCGCTGCATGGCATCGGCAACGGCGGAACCGGCAACGGCCGCCGTGCCGTGACCGATCACAAGGATGCGTCGGATGGTGCCATTCCGTAACGCCTCTTTCAACCGTGCCGGAAGGACATCGGGACCGAGGTTGAAGACGACCTGCTTGTCTCCGTTCTTCCCCCCGGATATCCGGTACCTGCCCCGCAGTGTTTTCTTGACGGAAAGAGCGGATTCGGTAATTTCCTTCAGAAAATAGTGGGGATAGATTCCCCTGTCGATGTCACGGGTGGTGATTTCCGCCGTCTGCACGTTTTGATCGGTCAGGGGAAAGGGGGTGCCGTCGTAAAAGAAGGCAGAAATTCCCGAAAGGGCCCCCTGGCCCCTCTGGTCGAGGACAAAAATCTGTCCGGAACCCTGTCCGCCTGAATTTCCCGAGGTCCTTTCTCCATCCATTTTTACGAACCGGGATGCACCCTCCACGATTCCGTACAATTCCGATGCAAAGATATACGAATCCGGCGCGAGGCCGACGTAGATGGTCTGGCCGCTGCCTTTCAGGGCCAGAAACACCTTTTCAGGGGCGAGATTGCTGACCATGGCGATGGCGTGAGAGCCTTCGAAATCACAGACGGCCCGGCGGAAGGCCTCCTGGAGATCGTGGCCTTCCAGGAGGTGTTTCTCGATCTGCAGGGGAATAATCTTGGTGTCGGTGGTGACTTCACGGGGGATGACCTCCCGTCCGGCCTCCAGGGCGGCGCGGAGAGCCGCGTAATTGTCTATGTCGCCGTTGAGGACCACCGAGATAAACCAGTTCCCTGTTCCGTAGGAGGGGTAGGTTTTCTCCTGGATTGGCCATTCCGTGCCGCCGCGAGTCTTATTGGTCGTCAGGGTGTAATTGTTTACGGGATGACAGTTGTCATCGGTGATGGAGCCCACGGAAGCCCAGCGGGTGTGGGCAAAGGCCGTTTCAAAACCGGCGGGAAGACGGGCAAAGACGGCAAACAGGGGATCTCCGGCGATGGCTTCCCTCAGCTCCCGGACGTTGCGGCCCAGTTCCCCGATAATGGACGAAGTTTTGTAGGTAAACGCAACGGTGGCTTTTTTCCGGCCGCTCTTTTCCTGCTCAAGAGAAATCCCGATCGATCCGTTGAGCAGATCGCCCGGCTGGCTGCGGCGGAGAAAATCGTTGTACAGGGAGTTTTCCCGGAGATCGGTCATGGCCCTGTCAAAGGCCTCTTCGTCGCCCAGGGTGAAGGAGATCTGGATGCCTGCGGAGTCACGTCCTCGGACTTCCAGGCGGTCGAGGCAATTCAGGAGGCCGTTGAGCTTCCGGTATTTATGAAAGGCTTCCCGCGACACCCCGTCGCCCGAAAGAGCGGCGATCCGTCCGAGGTTCCCCAGGATGTCCTTTTCCAGTATCCAGATGAAGTCTTTCAGAACTCCCAGGCGGCCGTTGATGATTTCCAGATCGTGTGTCCTGAAGGAGCCTGCGGAATGTTCCAACTGGTGTTCCTCTGCGGAAAGAAAATTTCGGAGGGAAGAGACCTGTTCATGCAACCCGGCCGCTTTTTGCCGGGAAAAGAAAAGATGCTCCACGGCCGCTTCACGCTTGAGCTCCTGCAGGGAATTGGACAGCCCTTCCAGAAGGGATACTCCGCTGAGGTATGAATCCACCGGGGTCGCTCCGGAAAGAATCCCCACGATGTTCTTTTGTTTCACGAAGGGAATCCCCTCTTCAATGTGCCGAAGTGCCGTTTCAACAGTCTCGGACGGTTCGGAGGCCCCCTTGATCATGAGGATTCCGGCCAGGCCGCAGCAAAGCACAGCGGGGTCGAAGGGAAAGAAAATAAGGGCCGGTCCGGAGACCCTTTCGGGTGAACATCCGATGCCTATCCGTGTGCTCCGGGAAAACGAACGAAATCTGCCGATCCAGTGGTTCAATGTCCTGAAAATGATCATGGGGCCTCTTATTCTTTGTTCATGTCTGCAGGTGGGAAGATGCTTCAGGGCTGCCTGCCTGGATAGCAACGATTTTCCGGAGGCCAGGCCGATCTCTCTGTGGTTGTTTGCGGTTCCAGAGCCGGAATGCCCCCGGGATAGCTGCTGTTCGTTCAGCAGGGACGCTCCTGACTTTTTCCGACAGGCTCTCCGTCTTGTTGCCGGCCGGATATCCCGATTTCAGGGCTTTGAAGAGTCCAGGCCCAGCTTGATCATTTTCTTTTGAAAGGTGTTCCGGTTAATGCCCAGATATGCCGATGCGGCGCTTTTAACATGATGATTGCGTTGCAGGGCAATCCGGAACAGGCTGCGTTCAACCATGGCCATGATGTCCTCGTAAAGTGTGCTTCGACCGGAGTCCCTGGACTCAAGGACCGTTGCCATATCTTCAAACTGTTTCTGCAGGATTTTCTCAAAGACGCAGGTAGGCGAGGAAGGAACTTCTTGATCCGCTTCTGCAGCAAGATGATGGTGATCAGCACAATTCATGGGAAAAATTCACTCCTTTCTGAAGCTGACAGGAACAAAAGGATCAATGAAACAATCTGAAAAGGATGAGAATCAGTAGAACCAATGCGGCAATCCAGATCTTGAGATTTTCGAAGCGGTGAACCTGTGGATCGCTCATCTGCCTGCGAACCTCCTCTTCCACCTTATCCGGATCGACATGGCCGGAAATATCCTGAAGAAGATCCGTAAAATTCTCATAGGTATTGGAAATGCTCACAAAGCCCTTCACCGTGGTCAACAGGAGATACGTCCGCGAGCGGAGGGCCAGAATCCCGACATTGGTGATGTCAGACCACTTCAGTTCCTTGCTGCGCAGAAATTTTTCCAGCCGGATGCCCTGGCTATGCAGAATGATCTTCCGTGAGTAAAGTTCGCAGAAGACATAGAGGGAGGGTATTAAAAAGACGGCCAGAATCATTCTTTCCAGGGATGATCCCCCGACAAGGAAAGAAAGAGCGAAAAGCACGCATAACAACAGAACATCCACGCCGAAAGAAACAGCCAGAAGCTTCCTTATTGCGTAAACCTTGTTTTCCATGAAAGGATCACCTTGAGAGACTGTCCATTTCCTGAAGGCAGGGGTGGGCCGCTGAAAAGGTCGAAATGACAATCCCTCATGATCCGGATGCGGAAGGCGGCAAGACGCCGGACCGAATGAAGGTTCCACTCCTGCCGCCCTGCTTGGACTGCAGGAAGATTTCCGAAATCACCATTTCCCGGTCAACGGCTTTGCACATGTCGTAGATGGTCAGGGCTGCGACACTGACGGCGGTCAGGGCTTCCATTTCCACTCCCGTCTTGCCGACGGTTTTAACGCGTGCCTCGAGGGCGATTTCTCCGCGCTCCGGGGTGCTGCTGAAGGAAACGTCAATGCCGGTCAGCATCAGCGGGTGGCATAGTGGAATCAATTCCCAGGTCTTCTTGGCGGCCATGATCCCTGCTACTCTGGCCACACTGAACACATCCCCCTTCGGGAATCCACCCTCCAGAATAAGCCTCACGGTTGAGGGCTGCATCCTGACGAGGCCACAGGCCACCGCCTCACGGGTTGTTTCAACCTTGGCGGTTACATCCACCATTTTGGCCTGACCCTGATCGTCAAGGTGGGAAAGCCCGGCCTTTTCTTTGCTGTTCATCATCCGGTTTGAATCTTTCGTTTATAAAATACTTAATTATATCAATGTTGTACGTATTGAATCCGTCAAGCTGGGATGGACTCTAACACAGGCTATTTTATTCGTCAAGACGGCAAATTTCTGGCATGAAGTTAGAATTAACTTGCCAGAACTCTTCTTGTTCGGTAAGTTTTAGGCGCTTATTACCAGCAGGATTAGAGGAAAATCTCTAAGGAAAAACCATTATGAAGCATGATGCGCTCGCAGACGGGGCTGTCGTCCGAACTCATGGGTGCGACGGTATCATCTGCGGAGAAGAAAAACCATGATGGTCAAGGTAAGCAGCGCCACACTGGTAGGAATCGATTCCTACCCGGTGGTGGTTGAGGTGGACGTTGCCCGCGGTCTGCCCCAGTTCTCCACGGTTGGATTGCCCGATGCCGCTGTGAAAGAAAGCAAGGATCGCATCCGGGCGGCCATCCGGAATTCCGGCTACAGCTTTCCCCGAAACCATGTGACGGTCAATCTTGCCCCCGCGGATATTCGAAAGGAAGGGACCGGGTTCGACCTTCCCATCGCCCTGGCTGTCCTGTCTGCGGAAGGGGTCATCCCCGGAGACGGCGCCAGGGACTACATGCTGATGGGCGAGCTGTCCCTGGATGGAACGGTCAAAGGGGTCAACGGGGTTCTGTCTGCGGCGCAACTGGCCAGGAATCTGAATTTCCGCGGTCTGGTCGTTCCGGAGGAGAATGCCTCCGAAGCGGCCATGGTCCAGGGAATTGAGGTCATCGCCATTAAAACCCTCCCTGAGATTGTCGATTACTTCAATGGGGTCGGCGATATACATCCCGTCTCATCCGGCAGCGAACGTCTCTGGGAAAGGTCGCCCCGGGCCGGAGGGGATTTTCGTGAAATCCGAGGGCAGGATCAGGCGAAGCGGGCGATGGAAATAGCCGCAGCAGGCGGTCACAATCTCCTGATGATCGGTTCGCCGGGGTCCGGAAAAACGATGCTGGCCGAGCGCCTTCCATCCATCCTTCCCCCACTGACCTTCGAAGAGGCGGTGGAAATAACGAAGATTTATTCTGTCGCGGGACTTCTCGACAGGGACGAAGTGCTGATCGGCTCCCGCCCTTTCCGGGCACCTCATCATACGATTTCCGATGCCGGGCTGGTCGGAGGAGGGCAGAATCCGCGGCCGGGGGAAATCAGCCTTGCTCACCACGGGGTGTTGTTTCTTGACGAGCTTCCGGAGTTCCGCAAAAACGCCCTGGAGGCCCTGAGGCAACCCTTGGAAAACGGTTCCGTGACCGTCACCCGGGCATCGATGACCGCTTCCTTTCCCGCAAGGTTTATGCTGGTTGCGGCGATGAATCCCTGCCCCTGCGGATATCACGGCGACCCCGGCCGCACATGCCGTTGTTCTCCGAGGCAGATACGCCAGTATCAGGCCCGGTTGTCGGGTCCTCTACTGGATCGGATCGATATTCACGTCCTGGTGTCTTCGGTGAAATACCGGGAGCTCACAGGACCATACAACGGCGAGTCGTCGAAAGTCATAGCGGAGCGGGTTCTGCGGGCGAGGAAAAGGCAGCAGGAGCGGATGGCCGGGAGTGGAACGCCTTGCAACGCCCGGTTGCCCGATCGGAAGATCCACGATTTCTGCGCCCTTGACGAGGACTCCCACCGGCTTCTGGAAATGGCCATGGAGCGTCTTGGCCTCAGCGCCAGGGCCTTTACCCGGATTCTGAAGGTTTCCCGCACGATTGCCGATCTTGAAGAGTGCGACGCGATCGCGACCCGCCATGTTGCAGAGGCGATTCAGTACCGGAGCCTTGATTCCTACCGGATATAGCCGATATGGAACGAAAGGAAATACCGTTTGATAAAAAAAAATGAACATTCTATTATTCCGAATCGCTTGACTTGGAAAGAAAACGGAATTCATTAAGGAGACAATGGGTATGGAGATTAGAGTGAATCCGGCCCCGCCGGAAACCAGAAAAGAGAAACCGGCTGATGAAGCGAGATTGGGATTCGGTAAATTTTTTACGGATCATATGTTCACGATGACATATACTTCAAAGGGGGGTTGGGAAAATGCGGAGATCGGTCCCTACCGGCCTCTCTGCCTGGATCCGACGGCCATGTGTCTTCATTACGGCCAGGAAATCTTTGAAGGGATGAAGGCCTATCGCGGCCGGGACGGAGAAATCTACCTGTTCCGCCCGCAGGAGAACATCCGGCGCATGAACAGGTCGGCAGAACGGCTGTGCATGCCCGGAGTGGACCCGGATCTGTTCCAGGAGGCTGTTGTGAAGCTGGTTCTTCTTGAAAAGGACTGGATCCCCAACGGACGGGGAACGTCCCTGTATATCCGGCCGACCATGATCGCCACGGAGGCGGCCCTTGGGGTTCATCCATCGGACCGGTACCTCTTTTTCATCATTGTCGGACCGGTGGGGGCCTATTATCAGGAAGGCTTCAATCCGACGAAAATCTATGTCAGCGAGGAATATGTCCGTTCGGTGCGTGGAGGGACGGGAAACTGCAAGAATGCGGGCAATTATGCCGCCAGTCTTTATGCAAGCCAGATCGCCATCAAAATCGGCTATACTCAGGTCTTATGGCTGGATGCCATCGAGAAGAAATATGTCGAAGAGGTGGGAACCAGCAATATCTTTTTCCTCATAGGCGATGAACTGGTCACGCCCCCTCTGGAGGGGACCATCCTGGCCGGAGTGACCCGGGATTCCGTCATCCAGATTGCCCGGCGCATGGGCCGGACGGTCTCGGAAAGGAGGATTTCTATGGATGAAATCCTCCGGGCCGTCGAGACCGGAATGCTCAGGGAAATCTTTGCATCCGGCACGGCTGCCGTCGTGTCTCCCGTCGGCCAGTTTTTTTATCAGGGAAAGGAATACCTTGTTAATGACGGGAAAACGGGGGCACTGACCCGGCAGCTTTATGAAGAAATTATAGGGATTCAGTGTGGAGAAAAAGAGGATCCATTCGGTTGGAGGATTAAAATCGCCGGTTAGAAGATGCCCGGGGATCTCATCCACAATCCTGTGGAAAAGCCTGTGGATAAAACTGTTGATACGTTGGGTAAGTCTATAATTGTTACGAATATAGACCGACTTGCATAAGAATTAGGCAATAATATAATGAGCAATATTAAGTAGATAGCTCTTTTATGCCGAAATTCTTGAAAAATTGCGACAGCCCCTCCTATCAACATTAAATCAAAAATAAAGTTGGATTTTCTATGAAAATGAATCTTTTGGGAAGAACGAAAAACCTGTTGCCGTACTGGGTTCTGGCCATCGCGTTCCTGCTTTTCCCGGCTATCCTGCCTGGGCAGGGAAGCTGTCTGCAGGCAGCGGATGCCCCATCGCTTCCGGCCGTCATCAGCCGGATGCAGGCGGCTTACGAGCGGACCCGTGATCTGAAGGCTTCCTTTGTCCAGGAAGTGAGCCTGAAATCCGTAGGAAAAACGGATCGTGAGGAAGGAATTCTTTATCTGAAGAATCCTCGGCGGATGTACTGGGATTATCAGAAACCCGGGATCAAGAAACTGATTGTCAATCCTCAGAAGGCCTGGCTCTATATGCCCGGGGACTCCGTTGTTTATGTTCAGAATGCCGATGCGATCTACAAATCGAAAATGGCCGTTCGTTTTCTTTCCGGCATGGGGAAGCTCCGTGAAGATTTTCGCGTCAGCTTTGCCGAGTCGGGCGCCGTCGATCAGGAGGGGAACTATCGATTGAAACTGGTTCCGAAAGCCCCGGGCCTGGGGACGGATCAGCTCAACCTGGTTGTGGACAGAAAGAGTTATCAGATTCTGGAGGGCAGTTTTACCGATCCGTACGGCAACGCCACCCGGATTCGATTCGGAAATATCCGGACGAACACGGGACTTTCAGACCGCTTGTTCAACTTCAGTGTGCCCGCGGGGGTGGAGGTCTTTAACATGCCGTAAGGCGGAGTGACGGTTTGATCAAACGCAGAGGGGAGGTGCAGCGATGATGCAGATGAAATGGGATCAAGAGGTTCCGGGCAGCCGGGAAGCGGCCCTGGAACTGGAATGGCTCGAAACCAACGGGCTGGGCGGTTACGCTTCCAGCACGCTTCTGAATTGCCATACCCGGAAATATCACGGTCTTTTGGTTGCGAACCTGAATTCTCCTCCAGGGCGTCACGTTCTTCTTTCAAAAGTGGAGGACTCCCTTTCGGCCGGGACCGAGGAAATCTTCCTGTCCTGCCATCAGTATCCGGGAGTGTTTTTCCCTCCGGAATTTCCCATGAAGGCTTATATCTGGGATGATTATCCCAGATTTATCTATGCCACTGAACACCTTCAGATCCGGAAAAGCATTCTGATGGTTTCCGGGGAAAACCGTGTCCTGATCCGGTATGATGTGGATGCATGCCCGCCGAAGGCCGTCCTGAGATTGAAGCCCTTTGTCGCCTTCCGAAACCATCACGCCCTCACGAAGGAGAATTCCGAATTGTCCATGGAGGCCCGGGAAGCAAAAAACGGTTTCATCATGAAGCCGTACCGGGATCTTCCATCGCTTTATTTCCAGAGCAACGCTAAAAGCTCCTTTTCTCCTAGCCCGGTTTGGTACCGGAATTTCGAGTATCCCGTTGAAGAACGGCGCGGTTATGACTGGCGGGAGGATCTTTTCTGCCCGGGCATCATGGAAGTTCCGGTGAAAACGGGCAGCGTGGTCATCGTGACGGCAGCGACAGCACCGCTGAAAGGGCAGCTGAAAAAAATCTGGACGGTTGAAGAGGAAAGGCGCCTCCACCTTGTCGAATCCTGTGACGCTTTCGGGGGGCAACTTGACAGCGAGGAAGACAAAAACCATTTGAGCCGCCTGCTCTTTGCCGGGCAGCAGTTTCTGATCCGCACGCCCTCGGGCCGTCCCGGCGTTATCGCCGGTTACCACTGGTTCCAGGACTGGGGGCGGGACACGCTGATCTCCCTTCCGGGGCTGACCTTCTGCTCCGGACGATCCCGGGAGGGGATCGAGATCCTCAATGCGATCGCTTCCAGTGAAAAGGACGGCCTGCTGCCCAACTACTTTGCCGAAGGTGGAGGTGAACACGCCTACAATACGGTGGACACGGCCCTGTGGTACTTCTGGGCGGTTCAGCAGATGCTGAAATACACGGGAGACATGGAAGCCGTCGAAGAAAACATGTGGCCGGCCATGAAAAGGATCATTTCAACGTACATGGCAGGGACATCCTTCAACATCGGGATGGACAACCGGGGCCTTCTTTACGCAGGCGATGGCTGGCATGCCCTGACCTGGATGGATGCCATTGTCCATGGGCGTCCTGTGACGCCCAGGCATGGAATTCCTGTGGAAATCAATGCCCTCTGGTACAACGCCTTGTCCTTTTACGCCGAACTGGCGCAGCGGTTCGAGGAACCGCCGCTGTTTCCGGAGGATCTGCTGGCGAGATTGCGCAAGGCCTTCAAAGAAACCTTCTGGATTGAGGAGGAGGGCTATCTGGGCGATGTTTATTGTGACGGGGTTCTGGACCGGACGATACGCCCCAATCAGATATTGGCTGTTTCCCTGCCCTTTTCACCCCTGGAACCCTATCAATGGAAGGGAATTGTTTCCTGTACTCGAAATCACCTCCTGACCCCCGTCGGGCTCAGAACGCTCAGCGCTGAGGATTGGAACTATCAGGGGATTTATGAGGGGGATCAGCCGACCCGTGATCGAGCCTATCACCAGGGAACGGTATGGCCCTGGCTTCTGGCCCATTACGGGGAGGCCTGCCTTCGCATCGCCGAAAATCCGGCCGAAACAAAGGAATATTTATTGAGCCTCATCCGCAACTTTATGGAACGGCATATCGGTGAAGCCGGACTCGGATGCGTCTCCGAGGTTTTCGACGGCAATCCGCCCCACAGGCCAGGGGGTTGCATTGCCCAGGCCTGGAGTACGGCAGGATTGATTCAGCTGTACCTTCGCCTTCATAATGCGGCCTGACCGGAATGGTCCCTGCAAAAAAGCACTGCAAGCGGATGCCGCCGCTCTGGCAAAGACCGGTATGCCGTGGTACGTAAACAAGCCGCTCAGGCCGTCAGGGAACCATGACGCTGCCGTGTACATAACGATCTCTTTGGACCAGGCGGGGAGAGACGTTGTCCTGACGGGGGAATCATGCCGCCGGGCGAAGAAACGATTTCCGTACCTCCGGGCCTTTTGCCCCGTGGAGCTTCAGGGAGACTCGAAATAGTGGCGAGAAAATCCATGACAAGAGAACAGTTCTTGGCCGAACTGGAATTTATGAAGAAGCAGGCATCACAACCTGTAAGTTCCGCCGGGGAAGACGTTCGTGCGGATATTCTTCAAGGGCCGGAAAGGTACCGCCTCCTTCTCGAAAACCTCAATGATGCGATTCTTCTGCTCAGAATTCCCGGGGGCGTCTACGAATACGTCAGCCCCAACATTACCGATGTGTTCGGCTATCCGGCAGAACATTTTTACCGGAAGCCCCTTTTTCTCAGGGATATCATTCACCCCGACTATTTCGACTACTGCAAGGAAAATTGGGAGGCTTTGCTCGAGGGGAACGTCGCCCGCAGTTACGAATACAAGATCATTGATCAGAAGGGAAGGGAACGATTCATCGAGCAGTCCAACAAGGGCCTTTTTGATGCGAACGGCCAATTGATCGCCCTGGTCGGGCTCTGCCGGAATCATACCGCCTCACGGCAGATGCTGACCTTGAAGGAGAATGAACAGCGCTATCGGCGGACCTTCGAATACGCAGCCAATCCCATCTTGCTTTTTGAGAGAAAAACGGGATCCATTCTCGACGCCAATGCGGCCGCTCTTGACCTTTATGGATACAGCTCCGGGGAGATGACGGGACTCGGCATCCTGGATATTTCCGCCGAGGCAGACAAAGCGGCTCTTCTGCTGAAATCGTCGGAAATGAATATCCGGAAATGGCTCCATAAAAAGAAGAATGGAACCGTCTTTCCCGTTGAAGCGGCCGCCAGTTCTTTTAGCCAGAAGCATCGAAAGCTCATCGAGGTGATTGTCCGGGGTATTGAAGATCGCATGCGGGATGAGGAGGAACTCTTGGAGCGTGAGGCCCGTTACCGCTGTCTTTTTGAAGACAATGCCGGGTCCATGCTGCTCATCAATCCCAATACAGGGCGGATTGTGGATGCCAATTCGGCGGCTTGCCAGTTCTACGGCTACAGCAAAGATGTTCTGAAATCGAAAACGATCGATGACGTCTGCATCCTGTCTCGAGAGCATCTTTTACGGGATATGGAAAGGGCGAGAAAGCGGGAATGCGGGCATTTCTATTTTCTGAACCGCCTTTCAAACGGTGAGGTCAGGGATGTCGAAGCCTATATCGGCCCGGTTGAGATTTTGGGGGAGCAGCTCCTGTACTTTCTGATCCATGATATAACGGATCGTAAGCACATGGAGGAAGAGATGGTCAAGGCGAGGCAGCTTGAGTCCGTGGGCATTCTGACTGGTGGAATAGCCCATGATTTCAATAATTTGCTCGCTGCCATCCTGGGCAACGTGTCCCTTGCGAAGCTCCATCTTGCCTCTGATGACCCGGCTTACGAAAAAATGATTCAAGCGGAAAAAATATGCCTCCAGGGCAAGGAACTGACGAATCGATTGACCACTTTTGCCCAGGCCGGGGGGCCCCTGCGGAAAAAAGTCATGGCAGCCCCCTTTCTTCGGGATACGGTGGCCCTCTTCCTCAGCGGTTCAAACGTCCGCTGCGAATTCGAATTTCCCGATTCCCTGTGGCCTCTCGAGATTGATGTGGGACAAGTGCAGAAAGTCATTCGCCAGCTGATCATGAATGCCCAGGAGGCCATGCCGGAAGGGGGCTTTATCCTCATCCGTGCCGAAAATGCGACTGTTGCGGCCGAGGAAGTGCCTTCCCTGAAAGAGGGGCCCTATATCCGGATCTCCTTCCATGACCATGGGGTGGGCATTCCCCAGGAATACCAGCGCAAAGTTTTTGACCCTTACTTTACGACAAAACCTGCGGAAAACGTCAAGGGGACGGGGCTTGGATTGGCCATTTGCTATTCCATCATCAAGAAGCATGACGGATATATGTCCCTGTCATCCAAAGTGGGAGTGGGAACGACCTTTACGATCTATCTGCCGGCGCATTTCTAGGCTCCCGCATCCGCCAATTTCTGGACCGAAAGGTTGTCCATTCTTCGATTTTCAAACTCCAGCGAATGAAGATGGAATCCCTGGAACGTTTCAGCTCCCTGATATGGAACCGTCCCTTTCTTCAGGGTCTGTCCGCTGAAAGCCCCGGTATGGATTCTGCTAAGGCAGAATTTCGGAAATGGCGGGAGGAAACGGGTTTTGGGTGCTTCGAGACGGTCATGGAATGGATGTGATCCTGTCCTTGAAAGTGGATCGAAGGTGAAAAAAAATGCCCCCTTCCGTGTTTTCCGGAAGATCAGCCTGGAACAGCGCTTTGGAGATATGTCCCGGATGCCTTACAGATCAAAGGAGTTAAAAAATGGATGAACATCAAAACAGATATCTCTTTGAGTGCAGCTGGGAGATATGCAACAAGGTCGGTGGAATCTATACGGTGATCAGCAGCAAAATCCGGGAAGCCCTGAAGGTTTTCGGCGAAAATTATTATCTTCTCGGGCCGGACCTGAAAACCAACCTTGATTTTGAGGAAACCGACGAAGAATGCTGGAACAGGATACGGGAAGGGGCGGCCATCAAGGACCTTCCCTGTCGTTTCGGGCGCTGGAGAATTCCCGGGGAGCCCAAGGTCATCCTGGTCAATTTCGGACTGAAATACAATAAGGATCAACTGCTTTACCGGATGTGGGAAGATTACGGGGTGGATTCCATTGCCGGCGGCTGGGACTATACGGAACCTGTCATGTTCAGCCATGCCTGCGGAGAGGTCATCGAAACGATCTACAATCTCGTGGTCCGACCCCAGGGCGGGACAGCGATCGCGCAGTTTCATGAGTGGATGACCGGGGCGGGGCTCCTCTTCCTGAAAAAAGCCATTCCAGAAATCGGAACCGTCTTTACAACCCATGCAACGATCCTGGGAAGGACGCTGGCGGGTTCGGGGATGGACATCTATGCCTCCATGGACCATATCTCTCCCCTGAGAGAAGCAAATACCCATAATATTACCGCTAAATACTCCATGGAGGTGGCCACGGCGCGGGAAGCCGGATGCCTGACGACCGTCAGTGAAATTACCGCCCTGGAGGCAAAAAATTTTCTCGGCCGATATCCGGACATCATTACACCCAATGGACTGGATATGGAGCAGATACCGAACCTGGTCCAGGACCGCAGACCGGCCCTGCGGTCCCGCATGAGGCTTCTCAAAGCCGCTTCCCGGTTTCTGAAGAAGGATCTGCCCGGTGATACGAAGATCATGGCGATCTCGGGGAGGTATGAATTTCACAACAAGGGGATCGACATCTTCCTCGAAGCCCTCGGCCGCCTGGAAAAGGAAATGGAGGGTGAACAGTCGCTGCTGGTGTTTTTTTTCATCCTTGGCGGCCATACCGATTTGATTCCGGCACTGCAGAGCGACTACGCGAAAGTGGAGACGGGCACCCCTCCCATCTGCACCCATCGATTGCATTACGAAGCCTCAGACCCGATCCTGGAAACGAGCAACCGCCTGGGCCTGAAGAACCTTCCCCAGAACAGGATCAACATGATCTTTATTCCCGCCTATCTCAACGGGCACGATGGCCTGATCAATCTGACCTACTACGAAGCCCTTGCCGGATGCGATCTTGGTGTCTTTCCCTCTTATTATGAACCGTGGGGATATACGCCGCAGGAAAGCGCCGCCCACGCCGTTCCCACGATTTCCACGGATCAGGCGGGTTTCGGCCTCTGGGTGCAATCGTCCTTTACCGAGCATGGCGGCGTCATGATCCTGAAGCGGAAAGGTCGGGAGCCTCACGCCATCACCGATGATCTGTCCAACATCTTGAAGGAGTTCCTTTCCTGGACTGAAATTGAAATGCAGCAGCGGCGGGAGAGTGCCTGGACGATCGCGTCAAGGGCCAATTGGGTTGAATTCTTCAAGTATTATACGGCGGCCTATGATAAGGCGGAGGCCGTTGCCCGGGAACACACGGAAAAACTTGCCCTGGTCGACTACCGGACCGCCTTTCGCCACAGCTTCGCCGGTACGGTTTCGACTCAGCCTCATTTCCGCCGTTTCACGGCCGTGGCGAACCTGCCCCGAGAAATTTCCCGTTTGAGGGAGTTGGCCTATAATTTGTGGTGGGCCTGGAATCCAAGCGCCCTCGATCTCTTTGCCGCCCTGGACCCCCAGCTTTGGACGGAAATGGGGAACAATCCCGTCCGCATGCTGGAAACCGTCTCGGCAGAGAGGCTGATTGAAGCCAGAAACAACACGGTTTATATGGGCCTCTACGAATCCGTCATGAAGCAGTTCGACCGTTACATGACGGACAAAACTCTCTGCCCGCGTCTTTCAAAATCGCCGGAAATCAAGTGGTCTGCGCCCGTTGCCTATTTTTCCACGGAATACGGACTTCATGAAAGCCTGCCCATTTATTCGGGGGGATTGGGGGTCCTTTCGGGGGATCACATCAAAACGGCCAGCGACCTCAACATCCCGCTGGTGGGTGTTGGATTGCTTTACCGCAGCGGGTATTTCAAACAGTTTATCGATAAGGACGGGGTGCAGATCGCGGAATATCCGGAAAGCGACTTCTCCAATATGCCCCTCCAGATTGTTCAGGATGAGAAGGGAGAGGAAGTGCAGATTTCCCTGGAGCTCCCGGGGCGGACCCTCTACGCGAATATCTGGGAGGTGCAGGTCGGCCGGCTGTCTCTTTATCTGCTGAACTCCGATGTCCCCGGCAACACCCCCCAGGACAGGAACATAACGGGGCGCCTCTATCCTGCAGACCAGAGAACGCGCATTGAGCAGGAGCTTCTCCTGGGGGCGGGAGGCATTCGGCTGCTCAGAAAGCTGGGCATCAAGCCCAGCCTCTATCACCTCAATGAAGGCCATTCCGCGTTTCTTGTCTTCAGTTTGATTCAGCTCCTGATGACAGAGGAAGGCCTAAATTTTGATGAGGCCAGCGAGGTGGTTCGGAGCAACACCGTCTTTACCACGCATACACCTGTGGAAGCGGGAAATGAGCGATTCAACAAGGATCTCATCGAGCATTATTTTTCCAGTTTCGTCAAGTGGGCGGGAATATCCTGGTCGCAGTTCTATGACATGGGATTGAAGGAAGCCGGTGATGACAAGCCGTTCTTCATGACGGTTCTCGGCCTGAAAATGAGCCATATGTGTAACGGGGTCAGCCAGATTCACGGCCGGGTGGCACGCCGCATGTGGCGCGATGTCTGGAAGGGCTTTCACGAACTGGACATCCCCATCAGAACGGTGACCAACGGGGTGCACATGGCTTCCTACATTGCACCGAAGGTGTGGGAGCTTTTCGACCTTTATTTCGGGAGGGGTTGGCAAAATTCCATTACCAACCCGGAAACCTGGAAAAAAGTCTGGGATATTCCCGATGCCATGCTGTGGCGCACCCGTTACGAACTCAAGCAGAGAATGATCGATTACATCCGGAATCACATCTCCCGGCACTGGTCGCGGTATGGATACTCCAAAACCTGGCGGGAGGAGCTCTATTCCAAGATCAACCCCACGGCCCTGATGATCGGTTTCGCGCGCCGTTTTGCCCCGTATAAAAGGGCGGACCTGATCCTGTCTGATCTGGAGCGACTGGATAAAATCCTGAACCATCCCACTCGGCCTGTCCATCTGGTATTTGCCGGGAAAGCGCACCCCAATGACGAAATGGGGAAAAGCCTGATCAAAAAGGTCATTGCAATATGCAACAGGGAGGCTTTCCGGGGAAAGATCATTTTTCTCGATGATTACGATATCAATGTGGCCCGCCATCTGGTCCGGGGCGTGGATGTCTGGCTGAACACACCTCGGAGACCCCATGAGGCCAGTGGAACCAGTGGAGAAAAAGTGATCTATAATGGCGTTTTGAATCTGAGCATTTCCGATGGCTGGTGGGCGGAGGGTTACGATGGAGAAAACGGCTGGACTATTGGTCCGGTTGTTCGCGATCATTTGGAAGATGATGCCGGGGCGGATGAAGAAGACGCCCTTTCCCTCTATTCCATGCTGGAGAATTCCGTGATTCCCCTGTTCTATGACCGGGATACGGCGGGAATCCCTGATAAATGGATTGCCATGATCAAACGATCCATTCATACCCTGGCCCCCCGCTTCAATACCGAGAGAATGCTTCAGGAGTATTATGACGAGATGTACCTGCCTACGGTGCAGCGCAGTGCAGAGCTCAGCGAGTCCGGGCACAGGCTGGCCAGGGAAATCGCCCAGTGGAAAAGCACCATTCCCATGCGATTTTCATCGCTCCACCTGCTGGACATCAGTGTGGAGGGGATTCAAGGCGATACCATCGTGGTGGATCAGCCCCTGGTGGTTACGGCCCGCATTGATCCGGGGAAGCTGAGTCCCGAGGAAATTTATGTGGAGCTTTTCATTGGGCGTGATGACGGGTATGGCTTCCTTGGAACTCCGGACCGGGTTCCCCTGAAGAGGGTGAGCAACCTGCTGAACGGTTCTCTCATCTTTACCACGGAATACCGGATTCGGCGCAATGGGCCGCACTCATACGGAATCCGCGTCCTGCCGTATAACGACAGACTGGCGTCCAGGCATGAAACGGGATTGATCCTCTGGGGTTAGGCTGACAGCCCCCGCCTTGCTTTTCGCAGGTCCGCTCCGTCTGCTCACCGGTTCGAATCAACGATGAACATTCCTGCGGCGAGGCGGCCGTTCCGCAGGAGGAATTCCCCGCCCTGCCAAGCGGCCGGGCGATGGGGTCGCTTCTGCCGATGGCGCCGGGATATGCAATCGGTATTATCTCCTGCTGATCAGCCACAGGATCAGGGTCAGGATGAGGCTGACAAGAAGGCTGGTTGTCAGAGGAAAATAAAAGGAAACCTGCTTGCCGCGGAAATAAAAATCTCCCGGGAGTCTTCCAAGCCAGGGAGTTTTTCCTGCCAGCAGGAGCAGAAATCCGACGGCCGTCAGAATCAGGCCGAAAAGTATCACGATGCGACCCATGGAAGAAACGTCGATGATCCTCTTTCAATCCTTTCGTCAAGTCAAAAAAGCGACCCTCTTGAGTTTCCTTCGAGAGCAACCGGTTACGGAATAAAAAATCCCTGCTGAAAAAGTTTTACAAAGAGGGAGAAGAGCGTCAACCCCGAGAACAGCCCCCCGAGAACCGGAAGAGGAAACGATCTTCCCGTAACACATGCAGCTTCGGAAGTCAAAGAAGGGGGATGCCCCTGAAGAGGTCCGCCCCCCAATACCTCTTCAGGGTCAACGGCAACGACAACACCGCAGCGTGGGCAGCGGAACAGAAGCATCCCGGTATAGGGGTCATGTCCCCGGGAAGAAAAGAGATCCTTTTCGAATTGTTCGCGCAGGGCCCCGGGCATATCTCTTGGGCCCTCATGTCCACAGCCGGAGCAGGAAATGGCCTTTAGCAACACTTGATGAAGCCTCCTTTTTTTAAGGGCCGATGATGCCACAATCGGGAGGCAAGGCGCAATACGGCTTGACTACGGAAGCTCTACCAGTAAAATGCTGCTGTTTGTCAGGAAAAAGACAGGAGATAGGACCGAAGGTTGATTTTTTCGTTGTTGATTCCCAGTTTGGTCCTGATGTTGTCCCGGTGGGATTCAACAGAGCGTATGGAAAGATTCAGAAGTTCGGATATTTCTTTGGTTGTTTTTCCTTCTTTGACCAGGTTGGCAACCTGAACCTCTTTGGGAGTCAGATTGGCCAGTTCGGAGCTGAGGCTCTGAAGAAAGGGTGAGATGATATTCTGCAGATTCGCTTCGATGATTTCGACGCAGGTCAGTTGATGGGGGGGCAGTTTCTGCTTCTTCAGTTGTTCGACGTAGGGAAGAATGAGCTCCTTGCAATTGGAAAGGATCTTCTGCCCCTGATCGATCCGATCCATTTCCCTGTTCTTGATCAGGACATGAAGCGCCGTGTTGACTTCCTCCAGGACCTTGGACTTGTTCCGTAAATCCTGCTCCTGCTTGCGAAGGTCCTCTTCGACCTGGCGGCGCCTGTTTATTTCCTCGATCAGCTTCCGCGTCCGCTCCTGGACTCGATTTTCCAGGTGCTCATTGAGCATCCGCAATTCCTGCTGGGTCCGGAGCAGATCCCGGTTCTTCCTGACAACGGTTTCATACGTGGAAATGAGGATGTTCAGGATCCGCTTCCGGCTTGCCGTGATGGAATATTTCTGCCCGCCGATCAGAATCTCGATTTCCGGGTCGGAGCTGCCGTCTTCCGGTTCATCCTGCTCCCTCTGGGTCAGCAGATACTGGATGCGCGACAGGAGGTTTTCTTCATCATAAGGCTTCGTAATAAAATTGTCGGCGCCGCATTCCAGGCTCCGGATGACATCCCTCGGGTCCGAAAGGACCGTGAGCAGGATGACCGGCGTGGCCTTCGTCGCCGGTTCCGACTTGATGTGTTTACAGAGTTCAAATCCGTCCATCTCCGGCATGATGATATCGCTGATTACGATGGCGGGTTTGTCTGTGGATATCAGGTGAAGCGCTTCCTGCCCATTTCGGGCATACAGCACATGAAACCCCTGTTCCTCAAGAGTGTAACTCAACTTTTCAGCCTGTGTCAGACTGTCTTCCACAATGACGATGTTCGTTTTCATTTCCTTTGCAAACTGCCGGAGACTGTAATGAGGCCGATGGATGATCCCTTCCCGCTGTAACCGTTCATCCTGCCGGAATTTCTTAAGCATAATGCAGGAATTTTATCAACAAAATTTGTCCAGGGGAAAAAAGCCGCTCCAACCTCTACGGAACCGCAAATCCGGCAAAGTACGTTGCAAATGAAGTGCCCCGGTATTAAAGGCGGAAAAGGTCAAGGGGATGGCTGGTGATACGCTCCAGCCTTTCTTTGCGGACAATGAAATCGGCCTCAACGCCGATGCTTCCCTCTCCGGGAAAAACGAACTTCGGTTCAAGGGCAAAGACCATTCCTTCCTTCAGGATCTGGGGGTGGCGGGGAGTAATGACGGGCATTTCGTTGAGCTCCAGTCCAAGGCCATGACCTACAAAACTGACTTTTCCTTTCCCATACCCCATGAAATGCTCCTCAAGCCCCGCATCCCTGGCCCTGCTGAGGGCATGTTCAAAAATCCGGGTGCTTTCGGTACCTTCCCTGGCGAAGACTGCCGTTTCTTCGATAATTTCTCTGGCGACTTCATGGGACCGTTCAAATTTTTCGCTGATCGTGCCGATCACGAAGGCCCTTGTCTCGTCGGTGATATAGCCGTTGTAGCCTGCGCCATAATCGAGGATGATCGCCTGATCGCGCTGAATAACCTTGAAGGATGACCCCTGAGGAAGGGCAGGGGTGACGCCCAATCCGGCGATGGTCACGTCGACGGCGGTGGGAATGGTGCCCGCCTGTCCGGAAATCACGTAGAGGCACATCATTTCCGCATTGAACCCGCGCATGCGAAGCAGGCCCTGGTGGCCGTGCCGTCGGCCTTCCGCGGTCAGCTCGGCTTCAACGTCAATTTCACGCATCCCCTCCTTGATGACCTCCCCGGCCCGGAAAAAGACGGCATCCATGATTTCACCAGACCGTTTCATCTGGGTGATTTCAAATTCGCTCTTGATCATCCGCACTGCCCGGACCAGCGGCGAAAGATCGGTGCAGGAGTCAACGCCGAGAATCCCTAAAAGGCGATTGTATGTAGAGACGGGCAGGATATCCAGCTCCATGGCGCCACGGCCGCGCAGGATCCCCCTTTCGGCGAGGATGCTGCCCACATCACGCTGGCTCGAAATCGGGGTGACCGGCAAGGGGGATTCCCTCCGGGCACGGTCCTGGTCCCTTTCCACGAGCAGAAGGGGGTCGCCCTCCAGGGGAACAACCAGGAGTCCGCGTTGCGCCGTCCCGGAAAAATAGAAAAGGTCAACATTTCCCATGATTATGGAAAAATGTATGTCAGCTTCAGCCATTTCCTTTTTTAATGCATGGATTCTATTCTGAATTTCCGAATTTGGCGTCAGTTCGCAGATTCCGTTTTCAGCCCACATATTTCCCCCTCCTTAAACGATATTAATTGAGATTTCCATTCATTTCCGGTGCATATTTTGTATAATAAATACTTTATAATAAGGATTTCGATTTTGCCATGATAGAATCCCCCAAAAAGAGATCCTTTTTTCAGATGAATGCAGCTGTGCCTGATCCGATGGGAGCGTGTTGAATTTTATTGGCGGCATGAACGGTAAAAACAGGAAAACGGGCGGGAGAATGATGAAGGGTCCCTCTAAAAGAAAAACGAAATCCGGACGGCGATTATCCATGGCAATAGGCATGGTCCTGTTGTTCTATGCCTGGCTGTGCCCGGGAATGCTCAGGGCCGGTGAGTTCTATCGTTGGGTTGACGAAAACGGGGTCGTCCATGTTTCTGATGCTTTTCCCCCGGAGGAAAAGAAGGGCTGGAAAGAGAGTGTGAAGCGCGTCCGCGTTCCGGTCAGAGCCCCGGAGCCGGTGCCTTGGCAGGCCGATGAATACCGGATTCCCTTTTACAAGGCACCCGGTGGTGGTATTATTGTTCAAGGGATTCTTGATGATACCGTTTCCGTTAATCTGCTGTTCGATACGGGAGCCAGCCATATGGTGATTTCCGAGACGCTGGCAAGTCAGCTGAAACCTTCTTCCCACGACATCAGGAAGATAAAAGTCCATACGGCAGGAGGCTCCATCGAGGCCAGGACATCGATGATCGCAAAGGTGGCTCTTGGAGATGTCTTCAAGGAAAATGTGCCCGCCCTGGTGACGGAGCGGGATACACGTGCCCAGGGTTTTGACGCGATCCTGGGACTGAGTTTTCTCCGGGATTTCAAGGCAACCGTTGACTATCAGAACAGCGAAATCATCCTGAAGCGTCCTTGAAGAAAGCGCTTGAACAGGCTGAAAGAGAATCTCCCGCACCTGTTCAGAAGCTTGATGCGGAAGATCCCGGAATGCCGGGAGGTGAGCGGTTCAGCCTGGAACCGAACAAGTTGTACGGGAGCGTGGAGGCATTCCGCCGGGCTTCGATGAGGCCGGCAGGAATGTTTGTATTACGGGAACCGATACAGGTGGGGATATGGATGAACATACAAGGCAGCGGATCTTCAAACCTTTTTTTACGACCGGGAAGATGGAAAGAGGAACCGGCCTCGAAGCGGCTTCCGCCTATGGCATGATCGGGAACCAGGGGGGAGACATCGAGATGGATCGTGAAAGGGATTATGGGGCCGCTTTTCGAATGTATCTTCCCCCATCCGGCAGGGAAATTCCCGGAGAGACAGGATCTACGGCGGATGTCTTCACGGACCGTAAAACAATCCTCCTGGTGGACGACGAGGACATCAACATCGAGGTGGTCCGGGAGATCCTGGAGCTGCTGGGCTATTCGGTTCTGGCTGTGCAGAGCGGCCGGGATGCCGTGGGTCTTTATCGGCAAAAGAAAGCCCTCATTGACCTGGTCATCCTCGACATGATCATGCCGGGGATGGGCGGGGGTGATACCTTTGACGCCCTCATCGAGATCAATCCCCATGTGAAGGTTGTTCTATCAAGCGGTTACAGCCTACATGGCGAAGCCCTCCGCATTATGGAGCGGGGGTGCAGCGCGTTCATCCAGAAGCCCTTCAGAATTGAAGAGCTTGCAGGCAAATTGGCAGAAGTGCTGGGCGGGAAGTCGTAACCCGGAAAAGTCCGATGAACTCTGAGCGATTCCAGCCAGCTTCAAGGGCTGGTCTTTGCCGATTGCACAAGGGTGTGAATTCTGGCGGCCTGCAGAAGAAAGACCTCCAGCTTTGCCTGGATGATCTGGGGGAAGGGGGTCCCGTCGCTCTCAACGGCCAGAAAGGGGAGGGGGCGGCGCAATGAGGCCTCCGCCGGAAAGGCCGGTTCTATTTCCGGGCGTTTTTGAGGGATTCGTTTCCCGCGGCTCATTTCCGGGGTCAGGATGGCTTCGGACACCCGGTTGGGCATGCAGCCGAAAGGGCCCAGGGCGATGACGCCGCAATAGGGAGCCGGCACGTCCGCAAGAGCCGCTCCAACGGTCAGAACGGCTTCTCCCAGGAGCCTGGGGTTGAGGATCGGGCCGGCCTGGGCCACCAGATGCGGCACCGCCTCGAGCCGGTTTGGAATCAGACCCGATTCCGCAAGAAGGTTCGAAATCGCCCGCTCATACCGCTTCATCCACATTGTGCGAAGCACAAGAGATGCCTTTTCTTTGACAGAAAGTCTTCTGTCCCCCCATCCCTTCCGGGTGCAGAGATCTGTATAGTAAATCCATTCCATGACACTGGCCACTTTCGTTGCGAATCCCGCATCGGCAAGCCGTTCAACCAGGTATTGCCGGGACAGGGCATCATGGCGAACAAAGATCTCTCCTGTCAGAAGGATTATGGGAATCTCTCCGGGCCGCCTTCTCATGGGAATGGATTTCAGGCGAGCAGCCGACTGCTTCAGGCAGGGCCGCAGATGTTTGAGCTCTGAAGAAGATTCCAGGACTGTAACGATGTTTCCGCATTCTTCGAGAAAAATCGCCCTTGCGGCATTCCGGTCCCGGGCTGCACAGAGCAGAACTCCGTGGATGTCCTCCATCAGATCCGCGATGACCATCCCTGTCCAGATGTTCCGTGTGAGATGGCTGGCGTCGAGATCCGCATAGCTGTTTGCCGCGCTGAGGGAATAGAGGGTCACATCCGCGATCCCGAGCCGCTCGATCATCGCCTCCATGAATCGGGAATACTGGCCGAACCGGCAGGGACCCCCGGCCGTGGGCATGAAGTAGACGAGTCGTTCGTCCCTGTCCGTCCTGTTCCGGAGATACTTCAGCAGGCTTCCCGCTGTCAGCTGGAGAGGAAGGCATTCCTTGCACGACGTGTTGCCGCGGCCGAGCTTGAGCACCTCCTCGTCTGAATCGGGGAGAGCCGTCGCCCGGACTCCCGCGGAACGGAAAACGGCGGCGATGACGTCCGAATGGAAACGCCCCATGGAAGGAAAAACCAGATGGACGCGGGGATGCGTCAAGGGGTACGTTTCCCCTTGGGAACCGATCATCCGGAACGTCCCGGAATCGACCCGCATGGATGGTGTTTTCCGGGAGGGCGCAACAGAAGGGATCTTCCGCTTTCCGTGCAGATCCCGGTAGTTTCGGATAATATCCAGAAAGGCCTCAATGCGGGTTTCAAGTCCGGCATCCGCGACATGGCTGTCCAGTTCGAGCGTCAGGAAGGGTTTGCTTCCCATCATCCGGCGAAAATAACCCAGGAGAAAGGAGTCCGGCCCGCAGGAGAAGTTGGATATATAGCAGCCGAAGAGCTGAGGATGGCGGGCGACGAAGGCGGCGCCTTTGAGGATCAGCTGCCCGGACGCCCAGTACATGTCTTCGCCGGCGGGTTCATCGGCCAGGGGCAGAAAGGTGAGGGGAACAACGCCCACGCCCCGTGAGGCGAATTTCCGGGGAATGCCCATGTTGGCCTCCGGAACGAAGGCGTTGTAAGTCCTTCCAAAGACCACGATTCCATAGCGGTCCGAATGTTCTTCCAGCGTGTGGAGAAAGTTCCGGCCGAGGCTCTTGGCCTTCGCCGCCGCCTGCTCCTGGTCGGCGACGGCGGCTGAAAAAGCCCGCTTCACATCCTTCTTCCCGCAGCCGAGGGAATGTGCCAGATCCGCCAGGGCCTCCCGTGCGGCATCATAACCCTGAGAAAAGTCGAGGACCGGCTGCAGTACAGATCCCCCTTCCTTGAGCCGGCGGAATGCCTCGACATCCCTGAAGGCGCTGGCAAGATAATAGGGTTCAGCCTGGGAGATGGGGCAGATTGTGCCGGTCGAATTCCCTCCTTCCACGTACATGCCCCGGATGTGGGGGAGAAAGAGAAAATCCGGCTTTTTGAGCAGCAGATCATAGAAAAAGCCATGGGCGAGTTCCGCCGGGAAACAGAAGGCCGCCCCTTTCGACATCATGCCCTCGATCCGGGGAGAATCCGGGAGCATCACGGAAAAGCCCAGCCGGGTGAAAAAAGATGTATACAGGGGATAATAGGTGTTGGTGAGAAACGACCGGTTGATTCCCATCGTCCGGGAGGCCCCACCCAATGGGGAATCCCCGCGGCCCGCGACGGGGCCTTGGAACGTCAGAGCCGCATGGCTCCTGACAAGATCCAGCGACTCCCCATCCACGGACAGGGCGTATCGGAGATTGTACCAGCGGTTGCAGGCTCCTCCAAAAGGATGGACTTTTTCTCCCATACGGATTCGGGCGATTTCGCATTTCCGGTCGCAACGCTCCTTCCCCCCATGGCAGACAAAGGGGGATTCGTAGGCGATGTCCCTGTCCTTCAGGGACTGAAGGGAAAAGGAGTCTTCCCTGAGCAGTCCGCTTTCCAGCCGCTTTCGGATTTCCAGGGCCACGCCGAAGGCGCCCATCAGTCCGGGTTCCGGGGGGACGACGATTCGTTTTCCCGTCAGGGCGGCCATGGCCACCGGGATGGCCCGGTTGTAACAGACGCCGCCCTGCATGAAGATGTTGTCCCCCATGACGCGGTTTCCCTTGACCCGGTTGCTGTAGTTCATGCAGATGGAGTAAACGAGGCCCGCTACAATGTCCTCCCTGCTCATGCCTTCGTGGGCGGCATTTTTGATGTCGCTGCTGATGAAGGCGGCGCACTGGTCGTTGAAATTGGCGGGGGCATGACCCTTCAGGGCGATTTCAGCGATGTCCTCCATGGCAACCCCCATGGACTCCTTCGCCGCCTCCTCGAGAAAAGAACCCGTGCCGGCGCTGCAGGCGTCATTCATGGCATAGTCGGAGGGAATGCCGTCCTTCACATAGGTATACTTGGCATCCTGTCCCCCGATTTCAAAGATGGTATCCACCGTCGGATCAAAGAACAGGGCGCCTGTTGCGTGGGCGACGATTTCGTTGATGACGCCTTCCGTCATGGCATGAAGGCCGGCGATCTGGCGCCCCGAACCTGTGACCCCAACTCCCCGGACGAGGATCTCTCCCGCCAGGGGCCCCAACTGCCTGTAGAGGTCGGCGTAACAGGCCCGGGAAGCCCCGATGGGATCGCCGTTGGTGCGCAGGTAGACGGAGGCCAGTACGCGGCTGTCCTCCTCCCGTAAAAGAACCGCTTTCGTCGTGGTTGAGCCGACATCCAGCCCCAGGATGCAGGTATCTCCCCTGCGGGCGACGCCCTGCTCCATGGTCCGGAAATCCACGTGATCCACAAAATCCGCCAGAGGCAAAAGTCGGTGAAAAGCCGAATGGTTCTGTTGAATGACGGCCTCCGGATGGGAAACGGGCAGGGTTTCGTGCTCCAGGGCCCAGAGAGCGCAACCCAGGGCTTCAAAATACGGCGCTTCTTCCGGAACCGTCAGGCTGGAGATCTCACTTCTCAGGTAATCCAGCATGACGGTGTTCTGAGCGGTTCCGCCGATGAGCATCATGTCTCTGCGGGGCAGATCGCGAAGGATTTCCAGGATCTTTCCCGCCATCATTTCGCAGAGGCCCGAAGCGATTCTTCCCCTGGGGATGCCCTTGTTGGTGGCGTGCGTGCAGTCGCTTTTGCAGAAAACGCTGCAGCGACCCGAGACCCGGTAGGGCTGCTCCTGCCGGGCGAAGGCGATGGCTTCTTCGAGGTCGAGGTTCAGGCGGCGGATCTGCTGAAGAAAAAATTCACCTGTCCCCGAAGCGCATTTGTTGCCTGTCTGGACGGAGCAGATCTTACCGTCTTTCCCGATGACATAGACCAGGAAGCTTTCCCCCCCGGCGCTGATGACGGCATTCAGGGGTTCTCGGCCGGCGGATAAGAACGAAAGGGCCGTTTCCACGGCCAGAGGCTCTGGAAGGGATGTGAGATTGACAAAAGAGCGGAACTTTCTGCCGGTCACGGCGATGCGCTGGAACTGGTCCAGGGGAAGCGAAGAAAGGAGTTCCAGGAACGCCCGGCGCGGATTGCCATCGTGGGGCTTCAGATGGAGCAGGGACCGATGGATTTCCCCCTGCGGATTCCTGCCTGCGGCAACGGCCGTCAGTGTGGTTGCACCGATGCATATGCCGAGACTTTTCATTCCCTGCGCCCTCTGTGCTGCTCATGTCTTGACGGATTTAAAAACGGCGTGTTGAGGAGTAACGGATAGCGGATGCTGGCGTCAGCGGGGAAGATACCCGGCCGCCTTTGCCGGGGTGGCCAGGGACCGTTCTTCAAGGGCGTTTCTTCGAGCTGCCGCCGCATCGATACGACTTCCCTGACGGCTCGTCAGCCTTGAGGAACAGCCCTGCGGCTCAAAGGCATCAAAAAACGAAAACAGCTGCAGCGACCACCGTTGTATAACGGTCGTCCTTCACAATGGTCGACTGGGTCACATTGCGGGTTCGGACGATTTTGCCGCTGATCTTGAAAATTTCCTTCTTTTCGTCCCAGCTTTCATCCACGTTGAAGTCGATTCCCAGGGTTGAAGCCAGCATGGCGGCGGCCATGTCCTCGGCATAATCCCCCGCCTGCTTCTCGGTGAGGCCGAAGGCGTGGTGCTCGCTGATGTATCCATAGGAGGTCTTGTCCGCAGGGATGGCGCAGCCTACGGAAGCGGCGAGGAGCCGTTTGGGCTCGTTGCTGCAGCAACGGCTCATGACGCAGTAGGTGATGGCGCCCGGTATCAATTCCTTCAATCCCTGAATTTTCGAAATACTCTTGCAGCCCGGCGGGAAAATGCTGGATACCTGGACCAGGTTGCATTTTTCGATACCGGCGTCGCGCAGGGCGCGTTCAAAAGAGTGCAGCTCATCACGATGGGTGCCGACACCCTTGGTGAAAAATATTTTTTTGGGAACGAAATCGTACATCGATCGTCGCTTGGCCTCCTGTTTCGATTGTTTTCCCTCCAAGGGAATATCATCCTCGCAAATCCGCGACGTTATACCAATCTTTCTTTTGAAAATCTACAAAATATTCCAGGTATTTCTTGCCGACAGGCATTTTTTTAAGCTCTGTTTAAAATCCCGGCACACCTTCGGAAAGAAGGCTTGTGCATAAAAGGGTTGCACTGTGCAGGAAAATCCTTAGACTATGGCAAAATGGCCGGTTGAGGAAGATGCGGATCAAAAGATCACCTATGAAAATCCATATATGTATATTCCTGGGGATGCTGGGAATTCTCCTCCTTTCCCCCCTGGCTCGTGCCCAGGACGAGATTCGGGACATCAGCCGGTTGAAGCAGGATCACTTCTTTTATCTGCCCGGGAAATCGGACGATTCGGCCATCGTGGACCGTGAGATTCAGCAGACTCTCAATGAGTCGTACTCCCGACGCTATTTTTCCATCTGGCAGCAGGAAAAACCACGGTGCACCCGCGACGACATCCTCTGGGATTTCAACAAGTATGGAGAGAATCCGGGGTACGGCGAGAACCATCGCCGGCGTGAGCCGGCCTGGGTGGAAGGCCTGAGGCACAGCGCAGGTCTGGACCAGTACCCGAACCGGGGAATCCGGGGTATCACCGTCGCCAATACGGATCTGCGGGCGCTGCCGACTTCAGGGCCGCTTTTTGATGGATTGGACAACGATTCGGGTTACCCCTTTGATCGATTGCAGATATCGACCATTACGGTCAACTCGCCGGTTTACATCTCTCATGTCAGTGAGGATAAGGCCTGGGTGCATGTTGAAACCGGCACCTATTTCGGATGGGTGAGCGCCCGGGATGTCGCCCTGGTGGATGATGACCTGGCGAATTCCTGGCAGAGCGGGAGATACGCCGTCGTCATCCGGGATCGGATCCCCATTTATGATGAAAAGGGGCGGTTCTGTTTCAAGGCGCCCCTGGGGGCACAGTTCCCCCTGCTCCGGGAAGAGGGGGATGTCTGGGAGATCCGGATCGTCGTTTCCGATCAGGACGGTCGGGCGATCTCCAAGGTTGCCCGTCTCGCCCGGGAACATGCGGCCCTGAGACCCTTGAAGATGACCCGGGCAAACCTGGCGCGGGTGGCCAACGAACTGATCAATCAGCCCTACGGCTGGGGCGGGCTTTACGGAAACCGGGATTGTTCTTCCATGCTGATGGATTTTTTCGCCCCTTTCGGGATCTGGCTGCCGAGAAACTCCAAACAGCAGGCCCATGAGACCGGCCGTTTCATCGAACTGGGACATCTGTCTCCCGAAGAAAAGGAGGCGGCCATTCTCTCTTCCGGAATCCCCTATGCCACATTGATCTGGCGTAAAGGGCACATCATGCTCTATATGGGGTCATTCGAGGGGAAAGCTCTGATTTTCCACAGCATGTGGGGGGTGACCACCCAGGATGTCCGGGGGCGCAGGGGAAGAAGGATTGTGGGGCGTTCGGTCATTACGACGCTGCGGCCCGGCATTGAGTGCTGCAGCGGCCTTGCGCCCGGCTGCGACCCCCTCCAGAGCATCCTGGGGATGACCCTTCTGCTGCCGGATGCACCGAAGCCGCCGGAACCGGAGCCGTCGCCGCAGCTTACGAACCCTTAGGAACCGCTTGAAAAAAAGGAGAGGAGAAGGGCGATCCGACATGAAATGTTCGGAAAGGGACACGGAGCCATTACGGATCCAGGATTCTCCTGCCCGTGACGATTTGAGGAAAACGATGGAAAGGGCTGAAAAAAAGCAGAACGAATACCACCTGGAACAGGACCTTTACCGCACATTGGCCAACAGTTCCCAGGTGGGCGTCTACATCCTCCAGGACCGGACATTTCAGTTCGTCAACCCTCATATTGCCGAATATGCCGGGTATCGGGAAGAAGAGATGGTGGGGATGGAATCTCTGAGCCTCATCCATCCCGATGACCGCCGACTGGCCCGGAAAAATGCCATCCGCATGCTCAAGGGGCAGCGCTTTTCACCCTACGAATTCCGCATCATCACCCGGGACGGGCGGATCAAGTGGATCATGGAGACATCGACCCCCATCTACTACAAGGGGAAGCGCGCTGTCCTGGGAAACTCCATGAACATCACCGGCCAGAAGGAAGCCCGCAACCGGCTGGAGGAGTTGGAGGCGCTCGAATCATCGATCCTGGATGCCATTCCCCACGCCGTGGTGGGTCTCCATAACCGCCGGTTCATCTTTGCCAACAACGCCGTGCAGACGGTCTTTGGCTGGTTTCCTGAAGAGCTCATCGGCCGGAGCGTTCGGCTGATCTACTGCAGCGACGAGGACTGCGACAAAATTGCCCGGCTTTTTTACGATAACCTGGAAAAGCATCGGACGTACAGCACGGAATTTCTCTGCAGGCACAAGGACGGCCACGACCTGATCTGCATGATGCGGGCTTCCCGCATCGGCGAGCGACTGACCGAGGGGCGGATCGTCGTTACCTATGAAGACATTACGGAGCGCAAGCAGGCGGAAAAGGAGCTTGAGGCATCGAGAGAGCAGATGCGCAACCTTTCCATCCACCTGCAGTCGGTCCGCGAGGAGGAGCGGGCGCGAATCGCCCGGGAAATCCACGATGAGCTGGGCCAGTCGCTTACGGCTTTCAAAATGGATCTTTCCTGGCTGGCAAAGCGGATGGCTCAAGACGAGCAGCTTCACGGAAAGATCAAGGCCATGTCCGGACTGGTGGACCAGACCATCGAATCGGTTCACCGCATTTCCGCCGATTTAAGGCCCGGCCTGCTTGATGATCTCGGACTGGTGGCGGCCATGGAGTGGCAGGCCAAGGACTTTTCCAGTCGGTCGGGCATTGCCTGCGAGGCGGATCTCTACGCAGAGGAGGTGCCCCTGGAAAAGGACCTGGCCACGGCGATTTTCCGCATCTTTCAGGAAACCCTGACCAACGTGGCCCGTCATGCCGGCGCCACCAAGATCTTTGTCCGTCTGGAGGCGAAAGACGGCCAGGTGATCCTGGAGGTGACGGACAACGGCCGAGGCATTTCACGAAAGCAGATCAATGATCCGAAATCATTTGGAATCATGGGGATGCGGGAGCGGGCCCTGCTCTGGGGGGGAATTGTCCAGGTGACCGGCAGCCGCTATAAGGGAACGACGGTGACGGTCAGCATCCCCATGAAGTCGAGAGGCGAGGAATGATCAGAATCCTGGTGGCGGATGACCATACGATTGTCCGGGAGGGGTTGAAGCAGATTGTCGGCGAAGTCGACGATATGACCGTGGCTGACGAGGCCGGCAACGGGCAGGAGGCGCTTTCAAAAATCCGGGAGGGGGACTATGACGTGGTTCTCCTCGATATCTCCATGCCCGGCCAGAGCGGGCTGGAAGTCCTGAAAGACATCCGGGCCGAAAAGCCGAAACTGCCCGTATTGATTCTCAGCATGCATTCCGAGGAGCAGTATGCGGTCCGGGCGCTCCGGGCCGGCGCCTCGGGCTATCTGACGAAGGCCAGCGCGCCCGATGAGCTGATCGGCGCGATCCGCAAGGTTTCCCGGGGGCGGAAATACGTGACGGCGTCCCTTGCGGAAAAACTGGCCCTGGAGCTGGGCGCCGACACCAGCAAGCCTCCCCATGAGATGCTTTCCGATCGGGAATATCAGGTGATGCTGATGCTGGCCGCCGGAAAATCCGTGACGGAGATCGCCGACGAACTGTGCCTCAGCGTCAAGACCATCAGCACCTATCGTTCGAGGGTCCTCGAAAAAATGAACATGAAAAAAAACGCGGAACTGACGCTCTACGCCGTTCAAAATCACCTTGTGGGCTGACATTTCCTGCGTCTTTTCAGCCTGTCCGGAAAGCCGTTTCTAATCCCGGGCGATTGCTTCCGCCCTGAACCTGTTTACGGCCAGATGGGCCTGGCGGACAGGTTCCGGGAGGCGGTATCCCTTGCCGCATGCCAGAACAACCTCGATGGCCCGCTTCAGGCCGATCCGGTGCCCCTGGGACACGAAAACAGGCTTAACCCTGCTTTTGGTCCTCACGACGGCGCCGATGACGGAATCCCCGTGGTACAGATCCGTGAAGCTGCCCCTCTCCGCTCCCACTTCGCCGTAACTTCCGACCAGCTTCGTTTTTGCGCAGCCGATCGTCGGGAGATCCAGGAACAGCCCCATGTGGGAAGCCAGGCCGATGCCTCGCGGGTGAGCAATGCCCTGACCGTCGAACAAGGCGATATCGGGACGCTGTTTCAGCTTTTCAAAGGCCTTCAGCAGTATCGGCCCCTCACGGAAACTCAGCAAACCGGGGACATAGGGAAAAGAGACGCGAGCGGAGAAGGACGACATTTCAGTCATCTCCATCGCGGGGTAAGAAAGCATCACGACCACCCCGAAAAAACGGTCATCGCCCCTGGAATACGAAATGTCCGCCCCGGCAATCCAACAGACGGGTGCAGGGATTTCATCGTCGCAAAGGATCAGCTTTTCCCGAAGCACCTGCTGGATGGCCACGGCTTCCCGGCAGGTTACATCCCAGGAATGCAGAGGTTTCGTCGTCAACATCCATGCTCCTCCGGTAAACGCCATCTAACGGCGGCCACAAATCGCCGCAATATCTTATACATCACCTCCGAGTACAGATTGGTCCTCTTGTCCAATCTCTTGAGCCACCCGGTCATGATCCTTGATGTTGCTATCGGTAGTGATCTGAATCTGATTAAGCTCGTTCTTCTGCCCTTGAAGTAATTGCGATTCAGTAACGGTAGATCGCAGCTATTCCAGTCTTCGTGGGCATCCGTTCGGTGGGGACTACAATGACTTGGCCGCTCATTTTCAACGCTAACGTTGCCAGGTCGTCGAGCAAGTCATCCACCTCCGGGTGTGTCAAGTTGTCCAACTCGATGTCGCCGTTTGCAGTATTCAAGCGGCCGGGAATTTCGCGGTCGGCTTCGATCAGCAGTTTGGAGACCCGCCCATCCACTACTGCCTTGGCTACATGTGCAATCTCTCCGTCACCGAGCCCCTTGGATCTCGCATTGCCGAACTCATCAACCAGTGCCGCCAGGCGCGCCAGATAGCGAGGCTCCATAATCTGCCAGGCGCGTAACCGGAGTTCGTCGATCGACGACAGAGCATCCGGGTGGATATCGATGCTTTCATCTATCAGAAAAGGATTTTGGCTGGCATCGTGAAATATATGATGATGCTGCGGCAGTGCCGCTAGGATCAGCGGCAGCCCCGATGGTTGAGAGTGGTGTTTCATGATTGCGCGGTCAACGGCGCGGAAGAAGCGTTTCGCATCGATGTCCAGCTCAGACTCTTTGCCGCCGTGACCGTGACGCATGGGCGAGCATCCGGCACCCACACCTCCGTATGAAGCGACGGTCTGGTGTGGTTCGGTCAACTCTTCTCCCAACGCCTCGTTGATCGTCCGTGGGACATCCTGGGCTGGTTCGATCTCGTCTAAAACATCACGGTTACCCTCGAATAATTTGATCTCCTTTCGGTTCAGGCCGAGAACGTGGTAGCGGTCGGCTGACTGACGGATGCGCATCAGGGGCTTGGTGTGGAAGCTATCCGCCACGACGGCCAATTCGGCGATCGGCCTCTGTAGCTTGTAAACCCGGAACATGCCCCTTGCACTCAGCACTGCCAAGCCGTCGAGGGAGTGATTCCAGAAGTCGAAATTATTGGTCAGTGCCAGAAGTGGTTTCAGCAATGGCCATATCTCATCCTTCCGGAACTGTTTCAGGAGCGATTCCTCAAGCGCCTTCACAAGATTCCTGAACCGTATCGGATCTTGCTGATTGTCCGGGTAGTGTCGATGCGTCGGTTGGTAAAGCGAAAGGCACGGGGGATCACAATTTTCCAAGAGTCCTGCTGCAAAGTCATTATCCAACGTATTCATTCTGTTCCCTCTCTGTGACTTAATGCGTCCCATTCGGCGGGTGCACTCCATAAAGACAGTCGGACTTCCGACAACAAATCCTCCTCACGATGCCTTTTAGCCCCGGGTCTTTGATAGAGCCGGATATTGTTAATGCTCTTGTTGCCGGTAAACAATTCAAATCGTTCTGTTTCGGGGAATTCCTTTCCCATGCTTTTCATGACCCGGGAATCACCAAAAGTCATCCCCGTCCGTATGGCGTTGAGGTCAGCCGTTTAGCGCTGGCGGTGCTTGTACTCTGCGAGGGCAGACCCAAACAGCAGCCAGAATCCACCGACAAGGAATCCCGCAGCAACATCACTGGCATAGTGCAGGCCCAGCAACATTCGGCTGAAGCCGATCAGGCCAATGAGAACAGCTGTCCAATAGATCAGTTCGAAGCGCTGCCGCGTCGTCATAAGATCCCTGGCAACAATATAGGCGATGAAACCATATACCGCCATTGCGCTCGTAGCATGGCCGCTGGGAAACGAAGGTGTAATGGCGGCAACCTCCGTCACGAACTCCGGCCGTTGTCGTGCCAGCACGAACTTCCCTGCATACGTGGTGATCTGCGATCCGAGAATGGTCAGCCATAGCGGAGCAATCATGTGTCTACGGTAGTGCGCCCACAACAGACCGGTGGTCACAAGCGCCACGGCTACCAGGGTGGCTGATCCGCCAATATCAGTGATCCAGATGAAAACGGTGATCATGCCATCTGTGCGAATTGGGCCAATTCGTTGATTAATATATTCATCGAGGCGGACGAGTTTGTCCGCTTCCAGCAGCTCCTCGACCAGCCCCCCAAGCAAGGCGGCGATGTAAAGCGCGGCGATGACAATGAGCGTCAAGGGAAGCCCGGTATACCGGCTCGGCGTCAGCCGCGCAAGTAACAACCTTGTCGTCCCAGGAAAAGACACCCTGATCCTCGAACCAATTCCAGAAATGTCTTTGATAACCCGGACTTGCTTGAGAGCCGTCTTCCACTTACCGAAAAGGCGGATAACCAGGCGCAACCCCCACCAAGCAGTGAGCCGGAGCACGATGATCATCGCGGCCATTGCCAGTATGGTTATCAGTGTCCAGGTCATGCGTATCTCCCCGCTGAGGTATACGATGGCGACGGCGTAGCCGCGCTACTATTCGATTTCCTGGCTGACGCTCAGCATAACCGGCTGGCAAAGAAGCGCAACGGTTTTGGCCACCCTTGTTAATGCGGTTGTGTAAGCCCGGCATGGGCGTGAACTTATGGGATGAAAGTCCCCTGTACCCTGTATGTGAGTCCTGTCAATGATTTATATATTGACACAGACCCTGGCCGAAGGCAAGGGCGGAACAGTGAGGCCCCTTCGAAGGAAGCCGGAGCGCAAAGCTATGCGCCGATGAATAGAAACGGCACAAAAGTCCGAGTCTCCGGGTAAGTCAGCACAACATGCAAAGGATCAAAGAGCTGACCGGGATGTTCCCCGTACCGGGTGGGGTATATTTGTCCTTGGAAACCGTCTGAACAAAGAAAAAAAGAATTACGTTTAGGGCGTTTCTGTTTATGTAATCTATTCTGGGTAAGCATCCCCAAAAAAACAAGAAAGCTGGAAGAATAATCGGGGACCAAGTTTGGGACCGCTCCGGTTCACCGCTTGGATCGGTCTTTCCCGTCACACCGCAAACCTGGCTGCCTTTCTTACGGCTGCGAGATCCTCGGGAACCTTCAGTACCTTCTCGGCGCGAACCTGCGCGAGACGGGCATGCCGCAACGCGTTGTTTCGCATTGCAGGGTCCTCGGTCGCGGCAAGCGCTTCGAGGGCCTTGAGCAGCCGTATGACCACTTCTACAGCACCCGCACCGTCTCGGGCGATTCCGGTAAAAGCGTCATCGAACATATCTGCCACGGACAATTCCGGCACTGCAACGCGGTCGAACTGTACCGTGGAAACGTCATCCTCCTTGCCACACTCGTCCCACATGACGAACAGGCGGACAAGTGTGCCCGTGACGTCGATAGCGGTCCCCGGATCATTGACCGCGGGCGAAAGCGCGCGGCTGGCGATCTCCGAAAGGGCCACCAGTCCAAACCGCGGATCCTGATCAAAAACCCTCGAGCCACCAATCACGAACGTGGCAGCGATTGCTTCGGCGTCCTCGTCGGACACACTGCCTGATGTTTCCCGGATGACCCACGCAACAGGGCGGTTTGGCGTGCAAAAGGTGCCGGGCAACGCCGCCACAACAATTCTCAGTTGCGACTCCACCGCCCGCGCCTGCAGCGCGGCGGTGTCAACACGCTGTACGTAACCGATGGCTTTTCCGAAGACCGCCCGGCCCCCATCTGGGAGACTGAACGACGCGACCCCCCCAAGGCGCGGTGCCGACTGCCGCTTCCGAATCGCCTCCGCGGCTGCCGCTTCCACCTTGTCAATCGTATGTCCCAGCCGGCCGAGCCGGGCGATGTTGTCGACCCACCAGATGAAGGTGATAATGATGACTGCGAGCACAACTATGGTCAGGGAAAACAGGATAAACTGACTGGTCCTTCCACCATAAAGCCCGTTCATTAGCGCAATGAGCGCGACCACGCTGTAGATAAACGCGCCGATAAACACCGAGAGCGCATTCTGCGAAACGTCATCGGAGATGATCAGCGGAAAGGATCGGGGCGTCGCGGTACTACTTGCCGATGCATAAGCGGCTACCATCGAGGCCACGGCGAACGTGGCCATCATCAACATGCTTGACGCCATGATCTTGAGTAAAGTTTCGGCCGATTCCTTCGTGATCTCTGGCAGCAAATGGCCGAGTTCGGCCATGTCCATGAGATTGGCAAGAAAAACTGCGCCAATGGAAAGCACACATACGATGAGCGGCTTGATCCATAATCGCTCACGGAGACGCTTGATGACGAAGCTCAGGTTATCCCACATCTTCGGTCCTCCTGGCACATTAGCCGCTGCGTCGCTGAAAGCGGACGTCATCGATTCCCATACGCATTCAGCACCCTCTTTGATCGACCCCACGCTCCTTCAACTGTCATCCGTAGACGACGATAGAGTTAAGAGATTCTCACCAGGGGTCCAAGATCTGCGCGCCTGTTCTTTGATTTCCTCTGCTTCGCTTTGCAGGCTAGCTTCCGCCTTGGTCGCGACTGTTTCGGGCTCGGCGGTCGGCTTCGCCGTGGCTGATTCCACAGCCCCTTTGTCTTCTATCATGCGCACAGGCACCCCGTGGGGGAAGGTGACTTCGCGAGCCTCATCCGGCAGCGAGATTCCCGAATCCTGGAAGGCCCGTTTTACGAGCCGAATGACGGACGATTTCACCTTCAACCAGCTGTGTTGACCTCCATCGAGCCAGAAATAAACACGTAGGTTTACCGTGGACGGTCCAAGGCTTTCCACAAGTACCAAAGGTTCGGGTTCACTCAAAACGGCCGGATGTTCAGCGAGCACCTTCAAGGCGACTTCCTGGGCAAAAGGGATGGAATCGTCGTAGCCGATACCCACGATGAAATCATCGCGGCGATTGGGATTGCTTGTGAAATTCCGGATCGTGCTTTTGAAGACGGTCGAATTGGGGACTTGCACTTGATTGCCGTCGAGTGTCATCAGAACAGTCGTGCGAGAGGTCAGCCGCTGAACGTAACCCGTCACGCCAGCCACTTCTACGAGATCGCCTTCACGAAACGGTTGCTGCAAGCTTAGAAAGAGACTGGCGAGAAAATTCTCAGTGATTTCACGGAATGCGATGCCCAACACCAAGCCAATCAGACCTGTGCCGCCCACCACCGTAAGCGCGAGTTGCGTGAGCCCCGCGATACGGAGCACAAGGTACAGGCCGGCGAGCATTACAAGCATGCCGCCAGTCCGGGCCATTACTTCGCGCAAAAGGTGGCTGAGGGATCGAGCCAGAAGCCCGCGACGCAGTAAGTAAACCGTTAACCTGGCGAGGATCCATGAAATAGTGATCACGATCAGCGCCACCACGATCATGGGCAGCAATCGAACAAATCCGCGTGCAAGATCATTCAGTTCCTGAAAGGTTGGATCGAAATCCCAAATCGTGGCAGGGGCCACTTCGATTTGATTGACGACTGCAACCACGCCTTCCGTATTTTTCGCTAAATCACCGGCCCATTGCTTGAATTCATCGTTTTCCGTCGTTCCTTTCAGGAAAACGATTCCTTCCTGGACCGCGACCCTGGGCTCGCCGAACCAGCTTGTCGTTATAAGAATATCAGCGATTCGCTTCCTGATCTCGTTATCCTTGGCGACGGGTTGGACTTCGACTTTGCCTGGGGACTCGGGTTTGCCGTCAGGCGCTATCGATGGCATCGGCTTATCCTCTCTACCGTCTAACGGTTGGGCAGCAACTGAGGTGAACGTGAAGATAGTGCAGCAAAGGAATGTGGCGTAGATGAGTCGAGCCGGACGAGACCAGGCAAGGCCCCAAATTCGAATCACGAAGGGCCTCCGATGTCGAGGAGTCCCTCCGTGATCGATTGTTGACGCTGCCGGTGGTCTCCGGTGGCAAGTCCGGCCGGATGATTCTGGATGTTCATGTCCGTGGCCTGCATGTAGGCGAGGCGGCTGCCAAACGGAGCGTCGCGGCTTCCTTTCTTTACTGGCGGGCCGTGAGCGATTCTCTTGGGCTTCGCTGTTCGACTTATCCTCACTGCTGTCTCGGATTACTCGACCAGATGTGTTGTCCGCTTGCGCTTGCCCATCTCTTCGAGGATTTGATGACGAAACGGTGGAGATCCCACATCTTTGGCTCTGCTCGCACAAGAACTTGCCCGGTAAGAAATAGACCATTCAGATACCCCCCTTCCGCGAGGCCCAGCTCTGACTACCCCCAGCGTAAGCTCCTGTTCTTGAATGAAATATATAATTCTGTATGTGTCTTGGCGAATACGATACTTCTCTTGTCCCGTAAGTTTTTCATGGCCCGGCGGTCTCGGATCTTTCGTTCTGTCTTCAAATGCCGCGATGTCTTCCGCGTCTTCTGCAAGAGACTCCTAATAGCATCATTAACCAACTTCGATAAAGACAGAGCTGTTTCAGTAGCTTTTTCAATCGAAGGGCTTTGTGTAATTCCGGGTCTAAATATACCGTCGCTCTCTCATAAGATTACCTTCTTAACATTATGTCACTATATCGCCGTAGCGTTTATTGTGGCAACTGTTTTATAGCGGACGAAAAGTTCACGGCAGTCCAAAGCTTTTTTTATACGCCCCCTTGACAGGACGGGACCAAGGTTCATCTCGTTTCGGCCTTTATCCACCAGCAGGGAATCACGATTCCCAGCCTGTATCGAACGCCATACGTAATCCTCAAAACCGGCAAAAACGAAGCGAAACCGTTAAGCTGATCACCAGACTGAAATCTGAGAAGACCTCGCCGAAACAACTCCTGGAATTCAACAGAGGACAAAGGGGTATCGAAAACAAACTCCATACGGACCATCCTATTCCTGTAAATCTCATTCGTTCTGGAGAGCAGTCATTTCCCTCTGCCTGTTCCTGAACCTCACTCCTCATTTTTACAGGAACTTGGCCATTTCCAATGCCAAATCTTTTTTTAACAAATTCGGCTTATAATCCGTTACAATCCAAATCCTTCCAAGATGAACGTTGGCGGGACCTTGTTGGGTTCATGATCCCTCTTGGAAAAAAAGCCGCTTGATGCTAGACAAGGCGGTGAATTCCTTCCGCAGCGTTAAAAAATAGAGAAGGGCCTCATTTTAAATACATTTACCATGCAAGGTTGAAATCATATGAATAAAATCGGCCGTAACGACCTCTGCCCCTGCGGCAGCGGAAAAAAATACAAGAAGTGCTGCCTGGCAAAGGATGACCAGTTTGCGTCGCGTCGTCGTGACGAAGAACGGGCCATACAAACAGCCCTTTCATGGTTGGAAGAGCATTATCCTGAAGAAGCCAGCGAAGCCGTGCGTATTGATTTCATGGACGGGCCTGATGAAGGGAAATTGGACGCCATTGATGACCTGTCACCACGACTTGCCCAGGCCCTATCCATAAATATCGGCGAGTGGCTGCTGGCGGATGCGGTACTGGATGTCAACGGTAAAGACATCAAGGCGCACGAGCTGATTCTCGGCAAAGGCGGGCCGCTGCTGACATCCCGTGGCAGGGAGTGGATTCGGGAACTGGCAAAGCACCCCTTGTCGCTGTATGAGGTGAAAGAGGTGATCAAAGACCAGGGCCTGGTTCTGACAGACATGCTTCATCCCGACCAACCGCCGGTACGGGTCAGGGAAAGGGCGGCCACCGGCTTTTTAGTGCCATGGGATACCTTGGGCACCCGTCTGATGTGGCAGGACGACAGTTTTGTCATGAGCGGTGCGACGTATCTCATGGAGAGGGAGACGGCCCTTGACTGCCTGGCTGAGATCAAAAGCGAGCGGGAGCATGAATCTGGTGATCCCGCGATTGATCGTTACATCACGGCCAGCATCATTATCAACTGCTGGCTTGACTCTATCCTGGAGATAAGAACGCTTCCCGAACTGGTTGACATGTCAACCGGAGACAAAATCCTGCTGACCACCGATCATTACCGGGTGGCAGACTGGAAAGAGGTTGAGCGTATCCTTGAAGCACAGGAAGATGTCGACGGCGATCGTGACGAAGGCTGGAACCGGTTTGAAGAACTGGAGGATGGGCGGTGCCGCTCCCGCGCTTCCATGGTGCCAAAGGGACCGGACACCCTGGAGGTTTTTTGCCGTACAACGAAATTGGCCGACGAAGCACGGCAGTGGCTGGAAGAAATCGCCGGAAGTGTCATCACTTACAAAATCCGCGAGGTCGTCGATCCCCGTTCGGAAAAAGCCCTTGATGCAGCAAAACCTGCGCCGGAGCCTGACATCCCGCAGGAAATTCAGCGCCAGCTCATCCACCAGTACCTTGCCAAGCACTACGAAACCTGGCCGGAAATTGCACTGCCTGCTCTGAAGGGGAAATCCCCTCTTGAGGCGGTGAAAGACAAGAAGCTGCGTCCATTGGTGGTCGAACTGCTAAAAGCCATCGATCAGCTCGAGGCGCGCCGTATCGATCAGACTGGCGGAGAACCCTTTGACGTCACTTTTCTCTGGGAGAGACTGGGATTGAGGAGAGAATAAAAATTTTCTATGGCAGAAGACCCGTCAGCCAGGGAGAATATTGCTCTTCCAAAACTGAGAGACAACGAATAAGGATTGAACCGACCCTGCGGGCTCGTCTCAGTCCTTATTCGTTCGAGCCCCTTGCGGCGAGAGACATCAATAGCGAAGCTTGCACCCGTTCGCGCCGCCGCAGGCGGCGCGAACGGGAAAATCAGCGGGAGGCAGGCGCAGCCAGCCGGTCCCCTGTATTGATTTGCTGGGCCATTTGCTTCACTTCAGCATGGCGAAAACAGTAAACGACGTGGTCATTCACCATGCCGACCGCCTGCATAAATGAATAGCAGATCGTTGAACCAACGAAGTTGAACCCGCGGCGTTTCAGGTCCTTGCTCATCGCGTCTGATTGATAAGTCCGTGCCGGCAGTTCCGCTATCGATTTCCAATGATTCTGATAGGGCGTTCCGTCCACATACTGCCAGAGAAATGCGGCCAGCGTCCCATACTCCTCTTTTATCTTTAGTACACCCCGTGCATTCTTGATCGCCGATTCTATTTTGAGGCGGTTCCGTACGATGCCGGGGTTGGTGAGCAAGCGTTGGACATCCCGCTCAGAATAAGCGGCTACTTTTTCAGGATCAAAGGAATGGAAAGATTTTCGGTAGTTCTCTCGCTTTTTGAGTATAGTCAACCAACTCAGTCCTGCCTGTGCCCCTTCTAAGAGCAGCATTTCGAATAGGTACCGGTCATCATGAGCAGGCACACCCCACTCCTCATCATGGTAAGTCATGTAAAGAGGATTGTTTCCACTCCATTCACATCTGCATTTCATCCAGTTCTCCCAGCAAGCCCAACGCCTGCATTAAGACGCGCCAACGCATCACCGCGCCATCAGCGCGAACACGCCCCAGCCCAGGTATTCACGCGTGTAAGCGGCGTAGCGCACGGGTTCCGAGGTCAGTTGGGCTCGAACATCTTTCGCGAGCTCGTCGCCGGGATCGGCTTCAAGCCATCGGCGCATGGTGAGCCATTTGGCCGCCTCGTATCTGTCCCAGCCGTCTTGGTCTGCCAGAACCATTTCCACGACGTCGCAGCCGAGGTGGCCGAAAGACGCGAGAAGTTCCGGAAGCAGGAGAATGTCGGAGATTGAGCTGGTGCAAGACACCCCTTGGCAACATCTTCCGTCGGCGGCAACTGCCGCCAGTAGGGCTCGCCGATGAGGACCCGCTTGCCGGGTGGTTTGGGGAGGGGAGAGAAAATCTCCCCCTTATCCGATTAGAATATGCCGCAATGATTACCAGCTCAATCTACCCTATATCAATAAACCAGAGAGTATAGCTGCCACCCTGTTTATTGTCGCTGTCGCCATCAAGTTTCAGCCCCTCTTTAGACAGAATCCCATCGGTAAGGGTGAGCTTGAACTCGCAGTCAGGGTCATATTTACAGATGTCAAATCTACTGCTACTCGCTGTACCCATTTGAATCTTCGGTCGTTTATCCAGATAATCTGTCCGGGTGAGTTTGCAGCCTTGGGAAAGTCGAATATCACGGTACTGCCCGCAATGACGGTATTCCGGTCCATATCCGTATTGAAACGAACAGTGATGGAGAACTTCATGCCGTCATAACCCAGGTGGTGGCTCATGGAGGGATATATCACCCTGGGAAGTACAGCATTGGCAAACTTGGCTGCGTTCTTATCAATATGATCGGCCTTTAAGGGAGCAGTCTGCCGTATTTCCGTCCCATTTTTCACTTTTCCGGGAATAGCCTTCTGGGTTTCTGCTGCCTTTTTATCCTTCAGTAAATCAGGATTCTGAAGTTCTGCAGCAACAGCATAGGTGATACCGACAATACACAGTGCCATCACAACCGATAAAACAAGTTTCCTCATTATAGCCTCCTTAGCTGTTTGAATTCAGTTTGTTTTCTTTCCAAGATCCCTGCAACCGGCTTGTTGGGCATACCTTGCAATAGCCATCGTCCCCGCCCTGTCAAAGAACTGTGGGTGAACATTCACTCCCCGGCTGCGGCCCGGTAATCCCCTTATCACCGCGCCATCAGCGCGAACACACCCCAGCCCAGGTATTCACGCGTGTAAGCGGTGTAACGCTCGGGTTCCGAGGTCAGTTGGGCTCGAACATCTTTCGCGAACTCGTCGCCGGGGTTGGCTTCAAGCCATCGGCGCATGGTGAGCCACTTGGCCGCCTCGTATCTGTCCCAGCTGTCCTGGTCTGCCAGAACTACCACGATGTCGTAGCCGAGGTGGCCGAAAGACGCGAGAAGTTCCGGAAGCAGGAGTCGGAGATTGATCCGGCAAGACACCCTGGCAACATCTTCCGACGGCGGCAACTGCCGCCAGCAGGGCTCACCGATGAGGATGATCCCTCCGGGGCGCAGGCTTTGTGCCAGAAGTCTGATGGTGCCGGCGACTCCCCCGGCGATCCACGTGGCGCCGACAGCTGCTGGCGACCTCGGCTTTCTCGTCAGAGACGCAGCCCGCAGCATCGCCATGGATGAACCTTGACTTGATCGGCGACACCGAGTTCTACAGCGCGGAGTTTCGCTTGCTCGGTGAACAACCGGCTCATGTCGATGCCAGTACTGATGACGCCGTGATCGCGTGCCCAGGTGCACAGCATTTCGCCCGAACCGCTGCCGAGGTCGAGCACCCGGGTCCCTGTTTCCAGACGCAGCGCCGTGCCGAGAGTGGCGAGCTTTTCGGGTGTGAACGGGTTATGATGCGGTGAGCACTTTTCGGTGATGTTGAAGATCCGTGGAATATCCAATGCAGAAAATCTCCTTATGGGTGTGAATAGATTCGGTCAGGGCCTAACGATCCGCTAAGCCGCGCCGGCCAATGACCTTGCCGCGAAGCGCCTCGACCAGCTTACCGGCGTCGGTCTTGATGCGGTTGTTGGGCAGTTCTTTATGTTGTTTCGGAAGAATTCTTCATTTCCGTCCTGGATTTGTTCCGCCGTTTCAGAGCGGCTTTGACATTTTTCAACCCACGTTCTCCCCTGGGTGAATGGTGTCCTAACGGGAACACAATTGATTGTATCTCCCCTTTCCAGGGTCATGATTGCCAAAACCGTCAATAAGTTTATTCCAGATAGGACTACCTTATGAGATTAATAAAGCCTCGCCAAGTGGAATCCATATGTCATCCACAACGAGATATCGACATAAAAATCTTCAATATTTAGATTGGTTGCTTGTGCAATGCTTTCGGCATGTTCTTGCAGCTGCCTATATAAAGCGAGTCCTGGGTCTGAGTTTAAACCAAAATTGCCTTTGCGTGCTCCAGGCGGAACTGCTTTGGTTGACATATATTGAATTTCTTACAGTTTTCTATTGAAATTGGTTTGTATATTGATGAATTGCCTCGATAATAAATTGCATAGATTCCTGCCTTTATGAACGGCTCGATAGCTTGCATTAAAATTTTTTCTTTAGACAATAATGCGTCAGCCACACCTTCCAAGATGCACCTTGTTTAAGTGGGTTGTATGGCGTTTCTTCCTCTCATTAGTTCAGCCCTTTAATCTTATTACACAGGCCAATTTCTCGTTTCGGCACAAGTTCTTTTGCGATACTTGCTCTAACGGTTTTTGCGAGAATAACTGGAACGGCATTGCCAAGCTGACGCACGTTTCCGTCCACGAACCATGAAAACGGTAACAGTCTGGAATGTCTGTAATCTAGCAGACTCCCCTGACAGTAAAATAACGGACAGAGCCATCGGGCAGCACCATCATGTTCTCCCCACCAGGAACGCCGTGGTCACCTGCTTTAACGTTTTTGAAGGTAAATCCAGTGGACTACCGGTATGCCCGTGATAAGTTTTTGCCTCGCCTGAAAGGTGTGGTTGAAATATACCCTTGCCTCGGAGCTTTGAGGGTCTGGCAAACCAAAAAAGTGCATCTCTTGTGGTTCGCCAGGGCTTGCTTTTCGTGCCGGCAGAACAGCTTGACGAAGTTTGTTAACCTTATGAAGATATTTTTCTGGCATTAATGGCCTTTTTTTTGATGAGACATTATGACGTTCCCAATATTCACTCAAGTTATCCATTGATCATGCAACAGTGCATCAAGAGAGTGAGTTTCTAGAGGAAAAACACCATGCTCTATTTTGGCCGATCGGAAGCCAACTATAAAAACGCGTTCGCTGCTGAGGAACACCAAAGTTTGCAGCATTAAGAAGACGAGCCACGACGTTGTAACAAGCCCGTGCATGTTTCCATGTGTTTTATGTTTTTCGAGTTCGACAAATGTTGATTCCATGACTCATTGTCTTTTTCTTGCTACTTCTGGATATGAAAGTTGAAGCAATATATACAGAAAATAGTTTGCGAAAGATTTTCTGTGATTCCTTTTACATTTTCAAAAACAAAGCTCTTGGCGCCAGTTTTCTGACAATATCAACCGCAGCGGGAAACATATCCCGCTTGTCTTGAAATGCTTTGTGCTTTCTCCAAGTGAAAATGGTTGACAGCTACCAGACACCAAATCAATGTCATTTAGTTGTGAAAAAATCGAAAGCATGAACATCACCTTCATGAACTTCCTAACCTTGCACCAAGGGATAACCAGATTTTATTTTCCCGTATTGTGTCGCAAGCCCATTTATCCCACTCAATAACAACTGAAGGTTCGAACCCCACTAGGCTCAAACTAAGGCTCACCCGCCGCTACCGGCAAATAGTTCAATGGATTTCATTTGTTTCCTCGCACATCGGAGATAAAAAATTCGTAATTTTTTCTTTCATCTTATCTTGATTGCCTATTTCGCATTCCCAAATTACTAAAAAACTCCATCCATGTCATGCAATAATTTTTGGTTTTTCTGATCTCGAAGTTTATTGCTTTCAAGTTTTGGCAGCCAAAAATCAAGCCGCGATTTTTGAACCTGACTTGATCGGCGACACCGAGTTCTACAGCGCGGAGTTTCGCTTGCTCGGTGAACAACCGGCTCATGTCGATGCCAGTACCGATGACGCCGTGATCGCGTGCCCAGGTGCACAGCATTTCGCCCGAACCGCTGCCGAGGTCGAGCACCCGGGTCCCCGTTTCCAGACGCAGCGCCGCGCCGAGAGTGGCGAGCTTTTCGGGTGTGAACGGGTTATGGATGCGGTGAGCACTTTCGGTGATGTTGAAGATCCGTGGAATATCCAATGCAGAAAATCTCCTTATGGGTGTGAATAGATTCGGTCAGGGCCTAACCGGAATTGAGCCGGCGCTAGCGATCGGCTCCAATGTCTTGTTGGACGCCCTGTTTCCGTCTGTTATTCCAAACGTATAGCTCCCATTTCGACAAGGACATCTTCGGCCCAGTTCGCTGAATGTGTGCCTGGATGCGCTCAATCGCATCACGGTAGTCTTCGATATCATCCATTTTCGTCCACTTTGTTCGCCTGTCGCCAATCTCGGCGAGGACTATGCTGTCGATAGGACAATGGGGTGGTTCGGGAATCCAACCGTAACACCAAAGCAGTTTCAGGTATATATTCACCGCCTTCTGTGCGATGCCGACGCGAAAGCGTCCGTTCTTCAGAATATGGCCGTGTTTGTCCGACATTCCTTTTGCAACGCCAGCTATCGTCCGCAAATGCTTCTCTGACGAGACATTTTGCTGATACTGAGTCTCGATTCGGCGTAGATATCCCTCAAGATCACGTTTGAGCTGGTCCTTTAAACCATCGTCTTTCCCATCGCTGTAAATGAGGGCGCGCTGAAACGCAGCACCTATCGCGTTGAACAAAGCCGTCTGGCGTAGAAACTCCTTCCGATCTGTCATTTCATATCCTGTCCAACATCGTGTAGACTGCCTCATGTCGGTCTTATAAAACCGCTTAGATTGAAATAAATTGCAAAAACATCATTACATAAGAGGTATGTTGACTGTCAAACGAATACTATAGAGATATAAAAATACCGCAGGTGGTTGTGCTAACCTAAAATTGATCAGGTCAGAGACATCATCCGAAAGAAGCATTACTCCATCCGAACCAAACAGGCTTACGTGGATTGGATGAAACGATATATCTTTTTCAACGATAAACGACATCCAAAAGATATGGGCGCGAAGGAAATATCCGCGTTTCTTTCATATCTGGCGAGAGACAGGAACGTTTCAGCCAGCACTCAGAATCAGGCTCTTAATGCGCTCGTGTTTCTTTATAAACAGGTTCTTGGAATAGATATCGGGGATCTGGGGCCGACAGAGCGGGCCAAAAAACCGGAACGTCTTCCCACTGTCATGTCCCGTGAGGAAGTCGGACTCCTCCTTGCCGCTATGACGGGAACTTATCAACCGATGGCCAAGCTGCTTTATGGTTGCGGTTTGCGTCTCATGGAATGCGCGCTTTTACGGGTGAAGGATATCGATTTCGATCAAAACCACATCATCATCCGGGACGGTAAAGGGATGAAGGATCGATCAACGATGCTTCCGGAGCAATTAAAACCGCATATATCTCAACAGATTGGTAGGGTTAAGGTTCTCCACGACCAGGATTTGCGAAGCGGCCTTGGGTGCGTTTATTTGCCCTTTGCACTGGAAAGAAAGTATCCGCACGGTTCAGGAACTCCTCGGCCATAAAGAGGTAACAACGACGATGATCTATACTCATGTGATGAAGAAGGGCGGCCTGGATGTCCGAAGTCCGCTGGATACGTTGTGAAGGCGCCTGCGAAATGCCGAAGCAGCCTCCGCGGGTGTGCCGGACGTTCTTGTCAGACAAACACCGGCAACGGCACGTTTTTCCGTCTGACAAAAAAAAGGGGGAGGCGCTGATAGAAACACTTTCAACCACGTGTTAGGTTGCCTCAACAAAGTGATCCTGGACATCGTTTTTTCGGTCCGGTGAACTTTGTACCCCATACGCCAGTACAGTCAAAGGAAAGGATTGGAGGAGGTTAAAATCATGAATTCTCGGACAGGGGAAACAGGTGTCAGTGTTACGTCGGGAGAGGAATGCCGGGCTATTTTCAGCCAGGCCATCGGGGAAAACCGCACCTACCTGATGGAGCACGAATGCAAGGAAATCCTCGAAAGCATGGGGATTGCCACGACGGGTTTTCTGGTGGCCGGTTCCGAGGATGAAGCCGTCGAGATGAGCAACAAGCTGGGTTATCCCGTGGTCTTGAAAATCGTCTCCCCGGACGTGGTTCATAAAACCGATTCGGGCGGGGTCAAGTTGAATCTCGCAGATGAGGATGCCGTTCGAGCCGCCTATGGGGAGATCGTCGGGGCCTTCAAATATCAGCACATCATCGGCGTTGCCGTCCAGAAAATGGCTGATCCCGGAGTGGAGGCGATTATCGGCGTCACCCGCGATCCCAACTTCGGTCCCGTTCTGATGTTCGGCCTCGGGGGGATTTTTGTGGAGGTCCTGAAGGATGTCACCTTTCGGGTGCTGCCCGTGACGCTTCAGGATATCGACGAGATGATCCAGGAAATCAAGGGATACCCCCTGTTGAAGGGATATCGGGGCAAGGCGGTGGATATTGATGCCCTGAAGAACCTGCTGCTCAAGATTTCCGAATTGGTCCTCACCTTTCCGGAAATCCGGGAGCTGGATCTCAACCCGGTTTTCCTCTATCCCCGGGGAAACATGACCGTCGATGCGCGGATGTTTGTAAGCCCTGCGCCGGAAGCGGTATCCCAGCAGGCGTCGGGGAACACCGTGGAGCAGATGCGGACCCTCTTCTATCCGGGCAGCATCGCCGTTCTCGGGGCGACCAGTGTCGAGGGGAAGCTGGGCTATAATGTCTTCCGCAATCTCCTCTTTCATAAATTTGCGGGGAAGCTCTATCCCATCAACCCGAAAAGCGAGTCTGTCCAGGGGGTGAAGGCTTACCGGAGCATTACCGAGGTCCCCGATCCGGTGGACCTGGCGATTGTCCTTGTCCCGGCTTCAGCCGCCGTGACAGCGGTTGAAGAGTGCTGCAGAAAAGGGGTTAAGATCATCGTCGTGGAGACGGCTGGATTTGCCGAAACCGGCGCGGACGGAAAGGCCGCCCAGGAGAAAATCCGGGAGATCATCAAGGCTCATGGATGCCGGCTACTGGGTCCCAACTGCTCCGGCGTCATCAACACCCATGTGGGGAACGTCCAATCCATCGGACTGGTGGAAGAGCTGGGAAAGGGGAACATCGGGATGACAGCCCAGGCCGGCGTTTATGCAGCGGGGATACTCACCGGGCTGCGCCACGTGATGAATTTTGGAATTGTCGCTACCATCGGGAACAAGATGGACATCAGCGAGACGGACATTCTGGAATATCTGGGCAGCGACGACCATATCGATGTCGTGGCCATGTACATGGAGGACGTGAAAAGCGGTAGACGGTTCATCGATGTAGCCAGCGAGGTTACCAAAAAGAAACCGGTCATTGCCCTGAAGGGAGGCCGCACAGCGGCGGGGACAAAGGTCGTTTCCTCCCATACGGCTTCCCTGGCAGGCAATGATGAAATCAACAGCGCCGCCTTCCGTCAGAGCGGGATTATCCGGGCCAGGGACAACGAGCATCTGTTCGGATTGCTCAAGGCCTTCGCGCGGCAGCCCCTTCCTCGAGGGGACGGCATCCTGGTGATCACCTACACCGGTTCGCTGGGGGTTGCGGCTACAGATACGCTGTATCTCAACGGCATGCGCCTGGCCGAGCTGGAACCGGAGCTGAAGGAGCGCCTCAAGGGAATTCTTCCGGATTATGTCACCTCGTTGAATCCTGTCGATTATTCCTTCAGCATGGACGCCGAGCAGCTGCGCAAGACCATCGAGCTTGGAATTGTAAGTGAGGACGTGGGCGGCCTGATTGTGGTCCTGCAGGGAGAAATTCTGGGGTCCTTCGTGGACACGCTCCGATCGATCGACTATAAGGGTAAACCCATCCTGAGCTGCGTGGCCGTCAAGGAATTCATGATGGAGGACGTGATCCTGATGGAAAAGGCCGGCTTCCCGGTTTATTCCACGGTGGAAATGGCGGCGGAGATTCTAGCCGACATGTATCGGTACAGTCTGAGAAAAGATCGACAAGCACAAGCCTAGTCACATTTGTGCTTCTCTTCCCTTCCGCCGGTTTCCTCCCAAGCCGGCGGAAGGCCCTTCCTCTTTTCAGGGGGTCGAGGCGGCGGCACCGCTGCCGTCGTGCTTCACGAAACGTGCGGCTTCAAGATGTCCCTGGCCCGGGCGACATCCTGGCGAATCCGGTTCGCCAGGGACTCCGGACCGTCAAAGCGGATCTCGCCACGGATTCTGTCGATGAAGAAAATTTCCAGTTCCTCCCTGTAAAGGTCTGCTGAAAAATCCAGAATATGGAGCTCCACGGTCTGGTCCTGGTTCTCGAAGGTGGGATTGTGCCCGATATTGAGGACACCCTGGTGGCGTGTTCCCTTCCGTTCGGCGATGACGGCGTAAACGCCCTCCGGCGGCAGAAGGTCTTTCTCCGGTTCCAGGTTGGCCGTGGGAAACCCCAGCCCGATACCCCGGCGGTACCCTTCGGTTACCCGTCCCTTGACATTGTAGGGCCGCCCCAGGAGAGCCCCCGCCGTCTTCACATCCCCCTCACAGATCGAGTTGCGTATCTGGGTGCTGCTGATGACGATTTCCCCCACTTTGACGGCATTGGTCACATCCACCTGGAAACCGAGTTTTTTCCCGAAGCGGGTCAGATACTCCTCGCTCCCCTCCTTGCCCCGGCCGAAGGTGTAATCGTGGCCGATGAAGATTTTCCGAATCCTCAACTGCTCCCAGAGAATCCCGCAGACGAAATCCTTTGCCGTCGTCTTCGAGAATTCGAGAGAAAAAGGGATCAGCATGACGGCGTCAATCTGAAGGGATTCGATGAGCTTCAACTTCTCTTCCAGGGTTGTGAGCAGGTAGAAGGGGCGTTTTTCCGGATGGAGAACACTCTTGGGATGCGGGTCAAAGGTGATGACCACCGCTTTGCTCTGGTATTGCCTCGCCTCTTCGACAACCTTCCGGAAAATCTGCTGGTGGCCGAGATGGACCCCGTCGAAGTTACCGATGGTGGCGACTGCGCCCTTGAATTCGTCCGACACACTGTCAAAGCTGTTAATGATCTTCATGGTGATTCTGTTCCCGTGGCATCTCCTGGTGATATTTTTAGAGAATGAATACGATGTAAGCTCAGCGGAGGTTCTTAGCACTATCGGCATAATTTTGAAACTCAATTTTGCTTGACAAGGCCAAAAGGATCATTGTAAAAAAGCACCTGCTTCCGGATAGGGAGCTCCGGACTTACGGATGCCGAAGTGGCGGAATTGGTAGACGCGCTAGGTTCAGGGTCTAGTGGGTGTAGGCCTGTCCGGGTTCAAATCCCGGCTTCGGCACCATTTTAAAAATCTGACATGATGGGGATTTAGATCTGATTTCTAAGTCCCCATTCTTGTTTCTGGAGCGGCGGAAAAAGAGGGGGCCGTGTTTACATCTCCGGGTGTCGTGCATAAATTAAGGGCACTGAACGAAAAAGCCCGGTAAAGGTCGCCTATCCAGGCGGAAGGCGGTCTTTCAGCCATGATGTCAAAGTTAAGGAGGTTTCTGGTGAGTATTTTTTCCGAAGACGAAGGGATGCACTACGAGGGGTTTTGTATCCGGCCGCCAAGCGAGGCGGACAGCATCCTCCTGCAGGTAACTCTCGGCTGCTCCCACAACCGCTGCACCTTTTGCGGCACATACCGTGACAAGGGCTTTCGGATCAAGGATAATGATATCATCCTGAGCGACATCCGCTACGCGGCGCGCCATATGTCCCACAATAACCGCCTGTTCCTGATGGACGGAGACGCCCTGATCATCCCCCAGAAAAGGCTGATGTGGATCCTGGAGCAGATTGAAGAGCACCTGCCCCGGGTTCAGCAGGTGGGCGCCTATGCAAACGTAAAGAGCATCAAGAAGAAGACCAGTGAGGAACTGGAGGAGCTGCGCCGGCACAATCTCCGCATTCTTTATCTGGGGGTGGAAACCGGTGACGATGAGATCCGGGAGGCAATCCAGAAGGGTTCCGACGCTGCGACCTGCATTGAGATGGGACGGAAATTGAAGGAGGCGGGCATCCAGGTGTGGGTGACGGTTCTGCTGGGGATCGGCGGGCGGGAAAAATCCCTCCGGCACGCCCGGGCGACGGGCGAACTGCTCAGCGCCATGGACCCGGATTTTGTGGGGGCGTTGACCGTGATGCTCATTCCCGGGACGCCGCTTCATGAGGATTATCTCCACGGCAGATTTGAACTTCCCGATCAGGCCGGACTTCTGATGGAGCTGCGGGAGATGATCGCCCACACCAATTTGAGCCGGGGGTATTTTTTCTCGAACCACGCCTCAAACTATCTGCCGATCAAGGCGAAATTCCCCGGCGGGAAGCAGAAGGCCCTCGATCTGATCGATGCGGCCCTGCGTGGGGACGTCCGCTTGAAGCCGGAATGGATGCGGGCGCTGTAGGACGCCGGCAGAGATCTCTCGAAGGGAAGGGGCGTAAAGTCAAGAAGCGTTTCGTTCCGGGCCTGGCAGGCTGTTCCTGAGTGCATCGACGGGCAACAGGCCCGGGTAACCGGAAAGGTGTTTTGGGCGGGCCACTGATATCCGATCGATCCCGCCGAGCCTGGTTTTCAGCGTTTGATGCCGCGGCGGTGACGGGATGTGCCCATTTCTTCAAATCTTTTTCCCGATATAGAAAACATACCCGTAAAACTCTTTATATATCTCATAGAGCCTGGCTTCATGCCGCTCGTTTTCTACGAGCTCTTCGGCCGTTTTGTTGCCGGCATGCTTTTTTAGAAATTTCTCCTGTGCAGAAACCTGCGGGGCATAAAAATGTTCCGTCCAGCAGTTTTCAGGCTCGACAAACGTCGCTGTCGGGATATATCCGGCTTTTTCCATTTGTCCGACTTTATGGGAGATGATGTCGATTTCCGGATAAGCATCTTGCCAGTACCGCTCGATTTCGACGGGCCGCCTTCGCGTGAACCAGGACGCTTCTGAAACGGCAAGATACCCACCTGGCTTCAGGAACTTCCGCCATTCGCTTATGCCCCGCTCAAACCCGATATTATAGATCGCCCCTTCCGACCAGATCAGATCCAGTTCTTCCTTCTGGAAAGTAAGATGTTCCATGGAGCCGACGATGCCCCGCACTCTGTCTTGGAGGTTCCGTTTCCGGCTGTTGGCGTTGAAGATATCGATGAAGTCGGCAAACAAATCAATGCCTGTAATGTGCCCCGGTGCATGTTCAGCGAGCACCATTGTCTGGCCGCCGGTTCCACAGCCGATATCGGCAATGTGTGACTCCCCTGTCAGGTTGTCAATAAAGCTCAGGGCTTTAAGCGTTACTTCGGGGCTTCCGGGTCCCTGCCGTTCTACGCTTGAAAAATATTCGCAGATCAATTTGAAATCGAACTCATGGATGGATTTGTTTTCCTCGCTCATTCCTCATCCTTTATCTTCCCTGTGGAATATGATCGGTGCCGTGAACCAGGATCGAATCCCGCGGATCGGTCATTTCTCCTGCAGTGCGACCGCCTCGAACCGCGCGATCACAGTGCCGGCTGCATCCAGGAGCTCGAGGTGGCTGCCCCGGATGCGGTAGCACGCCACATGCTTCAGCGTCTCGATGAGCCGGTTTTCCTGATCCATGCCATCCGGGCAGGACATCCTGGTCGACGCCATGCGGCCGAAACGCAGCCTGTCACCGTCGAGCTCGATGCTGCCGATGATGCGGTTGCAACCGCCGCTTCCGGTGACGCGCAATGCATCGGCGGCAAAGATCAGATGCGCTTCGCGCTGCTTCGTGGCCGCAGTCGCGGGATATTCGCCCAGGCGCACAAGCTTCCAATAGGTGCCGCGCAGGGGGCTGTCAGCCAGCGGATTGCCGCAGCTTTCACGAGGCCAGACAGCGACAAACCGCTCAATCACCAGTGTGGTTTGGGCCGGGCGGCCCTCCTCCATCGACGGACGCTGCGTGATGAGACCTTCCAGGCTTGCCAGCACGGGTTGTCCCGGTTGTGGGGTAGACTTCTGATACGCGGCTTCGAGGGCCTTGTAATCGCCCTCCATCGCCACCGGCAGCCGCCGGCCGTCGACGCAGAGCGTAATGGCGGCGGCATCGGCCATGTAGGTGAACATGCCGGTGAGCATCAGCCTCGGCTCGATGAGGCGGGGTTCGGGCAGCCGGAGCAAGCGGTCGTTATGGCCGGATTCGATGGGCCGGCCGAGAAGATCGAGCTTGCGAAGCGCCGCACCGTCCTTGAGCGGCATGAGGAAAACCAGGGCCTCGCGTCCGCCGCGCAGCACGATGCGTCCTGATTTGTCGCGCGTCCAGCGGCCGATGTCATCGTAGCGGTTCGGCTCAGGCCGGCCGACGTGGATCGTGCGCAGTTGGTAGCGCCCTTCGGGCAGCAGGTCCACGTGCCACACAACGGGGTTTCCGGCACCGGGCAGTTCGCCCTCGTAGGAGGCGGGCAGAACGCCGAGGCCGTCAGTCATCGAGCCCGGCTGCCGTCCGCTGCGGACGGACACCATCTGTATGTGCAGCGGCGCGTTGCGGCCGTCGAGCACCGGGTGGATCCGATCGGTAGTGAACAGCAGCCGTCTCTGGTGCCTGATGGTCGCGCGGACGGTGTAGTGGTGGCCCGATTGCACGGCGGCATCGTCGTAGACAATCGCGAACCGGAATGGCGGCTGCCCGGACGGAGCCAACGTGCTGCGGCCGAGTACCACGGCCGGCGCATCCGCTCTCGAGATTTCCTGCAGCTCAGCCTCAAACACCGCATCGGCCGGCAACGCGATGCGCTCCCGATAGGTTGCGGTGCCCTGCAGGGTGCCGGCCCATGCCGTGCTGAAAACCATAACCCCTGACCAGATCAGCGCACAGGCGGCCAACCGCCAGGGGAGCCTGACCAAGGTTGTCCTCCAGACCGCGATCATGTATCTGCTCATTTTCCCCTCCTTGTTGCGGAACCGTGGGGCAGTGTCATACGTCCGGGAGTCATCCGATCTGCCCCTCTCCGACCCTGTCTGCTGATTAACTTTTTTTCAATATAAAATACTTGACAGGGAAAATAAATTTTAATTAAAAGGGCGATCTGGAAGGATGAAGGAAAACCATGAAACACGTTTTCAACAGCGAAAAGGCCATCCAGTTCTGGTGGTGGACCGCCATATCCGGGTCCGCCAGCGTGACTTTCCTTTGCTATTGAGCCGCATCAAATAAAACAGCAAGGGGCCGTAGGCAGATCCACTGCCTGCGGCCTTTTTTTATCCAATGGGAGCTGGCTTGCCCTGGCGTTCGCTCCAATCCCATGACCGGGTGGAGGGAACTCTCTTTGGATGCAGAGGGTGTTTCCCGGCGCAGCGTCGCCGACAGACAGGTTATTTTCACAGGAGGGTATGTTGATGATTACAGCACTGGTTCTTTTCAAGGCAGAGAAGGGAAAAATCTCCGGGCTGGCCAACAAGGTGGGAGCCATCGACGAGGTCGTTGAAGTCCTGTCGATAACCGGCGAGTATGATCTGATGGCCAAGATTCAGGTCCAGGACTACGAAAATCTGGCGGACATCGTGACGGAGAAGATGCAGAATATGGAGGGCGTTCTGTCGACGAGGACCATGATGGCCTTTAAGACCTATAAGTTCCATGAACTCATCGTGGGCGCTCCTTCGGCATTGATCATGCCGGAGGACGCTCCGGAGACGGCCATGGTGCTGGAGAACGGCAAGAAGACGATCGCGCCGATCCTTGCCAAGCTGACGGAGCACTTCAACCTCGATAAAAATGAAATCAATAACGTGATCGATGCCATCAACGCCGGGCAGTTGTCCGACGTGCAGATTGCCGGATTTCTGGTCGGTCTTCTGTGCAAGGGGCCCAGCATCAAGGAAGTGGCCCACATCGCCCAGGCCATGCGCCGAAACTGTGTGCCCATCAAGGTCTCCACGACAGCGGAACTCACGGACACATGCGGGACCGGAGGCGGGTTGACCACCTTCAATGTGAGCACCGCCAACGCCATCATGGCGGCCTCCGCCGGCATTCCGGTGGCCAAGCACGGCAGCCGCTCCATTTCGTCATCCTCGGGCAGCGCCGATGTCCTGGAGGCCCTGGGCGTCAACATCGACCGGACACCGGAGCAGGTGGCCCGGATGATCGAGGACATCGGGATCAGCTTCATCTATGCCCCCAATTTCCATCCCGTCATGCTCAAGGTATTTGGGCCGGAAAACCAGCTCGGCATCAAGACGATCTTTTTCACGATCATCGGCCCGCTCATCAATCCTGCTGGCGCCAGGAACCACACCATGGGCGTCTACAAGCCGGAGCTGGTTAACATGATGGCGGAAGTGGTTGCCGAGATGGATTTCAACCATGTCATCATTGCCCACGGCATGGACGGGCTGGATGAGATATCCCTGATCGGCAAGACCTCGATTGCGGAAATCAGGCAGAAGCAGATCAAGTACTATGAGTTCGTCCCGGAGGATTTCGGACTGAAGCGCTGCACGCTCAGCGATATCGCCGGCGGCGGGCCGGAGTTCAACGCCCGGGTGATTCGAAACATCTTTGCCGGCACGGAGCGCGGACCCCGCCGGGATTTCCTGGTCCTGAACAATGCCGCCACGCTCTATGTGAATGGCAAGGCGCCCAGCATCCAGGAGGGGATAGAGCTGTCCCGCTCCCTGATCGATTCCGGGGCGGCACAGAGAAAGCTCAATGAACTGGTGGAACGGTCACATGCTGGTTGACGGGAATTTCGATAGAGAAAAAATGGAAGCCCGATGCGGAGGAAGGGGCAAGCCGCCTCTGTCCGCGTCCATACGAATGCGGCAGCGCTCAGGCCTCTTCCCTGTGATCTCCGAGATCAAGGTGCGGTCTGACAAGGAGGGCGATCTCCTGCGGGGCCGCGATCCGGTGGCGCTGGCGCAGGAAATGTCACAGCGCCCTGTGGCGGGAATCAGCGTCGTGACGGAACCGGGGCACTTTGGCGGCCACATGGGCCTTCTGAAGGAGGTCGCCGCCGCGGTCGGCGTCCCCGTCCTCCACAAGGACTTCATCACCACGGAACGCCAGGTTCAGGAATCGGCCGACTGCGGCGCTTCAGCGATCCTCCTGATTACGGCCATGCTCGATCTGCGGCAGATGACGCGGCTCATAGAGGCAGCCAGGGACTGCGGCCTGGAGACTCTGGTGGAGGGACACGATGCGGCAGAGATCAGGAAGATCGAGCATCTTCCCTTCGATCTGCGCGGTATCAACAATCGGGACATCACCGTCTTCGAAGTGGACGACTCCGATGTGAGCCGGACGGAGGAGCTTGCGGGCTTCTGCCGGGGATCCCGTATCCTGATCAGTGAGAGCTCGATCCGCTCGGCGGCGGATGTCCGCCGCGCCGGCAGAAGCGGCGCCGATGCCGTTCTGGTCGGTACGGCCGTGCTGAAAGCGGAGAACGTGGGCTCTTTCCTGGACGAGCTGGTCGCTGTAGGATGGCCGGTATGACACGGATCAAGATCTGCGGCATCACGACCGTCGAAGACATCCGCCTCTGTGCGGCGGTGGGAGTTGACGATCTGGGCTTTGTGGTGGAATACCCCATCGATGTCCCCTGGAATCTTGATCGGGAGCAGGCCGGAAAGCTCATCCGCAGCGTCCCCCCTTCCGTCTCGCCGGTCATTGTGGTCGGGGAGGATCCCCGGACGATCATCGAACTGACGCAACTGCTGAAGCCCCGCTCGGTGCAGCTCCACGGCAATGAACCCATTTCCGTGACGGCGGAGCTGGTGTCCGCCATCCATGCGCTGGGGGTGAAGGTCCTCAAACCGCTGCGGTTCTCCGTCGAAACGGGGAGGTGCCGATCCTCCTGTGAAGACCCTGTCGATGCCGCCCGGCAGATAGAGGATACGGGGGTGGATGGACTGGTCCTGGATTCCGTCAGCGAATCCCGGCCGGCGGGGACCGGTCGGAACATGGATTGGGGCCTCGCCCGGCGCATACGGGATCAGGTGCGGGTACCCGTTATTCTTGCCGGAGGATTGAACGCCGACAACGTTGCGAAGGCTGTCGCTGCTGTGAATCCCCACGGGGTGGACGTGATCAGCGGTGTCGAAAACCCGGTGGGGAGGAAAGATCCCGCCAGGTTGAAGGCTTTTGTGGCGGCCATCCGCTCGCTGAACGGCAGCTTGAAATCGTGAGCGGGCTCCCCGATGAGGCTGCGGACCGTGCCAACATCGTAGACCGGGGCCGGAACAGGTTGTGCGGATTTCTGATTTCTGCGCCCCGAGGGGATCGCTGGCCTGTTTGGGGATTGATTTAGCGATTTCAATGTGTCAGTATTCGGGCAAATTTCATATCAGGAGAATTCGTTATGTCCGTCGTGATCCCCTTTCGAGCCCTGAGACCTGCTCGTTCCTTTGCCAGGGATGTGGCCTCCCTTCCCTATGATGTCCTCAACCGGGACGAAGCCAGGGCGCTTGCTTCCGGTAACCCCCTGAGTTTCCTGCGGGTTGAAAAATCTGAAATCGATCTGGACCCGCCCGAGAGCGACGTGCCGGAAAAGGTGTTCGCAAGGGCCAGAGAAAATCTGGACAGCCTGGTTCGCCAGGGCGTTCTTTTCCAGGAGAGTACCCCCGGCTTTTATATCTATCAGCAGCGCATGGGCGATCACGAGCAGACGGGGATCGTCGGCTGCGCCAGCGTCGCCGAATATGAATCGGGGCGGATCAAAAAGCATGAATTGACGCGGGCGGACAAGGAACTGGAGCGAACCCGCCATGTCGATACGGTCAACGCCCAGACGGGACCCGTCTTCCTGACCTACCGCTCAACGGACGATCTTGACCGCCTCGTCCGGGATTTCAAGGCTGCCGCCCCTGAATACGACTTTTCCGCCGATGACGGGATCGTGCACAGGGTATGGGTCGTAAGCGATCCGGCGGGTGTCCGCAGACTGGAGGAAGGGCTGAAAGGACTCGATGCGCTTTATATCGCCGACGGCCACCATCGGGCGGCTGCAGCCTGTTCCGTCTGCCGCTCCCGTCGGGAAAGCAATCCCGGGCACCGGGGCGACGAACCCTATAATTTTTTCCTTTCCGTCATCTTCCCCCACAACCAGTTGAGGATCATGGACTACAACCGGGCCGTCCGGGACCTCAACGGTTTGGATCGGGAAACCTTTTTCCGGAAGGTCGAAGAAAAGTTTGAAATCCGCCCCGATTTCAGCCGGAAATCTCCCGAGGCGTTCCATTCTTACGGAATGTATCTGGACGGTAAGTGGCACCAGCTGATTGCCCGGGAAAATCTCTGCGATGAAGCGGACCCCATCGGCCGTCTTGACGTATCCATTCTGCAGAACCACCTTCTGCACCCGTTGCTGGGCATCGAGGATCCCCGGACGGACCAGCGCATTGATTTTGTCGGGGGCATCCGGGGAATGAAAGAGCTGGAGCGGCTGGTGGATTCCGGCAAGTTCGCCGTCGCCTTTTCCTCTTTCCCACAACATTGGAGCAGCCGATGGCGGTGGCGGATGCCGGACTGGTCATGCCTCCCAAATCCACCTGGTTTGAACCGAAACTACGCAGCGGCCTGTTTGTCCATCGCCTTTCTTAGCGGGAGGGTCGGCACATAGGGGGCATCATGATTCTGGCGCGGGAAAACGAGACCGTGGACGGCCTTCTGAACGGACGCCTCCAGGTTATCCAGAAGAAGAGGGGCTATCGCTTTTCCCTGGATGCCCCGTTGCTGGCTTCTTTTATCCGTCTGGGACAGGAACATTCGCTTCTGGACATGGGAACGGGCAGCGGGGTTCTTGCCCTCATCACCGCCATGCGGCGTACGGATGTCCGGGCTGTCGGGGTCGACATCCAGGAGAGCATGGTTGAAATGGCCATGCGCAGCGCGGCCCTGAATGGTCTCGATGGCCGGGTGTCCTTTAAGGTGGGGGATGTCCGTCAAATCCGACGGTTTCTTGATGCGGAATCTTTTGATGCCGTTGTCTGCAATCCACCTTATCGGAAGGCGAATACCGGACGAATCAACCCCTTGGGCGAGAAGGCCCTGGCAAGGCACGAGATCCGGGGGGCTCTCCGGGACTTTCTTGAAGCGGCCGCCTATGTCTTGAAGCCTGGCGGCCGCTTCTTTGTGATCTATCCCGCTCAGCGGCTGGTGCCCCTTATCGCGGGGATGCGGGAAGCGGCCCTCGAACCTAAACGGTTCCGGTTGGTTCATTCCCGGAGTGACACAGCGGGGACTTTTGTCCTGTCCGAGGGCTGCAAGGGGGGAGGCGAGGAACTGGATGTTCTTCCTCCCCTTTTTATCTACAGGGATTCGGAGCTCTATACCGAAGATATGGAGGAGCTTTTCAGGGAGCTTAACCGGTTTCCGACAGCCGGCGGCGGCTGATTTCCTTCGTCATGACGCGCTTGACGATTTCCCGGAGCTCTTCGTCGGCGATGTGTTTCGTGCAGTCGGCGATCATCTGTAAATCCCTTTTCTTCAGGCTTCGGGAGGCTTCTGACGCTGAAGAAGGGGGCGGCGCGGAAGAGGTTGTCGGACGGGCGTCAACCCGGCCCAGAGAAAAGAAAATATTCCGGATTTCCTCTTTTTGTGCTAGGGAATTGAACTGCCTGATGATATTCTCTTTGAGAAAATGGAGCTGCTGCATCCAGACCGATGTGGAAACGGCCACAAAGAGCGTCCTGGCCCTGATACGGCTGGGCCTTGTCTGGGCGGCAATCTGTGGACCGACGGCCTGGTCCCAAAGGGCGAGAATCCGCTTCTCTTCGAGATCAAAGGGAACATGCCGCCTCTTCAAGGCCTTTTGAAGAACCGGGCCAAGAGGTTCCATTTTTTTCTGTGCAGCTCTTCTTCGCATGGCAAATCTCTTCTCACAGTTACGGGCTCGGGTCAATACGGGTTTGGGCGGGATCTCGATTATTCTAAACGCCCCTTGTTTTTTTTTCAGGGATTCGAAAAAGGAGGTTGCGATGGATCTGATGGAAATGATTCAAAAGGTAAAGAGTCACCCCGATTTTCATAAGGCGGGGATGATTCTGTGTCATAACGGCGTGGTCCGGGCGACGACCCGGGACGGGAAGCCCGTCTCCGAGCTTACTTTAACAGCCGACCGGCAGCGTCTTGAAGCCATTGTAGCGGAGGCGAAGAAGCGGCCGGGCATTGTGGAAGTCCTCGTTGAAATCCGCGAAGGTCTGCACCCTGTCGGTGACGACGTGATGTACATCGTCGTCGCCGGTGATATCCGCGAGAACGTCTCCGAAACCCTGATGGATACCCTGAACCGGATCAAGGCCGAGGTCACCAGGAAGCAGGAAACGTTAATATGACGGAATAAGGTCCCGGAGAACGGCGGAAAAGGCCTCGAAGGTCTCCTGCCCGAACAGGACAAAGCGGACAAGCTCGATGTCCCGGTGGGCCGCGAGGTAGTCAAGAACCGTTGTCAGGGCAATCCTGGCGGCCTCCTGGAGCGGATAGCCATAAACCCCGGCGCTGATGGCCGGGAAGGACAGGCTTTTCAACCTGTTTGCGGAAGCCAGTTTCAGGCTTTCCCGGTACGCGCCGGCCAGGATGTCCGCTTCACCGTGGGCGCCGCCCCGATAGATTGGACCGACGGTGTGAATGACGTACCGGGCCTTGAGATTGCCGCCCGTGGTTATGACCGCCTGGCCGGGGGGGCAACCCCCGATTTTGCGGCATTGAGCCATAATGGCCGGTCCGCCGGCCCGGTGAATGGCGCCGTCGACCCCGCCCCCGCCTCTCAGGCCGCTGTTGGCGGCATTGACCAGGGCATCCGTTTCATCCAGGGTGATGTCGCCCTGAACCAGGACGACTCTTCTGTTTCCGATTCGATGTTCCATATTCCCATCTTCCTCAGCCGGATGTTGTCACGACAGGGGCTGACCGTTCTTTTATGATTGACAGAAGACGGCTTGCCCCGTTCCGAAGACAAGCATGTCGTAGGTTTTTTTGATTCGGTCCCAGTTTTCTTCCCGGTCCATGGACCAGTACCGGCCAATGACCGAAACCACCTTTCCCCTTTGCAGTTCCGCCGCCTTGTTTTCAATCTTTTCAATATACAGAGCGCCGCTTTCCGGCTGTTCACCCCGACGGCCGAGCATGGCATGAATGTAGACCTCGGGGACACCTTCCCGTTTGGCCATCTCCATCAGGGCAAACAGATGCGAAAGGGAGCCGTGCGAGCTGAAAAAGGAAACGATGCCCAGCAGATGCAGGGCCTTGGAATTGCGCTTTGCCGCAGACATGACGGAAAGGAAGGCTTCGTTCTCGTAGAACGTTCCGTCGGAAATGGCCTGATTGATGCGGACCCGATCGGCATAGATCGGCCTTCCGGCGCCAATGTGCAGATGTCCCGCTTCCGAATTTCCGACCGTTCCTTCAGGAAGCCCGACGGCTTCTCCCGCCGCCTTCAGGGTCGTCCATGGACAGGTCGTTTTCAGGCGATCCATGGTCGGCGTGGCGGCTTGGGCAATGAGGTTGCCCAAGGTCTGGTCGCTTTCTCCCCAGCCGTCGAGAATGAGAACAAGGAGCCTCTGCGCCGGCTTGATTCCCTTCGGGACCGGGGGTGATGATCAGCGATTTTCCGGTCATGGCCGCCGGAACGGGGAGGCGGAACAGCTGGAGGACGGTTGGGGCGATATCCGTCAGGGCTCCATCCCGGCGAAGCTCAAGGTCCGGGGTATCGTGGAGAAGGATGAAAGGGACGGGGCTGTCTGTGTGGCCCGTGTCAATAACGCCGTCGGGATAGAGCCATTTTTCGACTGTCCCGTGGTCGGCGGTGACCATGACCGTCAAGCCCCGGCGCTTCGCCTCGTCAATGACCCGGCCCGTCTGGCGGTCGACTGCTTCCACGGCCCTCAGGATGGCTCCGCTAAGTCCATTTCGGCCGTGGCCAGGATCACGTCCACATTGGGGGGAAAATTTGCAAGGATGAACCGGCAGGACGGATCGGCAATCTTGTCGAGAATGGCTTCGGTTATTGCCTCGATGGACATCTCCGGGGCTTCATCGAAAAGATGGACGTCTCTGCGCGTGGGCACGATGATCCTCTCTTCTCCCGGGAGGGGATGCTCCTTCTTCCCGTTCAGGAAATAAGAAACATGGACCGCCTTTTCCGCTTCGGTGATCTTGGCTTGGCTGATGTGGTTCCGGGAAAGGACGTCGCTTAAGGTATCCTGCAGCTCTCCCTCCGGGGGAAAGGCCACTTGCACATTCAATCCCTTTTTGTATTCAATCATGGTGGCAAAGGACAGCAACAGGTCATCCACCGGGGAGAAAGCAGAGAACCCTCTTTCCGTCAGGCTGCGGGTCAGTTCGATTTCACGTTCTCCCCGGATGTTGTAGAAAATGACGGCATCATTTTTCCCGATGCGGCCAACCGGCCGCTGACCGGCATCCATCAGAACCAGAGGTTCCAGGGTCTCGTCATCGCTGTTGCGCAGATACGCATTCCTGACGGCCTCTGACATGGCGTGACCTGTGGAGAGTTTCCCCATGGGCATTTCCTCCTTCTTGATTCTTACTAACGAAAGCGGCCGGTGATGTAAAGGAAAAATCAGAGAAGACGGGGTTTGCCTTTTCAGTTGAAAAAAGGAGTGTTCAATGCTAATAATCACCAAATATTGAATTTGAAAATATTTATTTTTATTTAATATATTCAGGGAAATCTTCCAAAATCTGCCATAGATAATTTATGGAATGAAGCGGAGCAGACAATCATGATTCTTCTGACAAAAACCCCCGAAAATGTCCTTCAGGAGGAACTGCTTAGAGAAAAAGCAGAAGTCCTCAGCCGGGCCGGCGAGAGGGTCTCCTCGATCCTTCAGCAGCTGCAGGACATGGAAGAGGACATAGAAGGGTCCCTCCGTTTCCTGACGGGGGATTGCTCGGAAGGTTCCGTGAACGTCGCCCTCTCTCCCGATGCGGTCATGCCTGAACCGTTGATGATCGAAAAAATCAATGAAAAAATCCTCCAGTTTAACGCGTTGAGAGAGGAGGCGAAACTGCGCTATCACTATCTGATCATCACCCGGGAGGCCCTGGGTATGCGGAAACATCACTGGGTTGAAGCTATTTATAAAATTCCTGCGCGGAAGGGATATATGCACGGTCGATGATGGACAGATTTCAAAAGCAGCGTTGGCGGATGGTTGAAACCCAGATCCAGGCCAGGGGGGTCACAAATCCCCGCATTCTTGAGGCGATGTCCAAAATACAGCGCCATCTTTTTGTTGAAGAGGCCCTGGCGGATCAGGCATACAACGACAACCCCCTCCCGATTGGTGAGTTGCAGACCATTTCTCAGCCCTACATGGTGGCCCTGATGACGGACGCCCTGGAACTCAAAGGGAGGGAGCGGGTTCTGGAGATTGGAACCGGATCGGGATATCAGACCGCCCTGCTGGCGGAACTGGCCGAACAGGTCTTCTCCATAGAGCGGGTTGCGTCGCTGGCCAACAATGCCCGTCGCATCCTGGATCATCTGGGATATTACAATGTGGCGATCCGGGTAGGGGACGGCACTTACGGCTGGAAAGAGGAAGCGCCCTTCGACGCCATCCTGGTAACGGCGGGGGCGCCCGGAATCCCGCAGCCGCTGGTTGAGCAGCTGGCGGTGGGAGGGCGGCTGGTTGTGCCGGTGGGTGGAAGGTCTGTTCAGGATCTTCTGAAAATTACGAGACAATCCGAGGATGTGCAGGACTTGAAAAAAGAACACCTGGGAGGCTGCCGTTTTGTAGACCTGATTGGAGAATATGGCTGGTCCGGCTGATCTTCCTTAAGATGTATTTGTGAAACGAGGAGCCGACACTGAGCAGATTGACCCTTTCCAAAAAACATTTCATCTTTTTGTTTCTGCTGTTTATTCCGTTTATCTTCTCTGACGTCTACGGTTTTAAATCCGGAAAACCGAAAGGTGTATACCATCGAGTGAAGAAGGGGGAGACCCTTTACAGCATCGCCAAGGCGTATTCCGTGCATGTGCAGGACCTGGCGGAGGTCAATAATGTTGAAAATCCCGACCTGATTGAAGCGGATCAGGTTCTCTTTGTCCCGCATGCGAATGAGGTCATCGAAGATGTCATGCTGTTGCTGAGGGCTCAGGGATTCGACCCTCTGCGGAACAAACCCCCCGCTGGCGAAGAGCCCGTTGCCAAGAGTCCGCCCGGCGGAGAAAGTCCTTCCCGTTCCAAACCCCTTTTGAAATCTGACGGCAGCCGGACTTCGGATGTTGAGTCCCCCAAGGCTTCGCCTTCCCTTCCAGGCAGCGCAGCAGGAGAGATTTCTGAAACGCCGGAAGAGGAAGCCGCTCCGAAGGAGCGGGAAGAATTGCCTCCCAAAGCGCCCCCCCCCGCCCCTCCGCCGAAGCCTGTAAAAAACGCCGCCGGTTCTTTGAACAAGGAGGAGTTGCCGACGGATGTTTCCGGTAAGCTGCAGTTTGACAAAAAGCGGTTTATCTGGCCTGTCAAGGGCAGGGTCATCTCCCGTTTCGGCATTCAGCCCAACAAAATGTATCACAACTGGATCAGTATCAGCGGAAAGGATATGACGCCCGTCGTTGCAGCGGCCGGGGGAACGGTGATTTTTTCATCGGAGTTGAAGGATTACGGTGAAACGATTATTATCAAACATGCAGATAATTTCGCCACAGTCTATACCCATCTGAAAACCCGGAAGGTCCGGTTGGACGACACGGTCCGAAAAGGGGACACGATCGCCCTGATTGGAAAGATCGGCGAAGAGGATAAAGTGTATCTTAATTTCGAGGTTCGACACCAGAACCGGGCAAGGAATCCGCTTTTTTTCCTTCCCTGATGATCATCGCCCTCTTGGAGAGCGAATGTCATGACATATGAGGTGCCCCATGGATTTTTCGTTTGAACAGGGTCCAATCCGGCCGCCCAGTGAGGCAAAAAGCCTGCTGATCCGGGTGACGCGCAACTGTCCCTGGAACAAGTGCGCGTTCTGCAATTCTTATCGGGGGAAAAAATTTGAGCTGCGGCCTCTCGATGAGATTATTGCCGACATCAAGAAAATGCAGGAAATTGCAAGCCATGTTCAAAAGCTGTCCTGGAAACTCGGTGAAGGGGGGAAGGTGACTAATCGGGTGATCCGGCTCATTTTTGGCCAGGAAAGCACCTACGATGACAATTTCCGCTCCGTGGCCGCCTGGCTGTATTTCGGGGGGCAATCCATTTTCCTCCAGGATGCCGACTCGCTGATCCTGAAAACGGAAACCCTTGTTTCTGTCCTCAACGAAATCAAAAACGCCTTTCCATTCGTAACGCGGATTACCTCCTATTGCCGTTCAAAGACAGCCTCCAGAAAATCGGTGGATGAATTGAAGCGGCTCAAGTCCGCCGGATTGTCGAGAATTCACATCGGGATGGAAAGCGGATACGATCCGTTGCTGGCCTATATCCGCAAGGGGGTTACCGCCGCCGAGCACATTAAGGGAGGGCGCCATGTCGTTGAGGCGGGGCTCTCCCTCAGCGAGTACGTGGTGCCCGGTCTTGGAGGGACCCGGTGGACGCGGGAGCATGCCGAAGAAACGGCCCATGTGCTCAACCAGATCAATCCTGACTTCATCCGGCTGAGATCCCTGCACGCCGTTCCGGGGACCGATCTTCACGACAAACTGCTGAAGGGTGACTTTATTCCTTTAAGCGATAATGATGTCGTAAAGGAAATCCGGTCTTTGATTGAAGGGCTTGAAGGCATTGAATCTTGCGTGGTCAGTGATCATATCCTGAACCTCCTGGAAGAGGTCGAGGGGAAATTGCCCCAGGACAAGGAAAAGATCCTGAGCGTTATTGACCGCTATCTGGCCCTGCCGGAAAAGGACCAGCTCATTTTTCGGCTGGGCAGGAGAAAGGGCATCTACCGCAGCGTTGATGATTTCTCCGATAGCCGCCTCTACAATTCCCTGCGGGAGACGGTTGAAGAATATGAACTCCGGGAGCCCGGCCAGCTCGATAAGGCGCTATCCCTTATGATGCATAGCTATATCTAGAGGGGACCTGGATCCTGTCCTTCCGGAGACGAAGAATAAAGAACGTAGATGGGAATTATATTGACGTTTTTTCAAATATTTGATAGTAATAGCAATTCAAAATAGCTTTAAGGAGTGTGGATGATGTTTAAGGTGGGTGATTTGGCAGTATATCCAGCGCAGGGTGTGGGTGTCATTGAGGCCATTGAGAGCAGGGAAGTCATGGGCAGCACTCAGAAGTTCTATATCATGAAAATTATGAGCAATGGCATGAAGATCATGATCCCCACTGGCAGTGCGGAGTCCGTAGGGCTCAGAGAGCTGATTCTCGAGGATGACGTCCCGAAGGTTTATGAGATCCTGAAGAACAAAGATATAACCATCGACAAGCAGACCTGGAATAAGAGATACAGGGAATATCTGGAAAAGATCAAAACGGGTTCGGTATTTGAGATTGCCCGGGTGCTCCGGGATCTGCTCATTCTGAAAAATGACAAGAACCTCTCGTTCGGTGAACGGAAGATGATGGATACGGCCAAAAGTCTTCTGATCAAAGAAATCTCTATCGCCAGTAACGCAGAAGAGACGAAAATCGAGCAGGATCTGAAGTCAATTTTCTCGTTGCAGTAAGTCTGTCCGAAATATTTGCCTTCTTGAAATGCTTTCCTTAAGCCGCAGACGAACGCGAACGATGAGAAGGAGGTAGATAAGCGATCAGGAAAGAGATGAGAGAAGGCTATTCCTTCTGTACAACAGTGTTGACGGTGCTCTTGAATTCTCCATATGAAATATCCCCTTGCTTTCGCAAAAGAAAGCATGAGTGGTGTTTTGTATCAAATTTAACTTCAGCCAAAAAATTCGAAGGAGTTTATTCCGGGTTGCATTCAAAAGGATAACAGGGCGGCAGAGGACAGGCGGTGCGGCAGTTTCTGAACCGGTCGACCAGCCTGTGGCGAAGCCAGCCGTTAGCCTGCAATGAAGGCCGCCTGGTATGGGCCTCGCCGTGCGCGAGGAATAGGGTTGACCCATTTCAGCGAAGGAAAGGAGGTGAAAAAGTTGATCGTCAGATTCCTTTTAGGATTTGTATGTTCCATCAGTGGTTATTTTATTGCCAGCAATTATTATAGTTTCCCGCTTTCATTGATCGGATTGTTGTTGGGATGCCTCACGGCTTTATTTGTAATACAGGTTGAACAGGCCCTCAGGAAGCTGTCTCTGCGGATCATCTTCGGCGGTGTGGCCGGTATGATCGTCGGCTTGCTGATTGCTTTTTTGTTTGCCTATGGTCTGAATTTTATAACCGATATTGAAGAGAAATATCAGATCGCCCCTTGGATCTATGCGCTTTGGACGGCGGTCATGGGTTATCTCGGGCTTGTCCTCGGATCTAAAAAAATTGAAGAACTTTACAACATCATTGGACGTGGCCAGAGTGCAGATAAGGAAAACAGGGATTACAGGATTCTTGATACCAGTACCATCATCGACGGCAGACTGGCAGATATCTGTGACACCGGTTTTTTGGAGGGAACGCTCATCGTTCCTCGATTTGTTCTGGATGAATTGCAGTACATTGCCGATTCGTCTGATTCCATGAAGCGTTCCCGGGGCAGGCGCGGGCTGGATATCCTCAACAGGATGCAGAAGAGCGCCGGGATCAGCATCGAGATTGTCGATCAGGATTTTCCCCGGATAAAAAGTGTGGACGCCAAACTGGTTGCTTTGGCAAAGAAGATGAACGGCAAGATCATCACGAACGATTTTAATCTGAATAAGGTAGCTGAACTGCAGGGGATCCGGATACTTAATGTCAACGAGTTGGCGAATGCCCTGAAGCCGGTCGTTCTTCCGGGAGAAGTGATGACGGTGAAGATCATCAAGGAAGGGAAGGAAGCCGGCCAGGGGGTGGCATACCTCGATGACGGGACGATGATTGTCGTGGACAACGCACAGAGGTACCAGGGAGCGACCGTTGAAGCTCTGGTGACCAGCGTTCTGCAGACGACGGCGGGCCGGATGATCTTTTCGGAGCTGAAGGACATCGTTGGCGAAAAGAAAGCCTATGGAAACGGCGCCAGACAATAACAGGCCCGACAAAAGCCCGGGAGAGTTCTGCTCCCCGGGCTTTTTCCATGTGGTTCTCCTGCCAGGACTTACCATGATGAATTGAAGAATGGACGATTACCGATGAATCCGAAAGTGGTCGCCATCATTCCTGCCGGAGGCTCCGGGCGGCGTATGCAGAGCCGCAATCCCAAACAGTATCTTCTGCTCGATGGCAAGCCTGTTCTTGTTCATACCCTGCTTCGGCTGCAGCAACATTCATTGATTGATGAGATTCTGCTCGTTGTTCCAGAACAGGACCGTTCTTTTGTCGTGGAAAACATTGAAAAACCTTACCGCCTGACGAAGATCCGGGAGGTGATTTCCGGGGGAAAAGAGCGGCAGGATTCGGTCAGAAACGGCCTGGCAAGGGTCGGGGATGACTGCGACATTATTGTGGTTCATGATGGCGTTCGCCCTTTTGTTGCGGAAGAAACGCTTTCTCAGGTCATCGGCGCGGCCCTCAGGTTCGGTGCGGCGATTGCCGGGGTTCCTGTAACGGACACGGTAAAGCAGAGCGACGGGGCCGGAAATATCTCCCGGACTCTGAATCGGGAAGCGCTCTGGCTGGCGCAGACTCCCCAGGCCTTTGGTCGGCGGATTCTCCAGGAAGCCTACCTGAAGGCTGCTGAAGAGGATTTTCACGGGACGGATGATGCGAGCCTCGTGGAGCACCTGGGAATTCCGGTAAAATTGATTCCTGGAAGTTATCGAAACATCAAAATCACAACCCCCGATGATCTTGTCCTGGCGGGGGCTTTCTTGAAGCAGGATTGAGGAGGGATCTTTCCGCCCTCCGATGATCCGGAACCGCCTTGGCTTTCATCCAGGCCGTGCGTTGCATGTCAAAGGAGACGATAGACCGTGAGAATCGGCTGCGGGTATGACAGTCACCGATGGGCTGACGATCGGGAATTGATCCTCGGCGGGGTGAACATTCCTCACGATCAGGGGCTGACAGGCCATTCCGACGCAGATGCGCTGACCCATGCCATCTGTGACGCTCTTCTGGGCGCCATTGCCGGGGGCGACATCGGCCTGCACTTTCCCGACACCGATCCGGCCTTTTCCGGAATATCGAGTCTGAAGCTGCTGGCAATCGTCAAGGACATGGTCACAAAGAAGGGCTTTGCCATCGACTACATCGATTCCACCGTCATCATGGAAAGACCAAGGCTGAGGCCTTATATCGCAGAGATGGAGGAGCGTCTTGCCGAGGTCCTGGACCTGCCTCCCGGTCGGATCAACATCAAGGGCAAGACGAATGAGGGAATGGGATTTGTGGGGCGCCAGGAGGGGGTTGCCGTTTTGGCCGTGGCAACGGTTAGAGAGAGTTCGGATTGATGAGCAGAGAAAAACCGAGAGTGCGCTTTGCCCCCTCACCGACGGGGGATCTTCATGTGGGCAATGCCCGGACCGCCCTGTTCAACTGGCTTTATGCCCGTCACTACGGTGGCAGGCTGATCCTGAGGATTGAAGACACCGATCGTGAGCGGACAACAAAAGCCTTTGAAGACAATCTCATTGAAGATTTGAAATGGCTGACCCTCGACTGGGACGAAGGTCCGGAAAAAGGCGGCTTTCTGGGACCCTATCGGCAGAGCGACAGGTTGGACCTTTATGACGTCTTCCTGAAAAAGCTGATCCAGGAGGAAATGGTTTATCCCTGTTACTGCACCGAGGAAGAGCTGGAGCTGGAAAGAACCGCCCTCCTTTCCAGGAAAATCGCACCCCGCTATCTGGGAAAGTGCCGAAACCTGACCCTGAAAGAGCGCGGAAGGCTGGAAGCCCAGGGACGGAAGCCGGCCTACCGGTTCAAGGTCCAGCCGGGACCGATTGCTTTTCCGGACCAGATCCGGGGACCGATGAAATTTGAGGGGGAGGCGATCGGCGATTTCATCATCGTCCGCTCCAATGGAATCCCCGCCTACAATTTTGCCGTCGTCATCGATGACCACTTCATGGAAATTTCCACTGTGATCCGAGGGGAAGACCATCTGTCCAATACGGCAATCCAGCTGATGCTCTATGAGGCCCTGGGGTTTGCCCCGCCTCAGTTTGCCCATCATGCCCTCATCCTGGGAAGGGATCGGACGAAATTGAGTAAACGACACGGTTCTGTTTCCGTGCGGGAATTCCGGGAGCAGGGGATCCTTCCCGAGGCGCTTCTCAACTATCTGGCTCTCCTTGGCGGTTCCCTCGGGGAAGGCCGGGAAGTCTGTTCTGTGGATGAGCTTGTCGCTGCTTTTTCCCTGGACAGAGCGGGCAAGAGCGGTGCCGTTTTTGACGAGGACAAGCTGGTCTGGCTCAACAGCCTTTACATTCATAACGCGTCGTCGGAGGATCTGAAGAATCGGCTGTGGCCCTTTATCCTGAAAGCAGGATATGATCCCGCTTTGATGGACTTGCAGTGGCTGGAAGGGATGGTGGCGGCGGTGCAGCCGAACCTGGCCAGACTGTCCGATATCGGGCCGTATCTTGCGATGTTCGTGAACGAGGAATTTCCCCTCGAAGAGCAAGCCCTTGCTCTTCTCCGGGAAAAGGACTCGCAGGCTGTGCTTCAAGCCCTGTTGAAGCTGGTCGAGGAGGGGGGAAATGGAGCGGACGATTACCCCCAGCTGATGAGGCAGCTTCGCAGCATCACGTCCGTCAAGGGAAAAGGGCTCTTTATGCCCGTGCGGGCAGCCCTGACAGGGTCTATCCGGGGTCCGGAACTGGATAAAATCTTTTCCCTGCTGGAGAAGCAGGAGATCCTGGCCCGGTTGAGGCGGGCCCTGTCTCCTTAGGACAGCTTTCCCCCTCTTTCTAGAACCATCTTCATTTCAACGATATATATCTATTCCATTTCGTTACTATCGTTTGAAGAACGGCGGCTGTGGCTCCCCTGCGGGGCAGGGGTGCGATTCCGTTTCTTCAGCAGCAGGACGCACCGGTTACGGTAGGGAGAAAGAGGCGGCAAGGCCGTTCCGAAAGAGTTTCCTGACGGGGCCTTGAACTGCTGAAATCCTGTCCCGCCTTACCCAAGCCGCCGAAAGGCCGTGGCCTTGAATGCGGCAAAAATCTGTATCCCCCTGACAATGCCGAGATCCTCGGCAGCCTGCCTGGAAATCGCCGCGATCAGGCGTTCTCCTCCACACTCCAGCTCCACGCCCAGCCTAAGACCCGTTTCAAAGATATTGGTCACGCGGCATTCAATGAGATTCCGGGCGCTGATCGCCTCCGGATGCCGTTTGAAGAGAATGATGTCCGTCGAGGAAAGTTCGAAGAGGGCTTCGGACAGATCGCTTTTTCCGGAAACAAGCAGCGGAACCTGGCCCCAGAGGTAAACCTGCAGCCCATCGATGAGTCGGGATAATCTCAGTTTCAGAAGATTGGTGTAATCGGTTTCATTCGCGCCCATCCGGCTCCGCGCCAGTTCCTCCGCCGTCATCTGCCCGGTGACATTCCCGTCGGCGACATTGAGCACCATGTCTGTCATGATTCTCATTTCGAGCAGGGAATGGGAGATGAACAGATACGGAATGTGAAAGGTCTCAGAAACGCTTTTCAAAAAGGGAAGAATCTGAAACTTGAGGATGTCATCAAGGCCTGAGAGGGGCTCGTCCATGATCAGCAGCCGTGGGTTGGACAGGATTGCCCGGCCGATGGCCACCCTTTGCCTCTCGCCACCGGAGAGATTTCCCACGCCCCGCTCCAGGAGATGTTCGATCTGCAGGACGCCGATCACGTTATCCAGGTTAATCTGGCGGTGTTCCTGGGTGCAGCGCTTGTAGCCGTAGAGTAGGTTTTTCCTGACGCTCAGGTGCGGAAAAAGATGGGGGCGTTGAAAGACCATCCCGATCCGCCGGTGCTCCACCGGAACGTTGATCCCCTGCCTGCTGTCGAAAAGTGCCTCTGCATCGAGAAGGATCTTTCCGCGGTCGGGTCTGATCATTCCGGCAACGAGCCCTACCAGGGTGGACTTTCCGCTTCCCGAGGGGCCGAAGAGGCCGATTCGCTCTCCGGCAATCGAGCATTCGGCCTTCAGTTGAAACAGGTCGAAATTTTTTGATATGTCGATGCTCAATTCCATATCAGTCCATCCGGATCATTTTCCTTCCCAGCCATTCATGGAAGATAAGCACGGCTACCGAGAGCGAGAGGGATACGAGGCACAGGGCCATGGCCATCTCATCGCCTCGAGGGGAACTGACGTATTCATAGATTGCCAGCGGTATGGTCTGGGTTAGGCCGGGAATGTTCCCGGCAACAATAATGGTCGCCCCGAATTCACCCAGCCCCCGGGCGAACATGAGAACGGAGCCAGCGATGATCCCCCGGACCGAAAGGGGCAGAATCACTGTGACGATGTTGTCGAACCAGCCGGCTCCCAGGGTACGGGAGGCCTGAATCAGTCGAATGTCGATGGTTTCCATCCCGGTCCGGATCGATCGGACCATCAGGGGAAAGCCCACCACCGCCGTGGCAATGACCGCCGCTTTCCAGGTAAAAATCACCTGAATGCCAAGGGGCTGAAGGATCATTCTTCCAACCCATCCCTGCTGACCCAGGAGAAGCAGCAGAAGGTAGCCGACCACGACGGGCGGCAGCGTCAGGGGGAGATTCACCAGAACATCAAGGGCGATTCTGCCCCGGAATTTCCGGAAGGTCATAAGGTAGGCAACGGCAAAAGCGAAGGGAAGAGAAATCAAAGTGGCCACGATGGCCACCTTGACGGAGAGCAGGATTGCCGAATAATCGGTTGGCGTAAACCCGGGCATGAGGAATTCAGCTTACTGTAAAGCCATATCTGATGAGGACTTTTTTGGCCTCGTCGGATTGCAGGAACCTGTAAAATGCGGCCGCTTCGGCCTTCCTGCTGCCCGATGGGGTCAGCGCCATGAGGAACGTCACCCTTGGGTAGTAGTTCTGGGGAACAATGAAAAGGATCTTCGCATGCTTGGCAAGTGCCGCATCCGTCCTGTAGACGAAGGCGCCGTCCACTTCGCCGCGCTCAGCGTACATCAGGCATTCCCGAACGTCTTTCGCCATCACCAGCTTGTTTTCCAGCTGCCTGTCTATTTTCGCGCTCTTGATCGCCTCCATGGCGTATTGACCTGCAGGAACGCTCTTCGGGCTGCCGATGGCGATCCGCTCCAATGTGACCACATCCTGAAGAGTTTTCAAATGGAGGCTGGGTTTGCCCACGAAAACCAGTTGACTGAAAGCAAAGTTGGAAACGGTCTTGGCATCGACCAGCATCTTTTCCTTCAGATAGTTCATCCATTCCACATTGGCGGATAAGTAAACGTCACAGGGGGCACCGTTCGCGATCTGCTTTGCCAGCGCCCCGGAGGCGGCAAAGTTTCTCTGGAATGCCGTTCCACGGTTTTTCTTCTCAAATTCCGATGAAAGTTCAGTGACCACATCCTTGAGACCGAGCGCAGCGGACAGGTTGATATCAGCCGCAAGGGCGGATCCTGTCCACGAGACAAACCAGATCACAGCAAACAGCACGTTCATGACACACTTTTTCATTGTTCATCGTCCTTTCCGTCGTTTGATTTTGGGGGCTGCAAAGGCTGATGACGGAGCCCCGGCTCCCGCCGATTAACTTATATTATGCCTGGCATAACATAAACAGATTCAAAAAACAAGCTTCCCTCTTGCCACAAATTTCATTGCTGCAGGCGAGCAGAACATCTTGCATCGGCCATGGGCATTTCCGGAGGTGGAATGTCTTCCCATCCCCTTTATTTTACAGGAGAATTTCAATAATTAACCTAATATTACGAATACTAACATAAGATAACCTTAAATTCTTGATTTCGGATTCCCGCCGTGATAGGGTCGAAAAAAGCTTCTAAAAGGCCATGCAGTGCGGCATCTCTCCGGGGACCATGGAGTCTGAAAGGGACGTGACGCTGACCTTTTTTCCCGTGATGTCATGGCCTTTAGATGTGTTAATATTGGTATATTTTCCGTATGAAAGTTGAGTCGGCATGCAATGAGTGAAAGCGGGAATCCAACCCTTGAAAGCTCTCTCTGTTATGAGAGCTCTGAAACAACGTCCCATGTTCGGACAGGCGGTCTTTCTGGTGGGAGATCTTGTTCTCGTGCCAGTCACGTTGTCTTAAATAAGATGAAAGTTCTTGTGGTTTCCGGTGCACGCTCCCATGTCGGAAAGACTTCTCTTGCACGGGCACTTTGTCGGATGCTTCCAGGAGCTGTGCGAATCAAGATCGGCCATCATCCCCGTAAAGCAGGTTATGATGACGGTTTCTTCTATCCAAAGGGGACCGGTTTTAAGGTGATTGCCTCCGAACACGACACGGTGGAGTTTCTGATCATTGAAAGCAACAGCATCCTGGAGGAGGTCAGTCCCGACTGCACCATTTACCTCCCGGCGGATAACCCCAAACCTTCGGCTGAAATGGCCCTGAAAAAAGCGGATATCATCCGTGGGCATCCCGTTTCGCTCTCAGGAATAGCCATGCTGGCGCAACGGCTTGGATGCAAAGAAGCGGTCATTGAGAAAATCATAGAGGTGTCAGGGGCGCACAAAGAGCAGGGATGAAGGTTTTCTTTTCACTGTCCGTGATGTGAATATGGTTTTTTCTTAAAAGAATCGATATCCCCGGGCGGCAGCCATCGGAGATGGGTTCTTTCGACAATACCTCCCGATATTCCTTCCCAGGCAAATGCGTATCAGGATCTGACCGTTCACGTTCTTCCTGACAGCGATCAGGTGGACCGGATTGATAACTCTATCCAGGCCTTTTCCGGAGGTGAAAACAGGGTGGTTTTGTATTATCAGAAATAAATGCAACGAGGAAAAAATGAAAAAAGAAGACGAAAAAAAAGAGCAAAACAAAAAGATGGCGAAAATCATAGCCAGGGCCTGGAGTGACGAATCCTTCAAAGGGCGTTTCCTTTCCAACCCCAGGGCTGTTTTGTCCGAATATGATGTTTCTGTTCCGGCGGGAGTTGAAGTAACGGTCCTCGAGCAGACCGATAAACTCATGTATATCGTCCTGCCGTTGAAACCGGGTGAAGAGCTGCTGGTCAAGCCCATGATGAGTGATGAAACGGATGAGATATCCTGTGTCAGATGCGTTTAAAGGGATGCCTGACTGCATGCCGCTTACGATTCATCGACAGACCAGCGCCATGGCATCGGATGAATAACCCATGTTGATTTCCCCTCTGAACCCGCTCGAACTGAAGATTGAAATCACGGACGCATGCAACTTGAACTGCACGTTCTGCTACCTCGGGGGAGAGATCCGTCAGGGCAGATCGTTCATGCCGGATCAGGAGGTCCTTGGCTGGATCGACTGGGCTGTGGATAACGGCATTCCGGGAGTCCGTTTTACAGGGGGAGAGGCCACGATGCATCCGCAGATTGAAATGTTCTGCTGTTATGCACACCTCTGCGGCCGCACCGTCATCCTGAACACCAACGGCACCGGCGACACCGTGCTCTACCGGAGGCTTTTCCCTGTCGTGGATGACCTTCGGATCAGCCTGCCCTCGCTCGATGCCGGGCACCTGGACCGGATGACTGGAGGGCTGGGCCTGCTGCACCAAAAGGAAGGGCTCATCGAACAGGCGCTGGAGGCTGATGTGCCGCGAATCTGTCTTCTAACGCCCCTGTTGCCGGAACTGCATGGAACATTGGAGAAGTTTGTCCGGTTTGCAAAAAAATCCCCCCGGCTTTTCTGGATGCCGCTGCGCTACGAATCTACGCCGATTCTGCCCCGCCCCTGGACGCGGCCGGATGCACAGGCCTTTGCCGAGGAAATGGCGGATTTGATGGATAAGCACCCCGATCAGGCCAGGGGGGTCTTTCTGGCCATGCCCTTCTGCGCGGTCAGGCCGACGGAGCTTGGGGCGCGTGTGTTTCACGGCCGAACGAGGGACTGCGGCCCCTTCGTGGCATTGAACGTCAGCGCCCGCGGCCGGATGCAGGCCTGCTTCGATGTATGCGAGCTGAAGGAAACCGGGAATCTCGAAGAAATCCGGAAGAGCCCGGAAATCCTGTCCTGCGCATCGACCGAAGCGCTGCCTGCGGAATGCCGTCACTGTGCTTATCTCGCCCGGTGCGCCGGCGGCTGCCGCAAACCCTATGGCCTGGTTCAGCACGGCGGCCGGAACATCGATTATCTGGCTGGATATCTATAAGTTTTCATTATGGGAAATCTTAAGATCAAACGCGGAATGGTTCCGGTCGCCGATGGGAAGGGCGGCTGGTTTCTTCTGGATGAGGCGGGACCAGGCAGGGTTACCTCGGACCTGGCTTCGGAATTGATCGGCCTGATTCTGCAGGGGATTTCCGGTGAAGACGATCTCGCTTCGGCCCTTGAGAGCCGTTTTTCTCCCGAGGAGGTCTTTTTCACTCTCATCCATCTCGAACGGCAAGGGGTGATCGTCAAGGATTCCGGGCAGCGCGAAACGCCTGCGGATGTGTTCCGGGCCGGGGTTCTCAGCCAGGGATTTTCGGTATCTCCCGGTCGGCGGACTTCAACCCTGGCTGTGAAGATCTTTGCCACCGGCGGGGCGGATTCCCTCGCCGACGACCTTGCCGGGCTGTTGTCGCGTTCAGACATGCTGAACATTGAGCGGATCCCTGACGGTTATCAGAAAGAACTCAGTCCCGATGACCTTTATGTGGCCGTTACATCCGATATCCTCGATCCGGAGCTGGAGGCGTTCGGACGCTTAGCCCTGCAGCGCGGGCTCCGCTGGCTGTCCGTCAAACCCAGTGGGATCGTTCCGCAGATCGGGCCGCTCTTCCTTCCGGAACAGACAGGGTGCGCGGTTTGCCTCCTGGACCGGGTCAAGGGGCATCGCCGGCGGGAATGGGAAGCAATCCTTGCCGCGAAGGATCGGAAACCCCTTCTCCTGTCCGTGGGAATGACGCCTTTCTCCCTGGAAGCGGTGACGGGCGTGCTTGCCGTCGAACTGGAAAAACTCGCCGCAGGCGATGTGTCGTATCTGGTCGGGTGCGCACTTACCCTCAATTTCCGCGAGCTTCGACTCGATCGACATCTTCTCACAAGACGGCCCCAATGTCCGGAGTGCGGCACCCTGGCCAAAGGGGGGGCTCATTTCGGTTCCCTTCCGGAGGAACCCCTGCGGCTGCAGTCGAGAATCAAGGCGGATCATCGCGACGGCGGCGAACGGGTCTGTTCGGCTGTGGAGACGCTGGAGACGTATGCTTCCCTGATCAGCCCGGTGACAGGTGTGGTGAAACAGCTGACGTCTCTTGATAAATGTCCGGCTTGCTTCGGCCACATTGTCCGCAGCGACTGGATTGTCCGAAACGCCGGCAAGCCGGCGCGAAGTGAGGGGAATTCCCGTCTGACCGCTACAGGTTTCAGCACAGGAAAGGGGAGAACCGTCCCGCAGGCGCGTGCCAGCGCTCTGGGGGAGGCCGTTGAGCGTTACTGTTCTCAGTATGAGGGATATGAACCCTCTGTCCGAGCTACCTTTTCGGAACTGGGGGACGCGGCGATTTCTCCAAGCGACCTGATGGGCTTCAGCCAGCGGCAGTACAGGGACCGCGAAGCCTGGCGCCAAAAGGGGAGCACGGCTTATGTGGCGGATCCCTATGACGAAGGGCGCTCCATCGACTGGACGTCTGCCTGGTCTCTGACGCGGAAGCGCTGGCGACTGATTCCCAGCGCCTTTGCCTATTATTTTTATCCCGCGGAGGGAGGCGGCGACATCTGCTGGGGTTGCAGCAACGGCGTGGCTGCGGGAAACTGCCTTGAAGAGGCGATCATGCAGGGCTTTTTCGAACTGGTCGAGCGCGACGCCACGGCGATGTGGTGGTACCAAAGGCTGCGTAAACCCTCCGTGGATTTGAACCGGATCGGCTCGCCGTTTGCCGCTTCTGTGAATGCGGCCATGGATGAAATGGGCATGAGGCTGGAGGTGCTGGATCTGACCCATGATCTGGGAATTCCCGTCTTCTCGGCCACCCTCTTCGAATCCGGGGTTTGCGGCCGCCTTCATTCCCTGGGGCTGGGCTGCCACCGCGATGCGCGGATCGCCCTGGAACGGGCCCTTGGGGAATTGGGGCAGTGCTGGGGGCTGGCGGACAGAGACGAATACAGTCTCCAGTTTCAAGGCACCCCCTTGAGCAGAGAGCCTTTTTTAAAGCCTGATCCCGATAAGCCTCCAAAGACCCTTTCGGATTTCTCTCGTGGACAGAGCGTCGATTTCCTTGATGACATCGAAGATTCCGTGCGCCTGTTGCAGGAGTTGGGATTGGCGATGCTGGTGATGGATCTGACCCGACCGGATGTTGGCTTTCCCGTGGTCCGGGTGATCATCCCCGGGCTGATGCATTTCTGGCCCCGTTTCGGTTTCCGCCGTCTTTTCGAGGTCCCGAGGGCTCTTGGATGGATTGGTGAGAGCGTCGGCGAGGATGACCTCAATCCCGTTCCGTTTTTCTTATAGGTACCATGGCGAAATCAACCGAAGCCGAGAATCCGTTTTCCTCCCCGACAGATGATGCCGCTTTTTTCGTGAAGCTGAGGGATGGACTGACGGAGGAAAGGCAGGAAAACGGACGAATCGCCCTCGTTCGAAGCGGGGTAACCGTTCTGGATGCGCCCGACCATCCCCTTGTTGAAGATCTGATGAACGGCTGGATGACGGAGGCCTGGATTGACCGCCTGGCGGAATCAGCCGATAATCCGCCGGTTGTCTATTTTCTCTGCGAAACGTTATTTTCCCGGGGGCTTCTGCAGGTTCAATGCAGAGCCGGCGGACGTGCTCTGTTTTCACTTCAACCCGCGCCGCCCTGGCAGGCCTGGAAGGAGCCTCTGCCGGAGTCCTTCCCCGGGTTCTCACCTTCCGCCTGTCTGCGGCGATCTGGTGATGCGCTTTTACTGGAGATGCCCCTTTCCCGTAAGAAGTGTCTCATCCATGACGAACGCTGCATGATCTGGCTCATGGAGATGATCCGGGAAGGATTTTCCCCGCCTTCAGAGGAGGACACCGCCCGCATGGCCTTCTATCGGGCCTTGCAGCTCATGAACGCCCTGGAAGAGCTGAAAACGGACAGTCCCATCTGGGAGTTTCACGACCTGTTGTTTTTTCATGCTTCGAGCATCGGTTTTCATGATGACCCCATCGGCGCAACCTGGCGGCTCAGGGAAAAGCTTCCTCCCGAACCCCTTTTCAAACCCTGCAGGGGGAGGGAGCTTCCGCTGCCAAAGCCTGACGAACACTTCAAGGAGCTGCTGGACATTCCCCTTGCCGAGGTGCTTGCAGCCCGCCGCAGCGGCCGAATCCCCGGCAGGCGGCCGATTTCCCTGGAGAAACTGAGCGCGTTGCTGTACACCTCGGCCCGCTGTCAGGACATCCTCGATGACGCTTCACGTGCCTGTATGGGGTCCCGACGCCCATCACCCAGCGGCGGCGCCCTCCATTCCCTGGAAATCTATCCCCTGATCCACCAATGCATCGGCCTTGCGACCGGAGCTTGGCGCTATGATCCGGAAACCCATGGTCTGGAATCCATTCCTGTGGACGGCGCGTTACTGGACGTTTACCTGAAAAGCAATCCCCACGACCAAATCCACGGGGCCGGGCTGCCCAACGTCCGGCTTGTTATAACATCCCGTTTTCTAAGGAATTCCTGGAAGTACGAAAAGATTGCATACCGCCTGATCCTGCAGGATCTGGGCTGCCTCTATCAGACCCTCAGCCTTACCGCCGCAGCCCTGGGATTGGCGTCCTGCATCCTGGGAGTTGTGGATTCCAAGCGCCTGGGGAAGGTTATGAAGCTGGAACCGCTCGTCGAGCCGGTCATTGGCGAGATGACCCTATCCTCACAGCCCGGCTAGGTTCAGGGTTGCTGCCTGCCTTTACGGAGGGAACAGGAATGGGAGAGCTGCGTTCTCGATGCTCGAGAATCTTCACCGGTTGGCTTAGCTCTAAGGTCTCCGGGCGGGTCCCACCATGCCTCAAGCGCCGGACTCAGGATTTTTTGAGGGGGGGAGAGGGAAAACAGGGCGGGGCGCGTTCATGAACGCGCCCCGGAGACGAGATTGGAACCGCTTAGGCTGAATAGGTGATGTCGGCGCTGTCCAGCAGGGTGGCTATTGCACCCGGGACTCCGATCAGGGTGCATATTTTAACGGAGTCTCCGCCTTCACCGGTTGTAGGATTGTACCAGACGTTCCCATTTGCTGTGTCATAATAAATTCCGCTGTCTTCGGCTCCGTCACCCGTAAAACCGTCGCCTTCGAAATAGCAGTCGTCATCCAGTACGGTTCCAGCGAACGTAAGGCCCTCTATGGAACCGTCAGTTGCACCGTCAAGGATGTCCTTCAGCACGATCGTGTCGCTGGCGTCATGGGAAAAGTCGGCAATCTTATCGGCATTGGCCTCACCGGTGTGGCTGAAGACAAAACTGTCCTGACCTGCCCCGCCGTTCAGATAGTCTTTGCCCGCTTCACCATACAGGGTGTCGTTGCCGTCACCGCCATACAGAGTGTCGTTGCCGTTACCTCCATACAGGCTGTCATTGCCGGCCTTACCCTTAAGGGTGTCTTTTCCCCCCAGGCCTGTTAGCGTGTTCGCATTGCCGTTGCCGACGATCACGTTGTTTAGGGTGTTGCCCGTTCCTTCTGTGGCCGTGCTAAACATGTAAAGGCTTTCCACATTGGCAGCCAGGGTATAGTCAACATAGGCATTGACCCTGTCGGTACCCGCATCCAGGGTTTCGTAGACCGTGTCATTGGCACTGTCGACGATATAGGTGTCGTTTCCCTCGTTGCCTCTCATGATGTCATCGCCCGTTCCGCCACTTAAATAATCGTTACCTGCATAGCCGTTCAGAGTGTCGTCACCGTCCAGTCCGTAAAGAATGTCATTCCCCGTCGTTCCATCGATCACATCGTTGCCGTTTGTTCCATATTTAGTCGCCACGACTTATACCTCCTGAATTTTATATTGTTGAATGATGGACGGTAATACTTTTAGACGTTTTGCAGGCAGCTTGCAATCAGGGAATCCCTTAATTTTTGCTTCCAAATCCCTTAATCTTTTTGCACTGGGGAATAACAGATGAGTCTTTCGAAACTTAAACAGGAAATATTTCCCATAAATTCATAGATATAGAAGGAGGGGGACGTGAGAGAAATCACAAAATCGTAACAAAGGTTCTGTGGTGCGAGGATAGGTATCCTTTTCCCTGGCCGCGTTTTTTCGAAGACGGTCCACAGTCCCATCTCATCTTTAACAAGGAGAAAAATATCTCAATAAATATCGTGTGAAAACCATTGTTAAAGCCGGGGCATCGGGTTGCAGGCGGTTAGGGGGGGTGAAGCTCCTTGATTTTCCGGTCAAAGGCGAGCAGGGCGGAAGGGAAGGGAGAGAGGGTCCGCCGGACGACCCCCTGGGTGAAAGAGATCGCCAGTCCGTAATTGGTGACCGGCACTTCAGCCTCTCTGGCCTGCTGTTGCCGGCCGAGCATTTCGCGCCGGGTCAGCATGCAGGCGCCGCAGTGGATGATCAACTTGTATTCCCGCAGGTTTTCCGGGTAATCCCATCCTGCCGAGATATCGGTCTGAATATTTCCTCCCGCATACTGCTTCAGCCAGCGGGGGATTTTGACCCGGCCGATATCGTCCTCCAGGGGGTGATGGGAACAGGCTTCGGCGATGAGGACCTTGTCCCCGGATTGCAGGTTCTCAATGTAAGCGACCCCTTCAGCCGCTGTAGCGAGATCCCCTTTCTGCCGGGCGAAAAGAATGGAAAAGGTCGTCAGGGGAATGGCCGGGGCCACATCGGCGGAAACCTTGAGGATCACCTGGGAATCACAGATGACGATGTCCGGTGGCCGGTTCAGCAGGGCCAGCGTGGCGGGCAGTTCCCTTTCCTTGACGACAAGAACCGCCGCATCGTTGTCCAGGGCGTCGCGGATCGTCTGAACCTGGGGAAGGATCAGGCGGCCCCTGGGAGCCTGCAGATCGATGGGAACCACGAGGACGGCCAGCCCTCCGGGAGGAAGGAGATCCCCCACCAGAGACGGAGGCTGAACAAAATCGTCGGGGGCCGCTTCCAGCAGCCGTCGCTTCAAGGTGTCCAGGAAGGCATTTCGTCCGGCTGTGTCGAGACTGGAGACGGGTATGACGTGAGAGACTTTTGCCTTGAGATTTTGGAGAAAGCTGTCTGAGGGCCGGTGGAGATCGATCTTGTTGACCACAACGATCACGGGAACCCTTCTCTTATCCATTTCCGCCAGAACTTCCTCTTCGTAAGTTCCCCAGACGTCCGGTTCCGTCACCAGAAGAGCGATGTCGGCCCGGTCAAAAATCTTTTCCGTTTTTTTGAGACGGAGTGCCGAGAGTTCCGAGGCGTCGTCCAGTCCGGCCGTGTCAAGAAACAGGACCGGACCCAGGGGAAGCAGCTCCATGGCCTTCTCCACGACATCCGTCGTGGTCCCTGCCACGGAGGAGGTGATGGCGATGTCCTGCCCGACTACCAGATTGAGAAAACTGGATTTTCCCACATTGGTGCGCCCCAGCAGGGCAATGTGGAGGCGGTTTCCCTTGGGGGTGGTGTCCATTTTCGCTGAACCTCGAAGAGATATTGGATTTAAATCGATCAAAGCGTCCTGATCATTGCAGAAAAAGGGGAGGAAAGGCAACGTCTTTTTATCGGGGACGGACGGGTTGGGCGATTCAGCAGCCGGGTGCAGTGGCTGGTGCCTCTCGCTCAAGCAGGCTCAGGATCCGGTCTGTCGCTTCCTCTACGAGGGCGTCTGTTTCCGGAGAGAGTTTCCGAAGAAAGTCGAAGTTGTGGCCGACAATCGAAACAAGGTATCCCTTGATGTCACGGCCATGGAGAGCCTTGAAAAACGCCAGAAGGGTTGCCGGGCTCATGTGATGCGTCAATGTCAGGCCGGCCTCATCGGGCGATACCAAGCCGCAATGTAGCTCATCCAGGTTAGGATCGACATGGGCGTCCACGAAGATCACCTGCTCGTATCCTTCAAGGAGATCGATTAGTTCCGGCACCAGCTCAACCATGAAGATGGAGTCCAGAAGACCGCCGAGATCTTCGAGTCCCGTGCAGCCCTCGTCCAGTGCCGCCTGTCCCAGCCGTTTCCGGAATGCATTGACCACGAAAAAGGCAACCCCGTCATCGGCACGGTCCAGGTTGCCGAAACCCACCAGCAGGGTTCGTTTTTTTGAATTCATTGGAATCTCTTCGGAAGGCGAAAGAAGGGAAGGGGGGAAATAATCCGTTCCCCGCTTCTCTTCTTCATCGTATGATTTGCGCATCAACGTGCGATGCGGTCCAGCACAGTTCCATCCGCAGCGATCAGCGATACCTCGAGGGGCATCTTGCCGATCGCATGGGTGGAGCAGGAAAGGCATGGATCGTAGCAGCGGATGGCGGCCTCGACCCTGTTGAGCATGCCCTCCGTAAGTTCGTTGCCTTTCACAAAGGCCTTCGCCACGGCTCCGGAGGCCGTATGCATGGCCCAGTTGTTGTGGCCCGTGGCCACAATGAGGTTCACCCTTGTCAAGAGTCCGTTTTCGTCGGTGCTGTAGTCGTGGATCAGGGTCCCGCGGGGGGCTTCGATGACGCCCACTCCCTGGCCGGGAATATTCAGCTTCGTCGGATAGGTCCGAACGTCCCTGGACATAATATCCGGGTCGTCGAGCAGCTGACCGATACGTTCGAGACTGCTCAGGACTTCGATCATCCGGGCGTAATGATAATAGAGGGATCCTTCGACAGGCCTGCCGCCGTTGATCGTCCGGAAGTGACGGAACTCCTCGTTGGCCATGGGCGTTCCGATCTCGCCAATCACATTCATGCGCCCCAGAGGGCCGACTCGATAGAAACCCTGGGGGAAGCCCTGCTTCCTGTAATAAGGGTGCTTTAGAAAAGACCAGGGTTCCACGTGTTCGGCGATGTGCGAAAGGTAAGCAACGTCCTCAAACTGGGCGAGGTATTCCCCCTTCGCATCCTTTATGCGGATTTCACCGTCGTAGAGCTGCATGCCGCCTTTCTCATCAACAAGCCCCATGTAGTTGGAGGGGAAGGAAGCGAAGGTGTCGGCCAGGGCCTTGTTGGACTCGAGCCAGCCACGGGCGATGCCGATGGCGATTTTTCCGATTTCAATCATGTCATCAAGTTCGGAGGCGATGGCGTCACGGTCCTGCATACTGAGCGGTGCGTTAACCCCGCCGGGGACAGCGAAATTGGGGTGAACACGTTTGCCTCCCCCAAGCCTTTCGATGATCTGCTGGCCATAGCGGCGCAGATTGACGGCCTTGATCGCCAGCTCGGGGTTGGCCTTGACGATCCCGAAGACGTTGCGCTCCGCAGGATCGGCATCGAAACCCAGGATGAGATCCGGTGCCGCTAGATGGAAAAAGTGCATCCCGTGTGACTGGATGATCTGGCCCATGTGCATCAGCTCGCGCAGTAGATTTGCCGGCCGCGGCGGTTCCACCCGGGCAACGGCATCGCAGGCCTTGGCGGCCGCCAGGTGATGGCTTACGGGGCAGATGCCGCAGATGCGCTGGGTGATCTGCGGCATCTCAAGATAAGGACGCCCTTCCGTGAACTTCTCCAATCCGCGGAACTCGTCCACATGGAAAAAAGTCTCCTCAACCTCTCCCTGTTCGTTCAGATGAATCGTTATACGCCCGTGGCCCTCGATTCTCGTCACGGGTTCAATGGTTATTTTGCGAGCGCTCATGGTTGTTCTCCTTTAGTCATACTTGAAGTATTGGGGCGGAAGGACAACAGGCGTGCGCCCCGCGAGCAGTTCCGACAGGGCATAGAATATCGCATCGGCACTCGGAGGGCACCCGGGGATGAACAGATCAACCTTTACCACCTTGTCGACACCAACCACTTCATCGAGAGGGATGCCGAGTTCCGGGGAGTCGGGAATGAGGCCATCAACGGTGCTTTCCGTCTCCAGGTAGGCACGCTTTAATGTCGCCTGCGTTCCGCTGAGATTACGCATGGCGGGAATGCCCCCGAAAGTGGCGCAGTCGCCCAGGGCGATAAGGATCTCGCATCGCTCGCGCATCTGCTTGGCGACTTCCACGTTATGGGTATTGCAGATGGCGCCCTCGAGAATTCCCACGGTCACACCCTCCTTCGGAGGGTGCTTCAGGTCCGTTATAGGGCTTGATGTAAATTCCACCAGCTCCATCAACTTGAGGATGCGATCGTCAATGTCGAGAAAAGACATGTGACATCCGGCGCAACCGGCCAGCCAGTCTGTAGCAATCTTGACCTTTGACATGGATCAGTCTCCTTTCACTTCAATTCCTGTGCGGCGCGGGCCGAGATATCAGCGAAGGATGCGCCGATGTTTTTTCCCAGTCTGTCGCCCAGCATGGCGAGGATTTCCCAGTCAGGCTTGGCTTCTCCTTCGGGCTCCACGGCCTGGTTGGCCATCTGTACAATTCCTTCGGTATTGGTCAGGGAGCCGGACCGCTCCGACCAGATCGCAGAGGGAAGCACCACGTCGGCCCTGTCGGTAAGCAGGGAGGCGTAACCGGCCTGGAGGATGACGAAGGCGTCTGGATCCAATGTGTTCAGGATATCTCCTCCATTCCAATCCGCCTCGCCCAACATCGTGTAGAGGATCTTGGCCGAGGCTGGCTGGAAGCCGTTATTCATCCCGAATGCCACGGCAGCTCGCGTATTGACGCCCGGTTCAAGGGAGACGAAAACGGCTTTTGCGGCGAGCCTTGTGAGGGCCTGCGCCGCCTGCTCGGTGACATCCTTTCCATAGAGAACGGCCACCTTCTTCACGGTGTCGGCGATCTCGATCGCTTTCCCGATGTCTTCAATGTTCAGGGTGGTTTCGGCAACAGGGGACAGTCCGTTTTCCCCGTCATCGACTACGATCAGCCGCGTCCCTTTGTCGACGAGACGCTTAACCAGGAAGGAGGCGACGGGCTGATCCGAAACGGGATTTGCGCCAACCACAAGAATCAGGTCGCTCTCTGAAAGGTCGCTGAGGTTGCCCGTTTTCTGAGCCATCAAATCAGGGGATGCGCCGGAGAGGATGCCCACATTTTGGGCATTAAGTCCTTCCTTGAAGAGGCGGTTGGCTAGATACAGCGCTTCATTGGTTGCGTCACCCGAAATCAGCAAGCCGATCTCCGTTGCCTTGGCATTTTCCATTTTGTCGGCGATTCCTGCAATGGCTTCTTCCCAGCTTGCCGTCTCAAGCTTTTTCCCACGGCGGATCATGGGCTGGAGAAGGCGCTTTCGTTCGTCATAGAGCGGTTCAAAACGGCCGCTTTTGCAGAGCAATCCGCCATTTACCGGTGAGCCCCAGTCACCTTCGATGCGCAGGACGTTGCCGCCCCGCGTTATGATCGATGTCCCGCAACCGATGCTGCACCGGTTGCAGATGCTCTTAACACGCTCCGCCTGATTGCTGCGTCCCATAAAAGAGCTGCGCCGGTCGGTAAGGGTTCCCGTGGGGCAAAACTGCAGGCAGTTGCCACAGGAAATACAGGTGGACTGGGAAAAAAGCATGTTGGCGTCTGCGCTGACCATCGCCAGGGATCCGCGCTGACTGAGCCCGAGGGTGTGGTTGGCAACAAGTTCATTACAGGCCCGTACACAGCGCTGGCACAACACGCAGCGGTTCTGGTCCATGAAGAAATACGTTCGGGTGGAATCTACGGGGAATGCCCGGGTGTAAGTCGGAAAGACCCAGTGATCAATTCCATAGAGATATCCGAGGTTTTGCAGTTCACAATCACCGCTCATCTCGCAGAACGGACAGTAGTGGTTTCGCTCGGAAAACAGCATGTCCAGGATGAGCTTTCTGGCGGCCACCACTTTCGGAGATTCCGTTTCGACTTCCATGCCCTCAAAGACCGGAAACGTGCATGACGTTACAAGGCTTCTCTGTCCCTTCACTTCAACGACGCAAATTCGGCAGGCACCGATCGGTTCGAGTTTTGGGTGATGACAAAGTGTAGGAATGTTGATCCCCACTGATTTCGCGGCATCAAGAATCGTAACGCCCTGCGGCGCAAGCACTTCACTGCCGTTCATAGTGATTCTTATTTTAACCATATGATGCTCCTCCTTGTATCATGCAGCGATTACTTAGATAAGCTTAATGGAAACCGTAACGGCCTGGAACCCGCAAAGAATTATTTGATTGCCTTTTCACAGAAAAAGTTATCATTAGTTTATAATAACACTCGGAAATTAGAGATGTCAATCACTATGACAATGCTCCTCAAACTCAACTTCAGCTGCGGTAACCCATTTTGTGCGACATGTTGAAGAGTATGCGGAACTTGGCAAAAACGTCTCTTATACGGATGGGTTAAACCAAAAAAATGATCGGGAGGTAAAAAAGCACCATCAAACGGGAAGATCGATGATCTTTTGAACATGTTCAAAAAAAACCGGGATCAGCCTGGAAAATGACTCCATGGGGATTTGTCGAACTGTCAGCGGGGCTGTGATCACTGGTTTGCTCTCTTATTCAGTTCATGGACCGGAAATCTTAAACTGGGAAAAAGGATGAAAGGCGGGTACGGCGTGCGGAAATAACGTATCGACAGCAGAGGAAGAGATAAGGGGATAGAATAAACCATTCTTCCAGATTCCCAAAATTCCGGGTTTTGTCGTGCAATAACCAAAGGGGGTTTGACCGGACGGTCAAACCCCCTCCTGGAATCAGTGAACTCGCTGCTCCAAGTTTTCTGCGTGGTGTTCAGGCATCTCCGTCCCGCCCAACTTGACATCCTTGTGGGGAAGTTCGGTGCCCCGCTTTGTGTAGTGGGTGTGAAGAAGCCTGTGTGAAAGTTCTCCGTTTGGCTGCCCCAGGAAGGTCTCATAGGCCTTCCTGATTGAGGCGTTCTCGTGTGACTGCCGGTGCTCCTGGACCTCGGAGTCATCTTCGTAGAGCGCCTGGGAGCGCAGTGTACGGATTTCGTTTGTCGTCGGAATCGGCTCACCGCCGCCGGCGATGCAGCCACCGGGGCAGGTCATGAACTCGATGAAGGCCCAGTCCGCCTCGCCGGAACGGATCCTGTCGAGGATTTTTCTGGCATTAGCCATTCCATGGGCAACGGCCACTTTGACCTTTCCCAGTTCCCCCACCTCAAGAGCGGCTTCTTTAACGCCATCCAGGCCGCGGACGGGGGTCACGTCGAGACTCTGAAGGTTCTCACCCGTTACAACGGCGTAAACGGTCCTCAGCGCCGCTTCCATGACTCCTCCCGTGGCTCCGAAAATCGTTGCCGCACCGGTATACTCACCCATGGGGGCGTCGAAGGTTTCATCGGGCAGATTGACAAAGTCAATGCCCGCTTCCTTGATCATCCGGCCGAGTTCTCTTGTCGTGAGAACGTAATCCACGTCCCGGTAACCCGATGCGCACATCTCAGGCCGCTGGGCTTCAAACTTCTTTGCAGTACAGGGCATGATCGAGACGACGACCATGTCTTTCGGGTCGACTCCTGCTGTCCTGGCATAATAGGTCTTGGCCATGGCCCCGAACATCTGCTGGGGCGATTTGCAGGTGGAAATGTGATCAAGAAGATCCGGGTAGAAGTGTTCACAGAACTTGATCCAGCCTGGGCTGCAGGAGGTGATCATCGGGAGGGCACCGCCGGTCTTGACCCTGTGCAGAAGCTCCGTCCCCTCCTCCATAATGGTGAGATCTGCAGCGAAGTTCGTGTCGAACACCTTGTCGAATCCAAGACGCCTCAGGGCCGCGATCATTTTTCCAGTTACAAGGCTTCCGGGGGGCATTCCGAATTCCTCGCCCAGGGCCGCACGGATTGCCGGTGCCTCCTGAACGACGACATGCTTTGTCGGGTCCTCGAGAGCCTTCCAGACTTTATCCACATCATCTTTCTCATAAAGGGCTCCCACGGGGCAGACCATGATGCACTGCCCGCAGGCGATACAGTTGGTCTCCAGCAGGGGAAGATTGAAGGCCGGCGCTACCTTGACTTCGCTGCCGCGCCACGACGGGGTCAGGACGTTGACGGTCTGGACCTTATCGCAAACGGCGACGCATCGGTGGCACTGGATGCACTTGCGGCTGTCGCGCACAATGGATGGGCTCGACATGTCTATCATGCTTTCCCTCTGGTATTCCGGGTATGGGAAGCGCACTTCCCTCACTCCCGTAATTTCGGCCACCTTCTGAAGATCGCAATTTCCGTTGCGGACGCAGTGGTTGCATTCCGTGGGATGATTGGACAGAAGCAGTTCGACGACCATGCGGCGCGCCGTTCTCACGCGCTCCGTGTTCGTCCGCACGACCATGTTGTTCGCTACCGGGTAAACACAAGAAGCCACAAGGCTTCTCATCCCGTCGACTTCCGTGACGCAGACGCGGCAAGCGCCCGGAAAATGATCCAGCTCCTGGTAGGCGCAAAGGGTAGGAATCCTGATCCCCAGCTTCTTTGCCGCCTGCAGGATGGTTGTTCCAGGTTCAACTTGCACACTTTGGTTGTCTATCGTAACGTTTAACATTTCATTGGAATCCATACAATTTTATTCTCCTATCAAGGGACGCTCCCTGCAGGCAGGCCCTTTGGCTCATTCCTGCAGGGAGTGCTGAAACATTAAAATTTCAGGATCAGAGCTCCACATCACAGCGCAGGCACCGGGTCGCCTCTTTCATGGCGATCTCCCGGGCATATCCGAGTTCGACCTCCAGGAAATTCGACTTCCGGAGAGATGATTCCATCTCAGGCATCGCTGCCATGGGGCATTCCACCGTTTCTTCATCCATGACGAAGGGGATGGAGATTTCTTCTTCCGGCGGGGGCGTCCAGGCCGGTTCGCCATTCTTCTTCCGGATGGAGGCATCGATATCGTCGGCGGCCTGGTGTCCTGCCGCGATTGCCTTGATGACCGTGCTGGGGCCTGTGACAGCGTCCCCGCCGGCGAAAAACTTCGGGTTTGTCGTTCCGGAGCGGAACCCGTTGCCTGCTACATCGAAACAGGACCATTTGTTGACGGAAACGTTGCTTCCCTCGGGAACAAAGGTCAGATCAGGCGTCTGGCCGATTGCGGCGATGACGGTGTTCACGGCAAGGGTGAAATTGGACCCCTCGATCACGACAGGGCGCTTGCGTCCACTGGAGTCGAAATCCCCAAGGGTCATCCTCTGGCACTCGATCGCCGTGGTCTGTCCGTCTGATCCGATCACCCGCACAGGCGCGACGAGGTACTCAATTTTGATTCCTTCGTGTTCGGCCGCTTCGATTTCCTCCTTGGCGGCGGGCATATCCTCCCGAAGGCGACGATAGAGGATGGTGACGTCAGCCCCGAGCCTCAGTGCCGTGCGCGCCGCGTCGATGGCGGAATTGCCGCCGCCGATGACGGCGACCCGGTCGCCCAGCGATTTCTGGCTGCTTGTCCAGGCCGCTTCGTTCATGTTGAAATCGCGCAGGAACTCAACACCGCCCCAGACGCCCTTGAGGTCCTCGCCCTCGATGCCCATTCTCTGGCTCTTGTGGGCGCCCGGTGCAAGGTAAACGACATCAAAGTCTCTGTTCACGTCATCCCAGGAGATGTCGCGTCCGACTCGAACGCCGCACTGAATAGCTACTCCAAGTTTCCGGATGTCATCGATTTCCCTGTTCAGAATTTCCCGGGGCAGCCGGTAGGAGGGGATACCCCAGCTGAGCATGCCGCCCGGAGTGGGAAGCTCTTCAAATACCTTGACGCTGTAACCGCGCAGCGCAAGGTCCCTGGCGCAGGTCAGGCCGGCAGGGCCTGCCCCGATCACGGCGATCTTTTCCTTCCGTGTCACGCTGACAGGCTTGATGTCAGGCCGAGGTGCCTGATCCGTAATGTATCGCTTCAGGTACTTGATGGAAACGGGTTCATCCAGGGTCCCCCGGCGGCATTTGGTCATGCACTGGTGGTCGCAGACGCGGCCGCAGGCTGAGGGGAAGGGGTTTGTTTTCAGCAGCACCTTGTAGGCATCCTCCACCCGGTCGGCGCGAACGAGCGCAATGTAGGAAGGAATGTCCATCTCGATCGGACAGGTATGCTGGCAGGGTGACTTGAAAAGAGCTGTACAGACAGCGGCGCGGCATTTTTTGTCGCGGATGTGCTCCTCATACTCATCCCGGAAATACCTGAGGGTGGAAAGCAGGGGATTGGGGGCCGTCTGGCCCAGACCGCACAGGGCGGCATCCTTGACCGTGTAGGCCATTTCCTCGAGAAGTTCGATGTCCCCTTCCTTCCCTTTTCCATTGCAGATGTTGGTGAGAATTTCGAGCATCCTCTTTGTGCCTTCGCGGCAGGGAGTGCACTTCCCGCAGGATTCTTCCTTGCAGAAATCCATGAAGAAACGCGCCATGTCGACGGCGCACTTGTCTTCGTTCATGACGATAAGTCCGCCGGATCCCATGATGGCGCCCAGTTCGGCCACCTTCTCATAATCGACGGACGCGTTGAGGTGCTGGATGGGAATGCAGCCGCCGGAAGGACCGCCGAGCTGTGCGGCCTTGAATTTCTTGCCGCCGGGGATCCCGTTGCCGATGTCATAGATGATGGTTCCCAAGGTTGTGCCCATGGGAACTTCCACGAGACCCACATTGTTGACGTCGCCGGTGAGCGCAAAAACCTTCGTCCCCTTGGACTTTTCCGTACCCACGTTGGCGTACCATTCGCCGCCCCGCAGAACGATCTGGCCGATATTGGCCAGAGTTTCCACGTTGTTGAGCACGCTGGGTTTTCCCCAAAGGCCGGCCTCGGCGGGGAAGGGCGGTCTCGGACGCGGCATGCCGCGCTTGCCCTCGATGGAGGTCATCAGGGCTGTTTCCTCGCCGCAGACGAAAGCGCCGGCGCCCTGGTAGATCTCGATGTCGAAATCAAAGCCGGTATCCAGGATGTTGTTGCCCAGAAGGCCCATTTCGCGGGCCTGCGCAAGGGCCACGTTAAGGCGCTGGATGGCAAGGGGATATTCGGCACGGCAGTATATGTAACCCTTGTTCGATCCGATCGCCTTGGCGGCGATCACCATGCCCTCAAGAACGGCGTGGGGGTCCGCCTCCAGAACGCTGCGGTCCATGAACGCCCCGGGATCTCCCTCATCGGCGTTGCAGAGAACATACTTTGTGTCCCCTGTGAAGCGCTGGGCGAACTGCCACTTGAGCCCCGTCGGGAATCCTCCGCCGCCGCGGCCGCGCAGACCGGATGTGAGGACTTCCTGTACGATCTGTTCGGGCGTCAGTTCCGTGAGGGCCTTGGCCATGCCGGCATAACCGTCCCGGGCGATATACTCCTCGATGTTTTCCGGGTCGATGAGGCCGCGGTTACGCAGAACGCGGAGATCCTGGAGGGCAAAGAAAGGAATGTCCTGCATGGAGGGAATTCCCTCTTCCTTGCCCGGTTCCTTGAAGAAGAGTCTTTCCACGGGGCGTCCCTTGATAAAATGCTCTTCGACGAGTTCAGGGACATCCTCCGTCTTGATTTGCATATAGATGATACCCTCGGGGTAGACGACCATGATGGGCCCCATGGCGCAGAATCCGTTGCAGCCTGTTTCCACGACCTTGATTTCTTCCGACAGGTTGCGCTTATTGAGCTCGTCGATAAGGGCTTTCTTGACGGCAATACTGCCCGATGCGTGGCACCCGGTACCACCGCAGACAAGTGCGTGCGAGCGAAAAACTTTCATTAAATCTTATCCTCCTCTGTAAATGGAATCCACAATTGGGGACAACCGTCCCCGTCCCCCTACCGGACGATCTCGGCGCCTTTTGCGAGGACAAAGGGTGTCTGAATTTCACCTTCCATGACGTGGCGTTTGAAAACCTGCCGCATCTTGTTTTCATTCATCTTTTCGTATTTGATGGGTTCCTTGCCTGCCAGTTCCACGGTGACCAGGGGCTCCCGGCTGCACAACCCCATGCAGCCCGATGTGGTGACGATAACGTCCGACACGCCGGTTTCTTCCATCTCGCGCATCAGGGCGTCAAGGACTTCACGGGCGCCTGACGCGATGCCGCAGGTACCCATGTGAACGGTGACTTTGGCCCGGTGCCCGCCCTCTCTCAAAGCTGTCTGGGACTGAACTTTCTCTTTGATCTTCTTCAGATCTTCAATCTTCAACTTCGCCATTTTGTTTACCTCTTTCTCATAGCTCCCGGATTGAAGGTGTCAGGGAAAGGGGTGGAACGTTCCGTGCGTTCCTTCGTGCCCGATATCCACTGCCTTGAATCCATCAGGCCCGGTTGTTATTCGTACTCATCCAGAACCGTTTTCATCTTCTGCGCTTTGATCCGTCCGTGAACATTTTCATCCACCACGATGACCGGAGCAAGACCGCAGGCACCGAGGCAACGGACCGTCTCATAGGTAAAACGCCTGTCTTCCGTCGTTTCCCCTTCCGCAAGATTGAACTCTCTCTCCATGTTTTCCGCTAGGGCCTTCCCGCCGCGGCAGTAGCAGGCCGTTCCCAGGCAGACCCGCACCGTGTGACGGCCCCGCGGAGTCATCGTAAAGAAGGAATAGAATGTTACAACGCCGTAAACCTGGGACAACGGCACGTTTAGTCCCTCTGAAATTCTTTTCTGGACCGGGAGCGGGAGATACTCCAGGACCACCTGGGCCTCTTCCAGGCAGGGAATCAGCCCCCCTGGCTTTCCTTTGAAGCGGGCGATGATCTCGTCCAGCTTTACCACCTGTTCTTCTGTAAACTCTTGAAGTAATTCGCTGTTGCCGTTCTCCATGAAACCTCTCCTCTCTCAGGGGAAATTACACCGCTGCACCAATGTCCCGCAGCCCCTCCGCAATCTGCTCACGGAGGAAAGCTGTAACTTCAGGATGATTCAGCGGAACATCCTCTAATGCTTCTTTTATGTTTCTGGTGTCGAGCAGGTAGATCCTGCCCTGCACTTCGTGCCTGTAAATAAAGTCGATGCCGGGATTGCCCACGATGATCGCCATCAGGACCGAAACAATGTCGCCCATGGGTTGACGGTCGATGTGCCGATGCCCGAACTCTGCTGAAATTGCTGTTCCCACCCCGGGCCTCGATTTCAAAATCATTTTGCCCCCCGACCGTTCCGCCGCGTCGGACAGAAGAGGGAGCCCCATCCCTATCCTTCTCACCTTCTTTGTCGAATAGAATGGATCCATCGCCTTTCTCTGCTCTTCCGGCGACATGCCATGTCCGTTATCGGTGATCCGCAGCAGAAAAAGGTCCCTGGCCTCGTCTTCCCGGACCTGGATGCGGACCAGGCCGGCCCCCGCGCGGATTGAATTTTCGACGATGTCCAGAATATGAAGTGCCAGTTCCAGCAAGATCCTACTCCGCGATGTAGCGGCCTCCCGTCTTCTTGAAGGCCATTTTCAATTCCGATGTCGTTGGTTCTTTCATGAACGCCCTGGTGATTCCCCTCCCGATGTCGCCGATCACATGGGAATCCGAAGATTCTATGAAGGCAAACCGTGCGAGCTCTGGATAAAGGAGACGCGCCTTGGCAATTCCTGTGCGGCTTGATATTTCAAGGGCGTCGAGCGGGATGTCTTTGGGGATGAATCCGAGCTGCCCCAGGATGCTGAAGCTTTCCCTGTCGATGTGGGCGGCTATGGCGACCCCGTTCCGGTTGTGGATTTCGTCCACAACCCGCTGAAGAGAAAGCTCTGTCGATCCGATCAGGAGCCGGTCGCTCAATCCTTCCACTTCGTCATGTTCGTTGACGATGGCCTGGCATCCGAAGTATTTCTCGTCGTTTTGTCCGGGCAGGTGGCGGTAGACAAGTTCCTGCAGTGAATGCAGATTTTCCATCTTATCAAAGAGCCCGAGAACGTGAACCTCTTCGCTGCTCGTGATTTCCATGCCTGCAAAGACGGTCAGCCCCGTTGTTTCCGCAGCCTTCATGACATAGAGAACGTTTTCCGATGCGTTGTGGTCGCAAATGGCAATGATATCGAGGCGTTTTGCAAGGGACATGGCTACGATGGCCCGGGGATACATATCAAGATCAGCGCACGGTGAAAGGCACGTATGAACGTGAAAATCGCAGCGGAACTCCCGGATCATCGGCGGAAGTCCCCGTGAGCTTTCCCTGTTATCCCCGGGGCAGGGCGCACTGAGAACGAACAAAAAAGGCGGTCCACACCTTGGTGGGCTTTTTTACTATCAATTCCCGGTTTAGTCAATTGTTTAGTCATCATTTTATGATTAATAATTGAAAAGGAATCAACAAATCAATCACTAATTAACGGAAGCCTGAAGTGCTTGCTTATTCTACTGTTTTCTCTACAGGCATTCTGCTGTCCATCCGGTCCCGCAGTTCGATGGGCACGGAAACTTCCCCACCCGTTTTCCGCCGCGGGCTTTGCTGAAAAAAAAAGCGTTCAGGACAGTAGAACCCTGCGTTGTGCGGACAATGATTGACAAGAGATTCATAATGCTCTATAGCCGTTACATTGAAAATAAGGGTAATGTATGGTGCATGATCTCTGCTCGGGGGGAAGTGCGGCACAGCCTTCACCCCGGGTTCGGATTGGTTGCCAAAACAAGCTTCTGCGGGATATCGTACATGAGAATAAGGGATATACAGGAAATTATTGAAGCGCAGTTGCTTTGCGGAGATGACTGCCTTGACCATGAGGTAAAGGACTGTTTCGCCTGCGACCTCATCAGCGAAATGCTCCTTCATCTCAAACCCGGCTCGCTCCTCGTCACATCGCTGCTCAATGCCCATGTCGTTCACACGGCCCATGTCATGGACGCCAGTGGCGTGGTCTTTGCCGGCGGGAAGAAGCCCAATGAGACGATCATCGTCAATGCCCAGCAGAATGGGATTCCTATCCTCTCGACATCTCTTCTGATTTATGAATGCTGCGGCCGACTTTTTATAAAGGGTGTTCACCAGGAAGATCTGAACCTGGTCAGCGGGGATTGACGGACCTATGGCGGCCAGCGATGCTTCCACTCCCCAGATTACCCTGGAATTTCCCATAGAAGAAAAGGATTTCTTCATGGCCGGAGAGTCTGCATCGCGCGTAAAAAAAATATTGCAGCAGCTGGGCTTAGGCCAGGATATCATCAGGCGGGTAGCCATCATTATCTACGAAGCGGCCATGAATGTCGCGATCCACGGAAGCCATGGGCAGCTTGAAGTCCATGTTGACCCGGTGGCCATCTACGTTAAGACGGCGGATGAAGGGGCCGGAATTCCCGATATTGAGCTGGCCATGTCGGAGGGATTTTCCACAGCCTCTGACGAAATACGGGAGATGGGCTTCGGCGCCGGGATGGGGCTTCCAAATATCAAAAAGAACTCAGATGACCTGTCCGTTGAATCGAAGATCAATGAAGGGACCATTCTGAGAGCCACCGTTTATTTGAATTCTGTGACCGGTCCTTAGGGGGTGGAGTTGCTATGATGCAGTATTTTCATTCCGTGAAGCTCAACGTCAAAAAATGTATCGGCTGCACCATCTGTATCAAGCACTGCCCAACGGAAGCGATCCGGGTGCATGACGGGAAAGCCGCCATTATGGATGAGAGGTGCATCGACTGTGGAGAATGCATCAAGTCATGCCCCCACCATGCCAAGTATGCCCACAGCGACACGCTCAAAAAGCTTTCCGAGTATAAGTACAACATCGCATTGCCGGATCCGTCATTTTTCGGGCAGTTTAAAGAGGGCGAGAACATTGAGGACATTCTTCAGGCCTTTCTGAACATCGGTTTCGATGAGGTATTTGAAGTTTCCCTTGCCGCTGAAATCGTCGCTTACATCGTCAGCCAGAAACTCCGGAGCTCAAAGATAAAGAAACCCATCTTTTCCACCTCCTGTCCCGCCGTTCTCCGCCTGATGCAGATCAAGTTTCCCGGCCTTCTGGAGCAGACAACCCAGGTCCTCTCTCCGATGGAGATTGCTGCACGCATTGCCAAGGATGAGGCGGTAAAGAAGACCGGGATCGCCTATGACGAGATCGGCGCCATCTTTATTTCACCGTGCCCCGCAAAGGTGACGGAGGCGAGGCAGCCCATCACAACGAAGCATTCCGCTGTCAACGGTGTAATCGGTGCCCACCTCATCTACCGGGACATCATTAAAAATCTCCACAAAGGGCCGGTCGATCAGGAAGCACAGGCACAACAGCGCAGTCTCCATAAGGCGACCAAAAAAGGCATGTCCTGGGGATACCTGACCGGAGAACCGCAGAGCATCGAAGTCGGAACCACGCTGGCGGTAAGCGGGGTTCAGAATGTCATGAGTCTTCTTGAAGAAATAGAGCGCGGTGAACTGCAGGATGTCGATTTCATCGAGATGAAGGTTTGCGATGCAGGATGTGTGGGCGGCCCCCTGAACATCCAGAACAGCTTTGTCGGGAGAGTCCACCTGAGGGGCCTGATCGCCCGTGCGGGCGGACAGCCATCCTACTACAGCGAGGAAGAGCTTCGTGACATGTACGGGAAAGGACACTTCGAATCCACGGAGCCGATCCTGCCCCGTCCCATTATGACCCTGGACGAGGACGTGGCCATGGCGCTCGTGAAGATGGAGCGCCTTGATCAAATTACAAAAGAGCTTCCCGGACTCGACTGCGGTGCCTGCGGCTGTCCGAGCTGCCGGGCGCTGGCTGAGGACATCATCCGGGGAACAGCCTTTGAAACGGATTGCGTAATCAAATTGAGAGATCGCATCAAGATCCTGGCCCAGGAAATTCTCTACCTGGCCCGTATCGTTCCGCCCTCCATGGCGGCGGATCATCCGGAGAAGAAGGAAGGCGCATAAAAGCAACCCCGGCCTGCTTGATGATTTCGCCGGCGGCATCGAAAAACCTATGGGAGAGATAAGAAAGATGACCCTTGCCGAGTTGATCGGGAACATTCGTTGTGAAGCAATAACAGGTGACATCAACATGGACCGGGAGATTCGAACCGGTTACACATCGGATCTCCTGTCCGATGCCATTGCAAACATTGAAGAAGACTCCGTCTGGATCACCATGCAGAGGCATATCAACATCCTCGGGGTCGCCAAACTGAAGGATGTGGTCGCCATTGTGATTCCCCGAAGCCTTCAGGTGGAGCAAAGCGTCATCGACAAGGCCCGCGAGGAGGGCATTGCAATCCTTCGGGGTCCGCAGACGGCCTTCGAGATTTCGGCGCTCATTTACAACGCCTTGAGATAAATTCGTTTCGCCCGGCGGAAACACCGCTGGTAAGCTGCCGGCCTGAATTCTCCGTTTCCGCAGAGGGGGAGGACCGGTGCGGCGTTTCAACGGTGTTTTCCCTCGCTGTAGCCGAACGGCCGGGTGCGCTCATGCGGCAGGGCTCCCCTGACTGTCCTGCAGCAGGGGCTCCCGCAGACAGCAAAACCGACTCTTCCCGAAACTTCGCCATCAGCCCACATCTGCTTCCAGAGCCTGAAAAAAAATCACCTTTTTCCAGGTGATCCTTTATGCTAATGAAAAGCCCCTCCGGCACCCCAGAGGCTCAACAATCGAAAACGCACCAGGCGGAAGGAACCTTCGGCATTCATGAAAGCCCTCTTTATTGCTGATGCGCATCTGAAAAGCAGCCATGATGATCATTATCGGAAACTGATGGTGTTTCTGGATAATCTGGTTTCCACCGTCCATAGTGAGCATCCCCTGGAGACCTCATCGGGGAGCCATCCGCTGATCCCCGTGGACGATCTCTATATCGGTGGGGATTTTTTTGATTTCTGGTTTTGCCGGGGCGGGAGGGTTTACCCTGAATTCGTACCCGTCATAAAGGCGTTGACGGCAATCCGCGATCGGGGAATTCGCGTCCATTTCGCAGAAGGAAACCACGACTTTTTCCTGGCCGATTATTTTACAAGACTGCTGGGCATGGAAGTCTTTCCCGAATGGGGCACATTGATGCTGGATGACTGCAGGGTCCTTTTTTCACATGGCGACACGGTGGATCGGGAGAACCTGAAATACCTGCGCCTCCGGAAACTGTTGCGGAGTTCCCCGGCCTACCGGCTCCAGCGCCTCCTGCCGCTGCCCCTGCTCTGGAAGATAGCCGGCGCCAGTTCAGCGGCAAGCAAACAGTCCGTCCGATTCTCCGAAGAAAGGCTCACGGAGATTCTGCACGGCTATGCCGAACGTAAAATCCGGCAGGGCTTTGACGCCGTGATTCTTGGACATTGCCACCAGCCCCTGATGAAGGAGTATTCCATCGGGAGCCGCAGAGGATATTCCATCACCCTGGGGGACTGGATCCGTCATTTTTCCTACCTGTATTACGAGGACGGAATTTTTGAAATCCGCTTCTTCGGTGATGAAGCCGGGAAGGGATGAGCTATTGCAACTGTTTGAAAATATAAACTAATAATTTATTTCCACGAAAATAACATAATGCTGGACATATCGTTAATGATGTGTTAGTCCGCCCACGGATTTGGTTAGGAACCCGGGGAACGGCTGCGGGGGCATGTTGACCCATCGCAGAATGTGCCCCTGGCGGGGCTCAGGAAAACAGTACGGTAAGGAGTGGATCAACGTGAACAGCCTTGTGCCGAAAAAAATATTTTTTACCAAAGGTGTCGGGACGCACCGGGAAGAGCTGCACTCCTTCGAATTGGCCCTGCGGGATGCCGGCATTGAAAAGTGCAATCTCGTTCAGGTGTCAAGCATCCTGCCTCCCGGCTGCAAGGTTGTTTCCCGGGGGATGGGGTTAAGGGAGCTGAAGCCGGGGGCGATCACCTACTGTGTCATGAGCCGCTGCAACAGTGACGAGCCCAGACGCCTGCTGGCCGCTTCCGTGGGCTGCGCCATTCCCGCCGACCGCAATACCTATGGTTATATCAGTGAATATCATGCCTTCGGCCAGACGGAACGCCAGGCAGGCGATCACGCGGAGGATCTTGCCGCGGCCATGCTGGCCTCCACCCTCGGGATTGACTTCAACATCGATGAAAGCTGGGATGACAAAAAAGAAATCTTTAAGATCAGCGGAAAGATCGTCGGCACGAGAAACATCACCCAGTCCAGCATCGTCAAGAACGGGGGGCACACCACCGTCGTCGCCGTTGCCGTTTTTCTCTTTTAGCCCGTTGGTTCTCCGGGTATTGGGCGGAAAGCACCCCCTCCTCGGCCGCAATGGTTCCATCGCTGCCCATTTCGGATAAAAATCCGTCTGTTTGCAAGCCGGCTGCAGAATCACCGAAAGCGGAATGAACATTTCCGGAAGCCCTGTTTTTGATTCCATGACACGGAACGGTCAAGATGGAAGGCCAAGACAGACAGGTCAAGGCGCTCCTTTGCCACGACGCCGACCCGCCCAAGATCCTCCCCCGGCAATATCGCCTTGAATTTCACGAAGAAGAAGCGTATAAAATGATATAGTATTTCAGTCCTTTATGCCTGTGAAGCCCCTTCCGGACGTTTTGGCGGAGATCAAAAAGCGCGTTGATTTCCTCTTCGCCCGGCGGCCTTGGCCATTGATCCTGTTCCCTCTTTTCCGGAAGATTCTGCCATGCTCTCGGGGTGGAGCATCAGGGACTGAAGAGATCCCTTTATTGAGGGAGCGGAAAAGCAGGTTGCCGTTTTTCGTTGTGACCATTTTAAAATACCCGGGTCTGGAACAAGAGAAGCTTTGGGTGATTTTTTGAAGGCAGGGCGGAAGCGTTGAGGACGGCGGCAGGATATCGGGCAGAAACGATGAACGCGATAACGTCACACAAAAAAGGAGGGAAGGCCATGTTTGATCGCATTCTGTACCCCACTGATTTTTCCGATGTGTCGATGAAAGCCGTAAATTATGTCAAACAGTTGAAGGACGCGGGCACAAGAGAGGTTACGGTTCTGCATGTAATCGATGAAAGGACTCTGCTGGCGCCGGATGTTCTGAGCGGCATCGATTTTATTGCCTTGCAGGATGAGCTGAGACGGATTGCCGACGAGGAGTGCAATAAAATTGTGGAGCAGTTACGGGAAGGGGGGCTCTCCGCCAAGTTCATTGTAAAAAATGGAGTTCCTTTTCTGGAAATTCTCAGAACAGCGCAGGAGGAAAAGGCTTCCCTCATCGTGATCGGATCTCACGGAAAAAGCAACCTGGAGGAAATGCTGCTGGGCTCCGTTTCTGAAAAGGTGATCCGTAAAGCTGTCCAGCCGGTTCTGGTGATCAAGCGTTAAGGAGGAGGCGCAGAGGGCGTCTGAAGAAAGGTTGTCATTGCCATCAAAAAAGGAGGAGAAGATCATGTTTGAGCGCATATTGTACCCCACCGATTTTTCTGATGTATCCATGAAAGCCGTTCGTTACGTCAAGCAGCTCAAGGACGCAGGCGCAAAAGAGGCCATCGTCCTTCATGTGATTGACGAAAGGTCCCTCGTTCTGACGTCACACGAAATTGCCATTGACTTTGCAGCCATTGAGAACGAACTGAGGAAGGCCGCCGATGAGAGGGGCAACAAGATTCTGGAAGAATTGAGGGAAAGAGGGCTGGAGGCCAGGTTGAAGATCGTAAAGGGGAATCCCTTTAAGACAATTCTCAAAACAGCGCAGGAAGAGGACGTTTCCCTGATCGTGATCGGGTCTCACGGCAGAAGCAACGTAGAGGAAATGCTGCTGGGGTCGGTCTCCGAAGCGGTGATCCGCAAGGCCGTCCGCCCGGTCCTGGTGGTGAAGAGGTAGGATGCACCGGGGCGCGTTGAAGGAAAACCGTTCGACGCGCCCCGATTTTTTTCAGGATGCCGTCACGATTTTCGAGAAGTCGGCAATGCGGCGGAAGAGGGAAAAAAGAGCCTCCAGAAGCGACAGCCGATTGAAGCGGATGGCTTCCTCCTCCACCATGACCATCACTGATCCGAAGAACCGGTCGATCGGCTCGCGCAGGGCGGCGAGTTCCAGAAGTGCGGCAGGATAATCCTCCTTCTGCAAAGCCTGGAGAACTTTATCGCGGGTTTCAATAAAGGTCGAATGCAGCAGGATCTCCTCTTCCAGGTTGAACAGTGACGGTTCGATGCGGCCCTTTCCGAATTCCTTCAGGATGTTTCCGGCCCGCTTGAAGGCGATTGCCAGCGGTTCGTAAGCGGGATGCGTTTTGAAGGTTTCCATGGCTTCAATCTTCTGGATGACCTGAACGAGGTCGGAGAATCCCGCGGCAAGAACGGCGCTGACGACGTCCTGGGGGTGACCCTGGGAAATCAGCATATTTTCGAGCCGCCCCCGGAAGAACTCCAGGACATCCTTCGCCGTTTCTTCCGCCGGGCGCGTCATCTTTCCATCCAGGATGGCCAGGCTTGTACTCACCAGGTCCTCCAGCATAAGGGGATACCGCTTTTCAAGGATGATGTTGATGATGCCCAGCGCCTGGCGGCGCAGGGCATAGGGATCCGCCGTGCCGGTGGGAACCAGGCGGACGCCGAAGAACCCGGCAATGGTGTCCATTTTGTCCGCTATGCTGACGATGGCGCCTTCATGGGTTTCAGGAAGATTTCCTCCGGCGGTGACCGGGAGGTAATGCTCGTAGATCGCCTTGGCCACGGCGGGATCTTCACCGGCCAGCAGGGCGTACTCTCGGCCCATGATCCCCTGAAGTTCTGAAAATTCGCCAACCATCTGGGTGTCCAGGTCGGCCTTGGCCAGCAGGGATGCGCGATCCACCCGGTCTTTCAGAGAGGGGCCGATGCGCTCGGCGATATAGGCCGCAAGTTTTCGAAAGCGCTGAACCTTTTCGTAGGAAGTCCCCAGCAGTGTGTGGAAGACGACCTGCTGGAGCCCCTCGACGCGGTCCTCAAGGGGCGTTTTCTGATCTTCCTCAAAGAAGAACTGGGCATCGGACAACCTCGCCCGGATGACTTTTTCATTCCCCCGCTTTACAACGGCGGGGTCCCGGGCCAGGGTATTGTTGACCGTGATGAAATAGGGCAGCAGCTGACCCGCCGAATCGACGACGGGGAAATATTTCTGATGGGACATCATGGAGGTGGTCAGGACCTCCCCGGGAAGGTCCAGGTATTTCCGGTCAAAGCTGCCGCAGACAACGGTGGGGTACTCCACGAGGTACGTCACCGTTTCCAGCAGATCGCCGTTTTCCAGGATGCGGCCGGATACGGCGGCTGCGGCTTTGCGCGCCTCCTCGAGAATGATCCGCTTGCGCTCCCCGGGATCGACCATTACAAAATGGTCCCGTGTCCCTTCGAGATATTCGGACAGGTTGGAGACGGGGAATGCCTCGGGCTTCATGAACCGGTGCCCCCGGGACAGGTTTCCGCTCTCAATGGTTTCAATCCGGAAGGGGACCACGGCGCCGCCGTACAGGGCAAGAATCCAGTGGATCGGGCGGGCGAAACGGAAGTCCAGGTCTCCCCACCGCATGGACTTTTTGAAGGAAAGAGACGCCACCAGCCTGGATAGGATTTCCGGAAGCAGGGAAGCGCTGTCCTGGCCGGAAATGTGTTTGCGGATGCAGAGGTATTCCCCCTTGTCGGTCGACAGGGTGCCGACTTCTGAGATGTCGACGCCCTGCCCCTTTGCAAAGCCCAGGGCCGCCTTGGTGGGATTTCCCTGGGAATCAAAGGAGACCCTTTTCGCGGGGCCGAGCTTTTCAATCAGCTGATCCTCCTGCCTCTCGGCCACATCGGCCACGGCCAGACAGAGCCGTCGGGGGGTTCCGAAGGTCCGGATCGTTCCGTATGAAATCCGTTCATCGGTCAGCGCTTTGCGGATCAGTGAACTCATGTCGTTCAGCGCCTTGGGAATAAAGGCGGCAGGAATTTCCTCCGTCCCTATCTCCAGCAGCAGTTCGTTGCTCATCTGACTCTCCCATCTTTTCATCGTTATGGATTGCTTTTCAAAAAGCGTCGTGTTGGATTTCTTCGAAACCAGACCCCGGCTCTAGGCTTCTGCTCTGTTCAGCAGGGGAAATCCCATGCGCTCCCGCTGACGGATGTATCCTTCGGCGGAAAGCCTGGCCAGGTTTCGGACTCTTCCGATGTAGCTGGTCCGTTCGGCCACACTGATCGCTCCGCGGGCGTTGAGGAGGTTGAAGGTGTGCGAGCATTTGAGGCAGTAGTCGTAAGCGGGAAGAACCAGGTCCTTCTCCGCCGTCCGGATGGCTTCCGCTTCATAGGCATCGAAGAGTTTTCTCAGCATGTCCACGTCGGCAATTTCGAAGTTGTAGGTGGAGAATTCCACTTCGCCCTGGTGATGAACATCTCCATATTTGATGTTCTCACTCCATTGTAGATCATAGACATTGTCGATCCCCTGGATATACATGGCGATGCGTTCAATGCCGTAGGTCAGCTCAGCGCAGACGGGCTTCACATCGATGCCGCCCACCTGCTGGAAATAGGTGAACTGGGAGATCTCCATGCCGTCCAGCCAGACTTCCCAGCCCAGGCCCCAGGCCCCAACGGTGGGTGATTCCCAATCGTCTTCCACAAAGCGGATGTCATGATCCAGCGGATCGATGCCGAAGCTACGGAGAGAGTCCAGGTAGAGATCCTGGATGTTCAGGGGCGAGGGCTTCATGATGACCTGATACTGGTAGTAGTGCTGCAGGCGGTTCGGGTTTTCGCCGTAACGGCCGTCCGTCGGCCGGCGGGACGGCTCCACGTAGGCCACATTCCAGGGTTCCGGACCCAGGGCCCGCAGGAAGGTGGCGGGATTGAAGGTCCCTGCACCCACTTCGATATCGTAGGGCTGCTGAATCACGCAGCCCTGATTCGCCCAATAGTGTTCAAGGGCAAAGATCAGTTCCTGAAAAGTCACCTTGTGCCTCCTGTGCTTTATTGCATATTCCCATTATTTTTAAGAAGTTCCGGCGGCTACCTAACATGATGAGGTCTTCGTGTCAACACGAAAAAGCCGCGCTACCCGATTCCGCCGCCGGGAACGTTCTCCTTCGGCGACCGGATCGGACCCCTGGCCTGCCTCTCCGGGCGCCGGCGTGCTGCCGCGCTTTGCCTCCGGCGGTCACGTGTGATCCGGGACCGGGTTTACACGCCCATTGACTGGATTTCGTCAAGAACCTTGAGGGACTTCAGCTCCTTTCCGAGGATATGGCCGATAAAGAGGGAGAGGAGCGACTTGCTTTCCCGGGCGGTCTGCCCCGAGAACAGGATCCGCTTCATCTTTCCCGCTTCGATTTCCTTCCCGAGAAGGAGGGTCTTGATGGTGCCGAGGGAAACCGGCAGGATGTTGGAATCCGGCGATTTGGAAAAGCAGGACCGGCAATGCAGGCCGCCCTGGGCGATGCTGAACACGTACTGCTGCCGCGAATCCAGGGGCGAGTTGCACAGGATGCAGCGGTCAAGCGCCGGTGCGAAACCGGAAAGCTTCAGGTGACGGATCTCGAAGAAGCGCAGAAGTCGTTCCGAGGTGTCCCCCTCTTCAATAAGCGACAGAAAGGTCTGCAGATGCAGGAAGAGTTCCGGATCCGTTTTCTCCTCTGAAGAGAAATGATCGACGAGATCGATGAGATACGAGGCAAGAAGGGTTCGGTCCAGGGATTTGCGGATTTGAGGATATTCATTGAGCCGGTGGCAGCTTTCCAGCCAGGCCAGCTGATCCCGCTGCTTCCGGGCGAAAAGGAGGGAGGAACAGCAGAAGGGCTCAAGAACATTGACAAACCGTTTACGGCTGTTTCTCGCCCCCTTGGCGATGGCGGTCAGCTTTCCGAAATCCCGGGTGTAGAAGGTCACAATCAGATCCGAGTCGCCGTAGTTCAGCGCCTTCAGAACGATTCCCTCGGTTTTGTGAGTGGCTCGAGCATTCATGTCTGAACATTCAAAGAGGACGCTGCCGGCTTCGGGCGGGCCGCCTCCTAATCTTCCGAATAAACGACTCTCCCTTTCACCAGGGTCATGAGCACTTTCCCCTTTAGCGTCCAGCCGAAGAAGGGGGAATTTTTCCCTTTTGAACGCCAGCTGAGGGGGTCGACGATCCAGCTCCTGTCGGGATCGAAGACCGTAATGTCCGCGTCGGCTCCCGGAAGGAGCGCTCCCCCCGGGATGTTCAGGATCTTGGCCGGATTGGTGCTCATCTTCCGGACCAGTTCCGAAAGGGTCAAAAGCCCGTCATCGACGAGCCTGAGGCTCAGGGCAAGCGCCGTTTCAAGGCCGGAGATGCCGCTGGCGGCATATTCAAATTCCACCTCCTTGTCGGTGGCGGCATGGGGCGCATGGTCCGTGGCGATCACATCGAGGGTGCCGTCCCGCAGTCCTTCCCGGATGGCCTTCCGATCCAGGGGGCTCCTCAGGGGGGGATTGACCTTGAAGGAGGGGTCAAAATCCCGAAGGGCTTCGTCCGTCAGGGTGAAATAGTGGGGCGCTGTTTCCGCCGTGACCGGGATTCCCCGTGCTTTGGCGTCGCGGATCATCCGTACGGATCCGGCGGAGCTCACATGGGAGATGTGCAGGGCCGCCCCGGTATATTCGGCGAGAAGAAGGTCGCGGGCGATCATCACCTCTTCGGCCAGAGTGGGGATGCCGGGAAGCCCCAGCTCCGTGGAGATCCGCCCCTCGTTCATGAGGCCGCCGGCAGACAGCGAAAGATCTTCGCAGTGGGGGATAATCACCAGGCCCAGCGAAGAGGCATATTCCAGGGCCCGTCTCATGAGGCCGCTGTCCACGACGGGCTTTCCGTCGTCGGAAAAGGCGACCGCGCCGGCCTCTTTCAAATCGCCGAATTCTGCAAGGGTCCTTCCCTCGGACTTGAGGGAGATGGCGGCTACGGGATAGACATGGACAAGGTTGCACTCCCCGGCCCGCTTCACGATGTATTCCGTCACGGCCCGGCTGTCGTTGACGGGGTCGGTGTTCGGCATGCAGGCGATTGAAGTAAATCCCCCGGCCGCAGCCGCTTCGCTGCCTGAGCGGATGGTTTCCTTGTATTCATACCCGGGTTCCCGCAGATGGGTGTGCATGTCCACAAGGCCGGGCAGAACGACTTTGCCCGCAAGGTGCACAACGCGTGTTTCTCCTGTGGTGTCGTCCATGGAATCCGCGATGGCGGCAATCTTTCCTTCCTCGATGAGGATATCTTTCACACCATCGAGATTCCGGGAGGGGTCGACGACTCTGCCTCCTTTCAGCAGTATGCTCATTCTATGGCTCCTGTCAGAAGATAAAGAAGGGCCATCCGGACGGCGACCCCGTTGGTGACCTGTTCCAGAATGACGGAGTTCGCCCCGTCGGCTATTTCGGGAGAGATCTCCACGCCGCGATTGACGGGACCAGGGTGCATGACCAGGACATCCGGTCTGGCCCGTTGGATGTTGTCCCCGTTCAGGCAGTAAAACGCGGAATATTCCCGAAGGGAGGGAAAGACGCTCCGCTGTTCCCGCTCCGTCTGAATCCGGAGCATCATGACCACATCCGCGTCTTGAAGGGCCTCCTCCAGGCGAAAGGATACCTTGACCCCCAGTTCCCGGATGTCCCTCGGCATCATGGTGGCGGGGCCTGCCACAGTCAGATGGGCCCCCATTTTGTTCAATCCGTAGATGTTGGAACGGGCGACGCGGCTGTGGGCGATGTCGCCGACGATGGTCACGTTCAACCCGGAGAGGGTGCCCTTGCGGCTCCGTATCGTCATCATGTCGAGCAGCGCCTGGGTGGGGTGCTCATGGGCACCGTCGCCGGCATTGATGATGGACTGTCTGACCAGCCGGGCCAGCATGTGAGGCGCTCCGGCGCAGCTGTGGCGGATCACGATCACGTCCGGATTCATGGCTTCGAGGTTCCTTGCTGTATCCGCCAGGGTTTCCCCCTTGACCAGACTGCTCGTGGAGGCCGAGATATTGATGGTGTCGGCGCTCAGGCGCTTGCCGGCGATTTCAAAGGAGGTGCGGGTCCGGGTACTGGCCTCGACAAAAAAATTGATGATCGTTTTACCGCGGAGAGTCGGCACCTTTTTGATGTCACGCGTGGATACCTCGAGAAAAGACTCCGCCGTGTCGAGAATCAGGGATATTTCCTCCCCGGATAGGTCCTTGATCCCCAGAAGATCCTTACGTTCCCACTTCATGGCACAACTCCTGATTTCCATAGACGAACGGGTTTATTTTCTGCCGGCATTTCCTCTAGTTGCTGTCCTCGACGACCACTTCATCACGACCGTTCTTCTCAATCAGGTTGACGCTGATTTCCTCCCAGAGGAAAGAGGGAAGATTCGCCCCGACGAAATCAGCCCTTATGGGAAGTTCACGATGCCCGCGGTCGATCAGGACGGCAAGCTGGATCGATTGAGGGCGTCCAAAATCGATGAGGGCATCCATGGCGGCCCGGATGGTCCTTCCCGTGAAGAGAACGTCGTCAACGAGGATGGCCTTCTTCTTATCGAGGCTGAAGGGGATCTCCGTCTTCATGATCCTGGGCTTCCTGTGAGCTGAAAGCAGATCGTCACGGTACATCGTGATATCCAGGATGCACGAAGGGACTTTAACCCCTTCAATGTCGAAGATTTTTTTCTGTAGACGTTCTGCGAGAAAAACGCCTCCCGTCCGAATGCCCACTAGAACCAGATCGGTTACGCCCTTATTCTTTTCGAGGATCTCATAGGCGATGCGAGTCAGCGATCGGTCGATCTCCGCTGCATCCATGACCAGTTTCTTTTGCATTTTCCCGGATTCCTTTCCTGGATTTCTGCTGCCGCATCATAGAAAAAAGCCGAAGACCGGGATTTCCCGCAGTGTTTCTGTAACGACTATCGTTCGGCAAAAAAAAACCTTCCCGTAAATTGAGAAGGCTGGTCTCTCTGTATGAAAGCCGATTGTTACCAGGGTCATTCCTTGCCTCATGCTCACTGTTCCTATTGGAGATGCTTCTAGTAGAATATTCCTGTTCTGTCAAGCCGCAATGTGATTTCGGAGAGTTAAGACCGCCGTTTTCAGGATGCCATAAAAGGGAAGGCCGTCCGGGGGAAAAATCTTTTTTTTACCGGTCAATAATGTTATACGCACTGCACCTGGAGGGAAAATGTATGGCGGCTGAATACGAACCTCAGGTTTTTTTGTTTTTGAGCCAGATCCTGAGGAAAAAAATGATTGATGTCAAGGGGCGGCCCCTGGGCCAGATCCTTGATGTGGTGGTCCCTCTTGGTGAACCTTATCCCTCCGTAAGCGGTGTCCTGGTGAAGCCGGACCACCGCGGGACGCCGGTGATCATGCCCTGGCGGAATCTTGTCGAAGTGAACGGATGCTTCGTGGTTGACACCCGGGAAGCGGACACCTCCTGGGAAGGGGGGACGGAGGCGGAGGAGATCTGGCTGAAGGAAAGCCTCCTGGATAAGCAGATTGTTGACACCAATGGCGCCAAGGTGCGGCGAGTCAATGATCTCCAGTTCCTCATGGCCCGGGGAGGCCTTTACCTGATCCATGTGGATGTGGGCTTTCGGGGCCTCATGCGGCGGGTCGGCCTGGAAAAGGTGACGGATTATCTCCTGAAGGGGCTTTTTGAATACGACCTGCCCGATCAGTTCATCTCCTGGCAGTTTGTCCAGCCGCTGTCTTCACCGGGCCTTCTGCGCCTGAACGTTGCAGAAAGCCGGTTAGCCCAGCTTCACCCGGCGGATATCGCCGACATTATCGAAGAGCTCGATATCCGCCAGCGCACGGCGGTTTTCCAGTCCCTGGATGTGGAAACCGCGGCGGAAACGCTGGAGGAAACGGATCCGAAGATCCAGGTCACCCTGATCGAGAATATGGACGTTGAACAGGCCAGCGATATTATCGAGGAAATGTCCCTGAGTGATGCGGCGGACCTGCTGGCGGATCTTCCCAGGGACAAGGCGGAAGACATTCTCGAGGCCATGGAGCAGGACATTGCCGATGATGTCAAGGAGCTTCTTGCCCACCCTGAGGAAACGGCCGGGGGGCTCATGACGACGGCCTACCTGAGCTTCCTGCCGCAGACGACGGTTATGGAGGCCCTTCAGGTGGTCCACCGGGAGGCCGAAGATCTGGATTTTGTCTATTACCTGTATGTTGTCGATGAAGAGGAGCACCTCCTGGGGCTTTTGAGTCTCAGAGAGCTGCTGGTCGCCCTGCCGGAGACCTGCCTTTCAGACCTGATGTTCCGACGGGTCGTCACGGTCGAGCTTGATGAGGACAAAGATTCGATTGCCAGCGATTTTGCCAAGTACGGCATCATGGCCATCCCGGTGGTGGATGATCAGATGAGGCTGCAGGGGGTCATCATGTTCAAGGATCTGCTCGAAGTGGTTGCACCAAGACTGGGGAAATAAGGCGATGAAAGACGATGGTGGCCACCTATGCCCGGTGACGGTTTTCTCGGATCAATCCGCGATCGATTCCACGCCATTTCCTCGAAGAGATTCTGGAAGTCTCTCGGAGTTCTGCTTGCCTTTGTCGGGCCGGGGATCATCACCTCCAACGTGGACAACGATGCAGGCGGAATCACGACCTACTCCCTGGCCGGAGCCCATTACGGCCTTTCCCTCCTGTGGCTTCTGATTCCCATAACGGTCGCCCTTGTCATCATTCAGGAGATGGGCGCCCGGATGGGCGTTGTTTCCGGAAAAGGGCTGTCCGACCTCATCCGCGAGCGATTCGGTGCCAGAATCACCTTCTATCTCATGATTGTCCTTTTTCTGACCAACCTGGGCAATACGGTTGCCGAGTTTGCCGGTTTGGCGGCCAGCATGGAGATCTTCGGCTTGAGCAAATATCTGTCGGTAACCTTCGGTGCCGTTTTTGTCTGGTGGCTGGTGGTTAAGGGCAGCTACAAGTCCGTGGAAAAGGTTTTTCTCACCGCCTGCGTCTTCTACTTTTCGTACATCATTTCCGGCTTCACGGCAAACCCCGACTGGGGAGAAATCGGACGTGCGACCGTGACGCCTTCTCTGCGTTTCGACGCCGGATATCTGACCATGGCGGTGGGTATCGTGGGGACGACCATTGCGCCCTGGATGCAGTTCTATCTCCAGTCTTCCGTGGTCGACAAGGGGCTGCAGGTCGAGGACTACCCCTATACCCGCCTGGATGTGGTGGTCGGTTCCGTGATGGTCAACGTGGTGGCCTTCTTCATCATCATGCTCTGCGCCATCACGCTCTACCAGGCGGGGATCCGGGTCGAAACGGCCAAGGACGCGGCCCTGGCTTTGAAGCCGATGGCAGGAACTTACTGTTCCGGTCTGTTTGCCTTCGGCCTTTTGAACGCCTCGCTGTTTGCCGCCTCCATCCTGCCGTTGTCCACGGCCTACACGATCTGCGAAGCCTTTGGCTGGGAATCGAGCCTGAACCGCAAGTTTCTCGAAGCGCCGCAGTTCTACGGGCTCTATTCCATCATGATCATCCTGGGGGCGGGGATTATCCTGTTGCCGAATGTTCCGTTGATTCCCATCATGTACTATACCCAGGTGGTCAACGGGCTTCTGCTTCCCGTGATCCTGATCTTCATCCTCCTGCTTGTCAACGACAGGAAAATCATGGGGGAGCACACCAACGGAACCGTCATGAATCTCATTTCCTGGCTGACCGTTGCCGTGCTGATTGTTCTGTCCCTGGCCACGGTGCTGGCTGCCGTCCTCTGAAAGCGGCCTCCCTAATGGAGAAGATCACCCAGCCGATCCCAGCGCACGCCGCGATTTTCCCGGTCCCATGACCAGTAGATGACGATGGCTTTTCCGAGAACGTCCTTCAGGTCTACGAATCCCCAGAAGCGGCTGTCATAGCTCTGATCCCGATTGTCACCCATCACGAAGAGGGAGGAGGGGGGAACGGTCACGGGTCCGAAATTGTCCCGGGGCTGAAGAGACCCTGGAAGGATGAACGAATCGACATAAACCCCCTTGCCGTCCTTATAAAGCTTTCCGTTGAGGTAAATCTTCTTGTTGCGGATTTCCACCGTGTCACCGCTGACGGCAATCACCCGCTTGATGAAGTCTTTGCTCCGGTCTTCCGGATAAATGAAAACCACGACGTCCCCCCTCTGCGGTTCATTGATGGGGAAGATGGTGTTGCGGAAGTGGGGGACCTTGATCCCGTAGAGAAATTTGTTGACGAGGATATGATCGCCCACCAGAAGGGTCGGTTTCATCGATCCGGAGGGGATTTTATACGCCTGGATCACGAAGGTCCGGATGAAGAAGGCGATGATCAGGGCAATAACAATGGCCTCGGCGTATTCCCGAAATTTTGATTTCCTTTTTGCCATAGAGATATCCTTGGGTTTTCTAGGAGTAAATGCTCATCAGAGCCAGGACCATCATCGACAGGGCCAGCCCCCCCTTTGTCAGAGTCCCTGCGGACCGTCCCAGAATCGAGCCTTTCGTCCTGCGCATGGAGGGCCTCAGCTGCATCTGGTGCATCAGCTCCATGAGCAGAATCCCCAGGAACCCGCCGAGAAAGATTCCAGCCAGGGTTCCCAGACCGTAGAGATAACGGGTCAACAGGAGCGCCCCGGCCACGCTGCCGAGGACCGAAACGGCGATACCCTTTTTCGAGACGGAGAAGCGGGACGCGCCGGCGGCATAAAGAATCAGCTCCAGGCCCTCAGCCAGGAGAGCGATGGCAAGAAGGGAAACAAGCAATGCCTTTCCGATCGTGCAGAAGCCTGTAACCGAAGCGTAGACCAGGACGTCGATAAAGATGAGCACGGTCCCCGGCAGTCCGTAGATGTTGGCATACAGGCCGACAATCAGGACGGCGAAGAAAAGCGACCATCCGGCGGTTTCCAGAGGCGGCAACCCTATTTCTTACCTTTCATCCGGGAGGGCCGGATCCTTTCAAAGGCCAGCACGATGGGGCTGGCAATAAAAACAGTCGAGTAAACTCCGGCAAGACAGCCTACCAGCAGCGTGAAGGCAAAGTCGTGGATGACTGAACCGCCGAAGAAGAACAGGACCACCAGGACGATCAGCACCGTGAAGGAGGTCAGAATGGTTCGGCTCAGGGTCTGATTCACGCTGAGATTGATCACGTCCATAAGGGGCATCTTCATGTTTTTCCGAGTATTTTCACGGATCCGGTCAAAAATGACGATGGTGTCGTTGATGGAATAACCGATGATCGTGAGCATGGCTGCGACGATGTTCAGATCGAACTCCTTGTTCAACAGGGAAAGGGTTCCGATCGTAACCAGGACATCGTGAATGAGGGCGATGATCCCGCCCAGGGCATAACGGAATTCGAAGCGAAAGCCCACATAAACGAGAATGCCGATCCATGAGAAGATGATGGCCAGCAGGGCCTTCCGCGTCAGATCCCGGCCGACTTTCGGCCCCACGGATTCCAGCCTGCGAATCTCCGTGGCACCCTGGCCGTAGGCTCCCTGGAGGGCGTTTTCAACCTGGCCGGAGAGCCCCTTGAGATCCACATTCGTAACCGGGATTCTCACCACCATTTCATGCGGTCCGAACTCCTGGATGATGCTGTTTTCCAGGCCGATGGATTTGAAGACCTGCCGGAGCTTTTCGACAGAGGTCTCTCCGCTGAACCGGATCTGGATCAAGGTCCCTCCCGCAAAATCGATTCCGAAATTCAGGCCTCCATGCCAGAAGATGGAACCGATTCCGATCAGGATATAGACCAGGGAGGCTATGGCGGCCATTTTCATCATGGCGACGAAATTAAAATGGGTTTCCGATTTAATGATTTCCATGAAGATCTCCTCGAAGGTTCAAATGCCCGTTGCCGGTTTTATATGCTGATGGACGAAATCTTGCGGTTCCATATGAAGTAGTCAAAGATGATTCTCGTGACAACGATCGCGGTGAACATGCTGACGATGATCCCGATGGTCAGGGTAACGGCGAACCCCTTGATCGGGCCCGTTCCGAAGCCGAAGAGGAAGAGGGCGGCCACCAGCGTGGTGACGTTGGAGTCCAGAATCGTCAGGAAAGCCTTGTTGTAACCGGCGTCAATGGCGGCGCGGGGCGTTTTCCCCGTCCGGAGTTCTTCCCGGGTCCTTTCGAAAATCAGCACGTTGGCATCCACCGCCATTCCGATGGTGAGAACGATGCCGGCGATGCCTGGAAGGGTCAAGGTTGCCTTGAAGGCGGCCATGGCGCCCATGAGGAGAATGAGATTGAGGACCAGTGCGATATCCGCCACGATGCCGGACAGCCTGTAGTAGAAAATCATGAAGGCGATGACAAGAATGCCGGCGATGACGCTCGACCAGATCCCCATATCAATGGAGTCCTTTCCGAGGGATGGCCCCACGGTCCTCTCCTCCAGGATCTTGACCGGAGCGGGCAGCGCACCGGCGCGAAGCACGATGGCAAGGTCGCGGGCCTCATCCATGGTGAAGGAGCCGGTAATCTGCGCCTGCCCCCCGGAAATCTTTTCCTGGATCACTGGAGCGGAATGGACGATGCCATCGAGGACGATGGCCAGGCGCTTTTTGACATTTTCGCCCGTGATCCGCTCGAAATCGGCAGCCCCGCGTGCATTGAACTTCAAGGCGACATGAGGTTCGCCGAAACGGTCGCTGATCTTAACCTGGGCGTTTTCCAGCGCGTCGCCGGTCAGCATGGCCTTGCCCTTCAGCAGATAGGGAACTTCCACACTCTTTCCGGACATGGGGTCGATCTTCCGCTCGTAGGCAATGATGTCGCCCTCGGGTACACTGCCTCTGAGGGCTTCCTCGAGGCTGTGCTCCTCGTCGACAAGCTTGAATTCCAGAAGAGCCGTTTTGCCGATCAGGCTCTTGGCCCGGGCGGGATCTTTGATCCCCGGGAGCTGGATGAGGATGCGGTCCTTTCCCTGGGGGACGATTTCCGGCTCCGTAATGCCGAACTGGTCGACCCTGTTTCGGATGGTTTCCAGGCTCTGCTCGATCGCCAGTTTGCGGATTTCTTCCTTCCGCTTCTCATTCATGCCCAGGGACACCCGTTCGACTCCCTCCACGGTTTCCGCAGATAGGATTTCCAGATCCGGATAGGATTCCCGGAGACTTTTTTCAAAGGCCATCCGCGAGGCGCTGTCCGGCAGTTCAACCGAGAGGGTCTGATTGGCGGTCCGCTCCAGACGGCGGAAGCGGATTCGTTTGTCCATCAGCGCCTCCTTGAGATCGACGGACGTTCGTTCCAGGGTTGCTTCAATGGCCTTGTCTGCCTCCACCTCGAGGACAAGATGCATCCCGCCCTGCAGGTCGAGCCCCAGGTGAATCTTGTCCTTGGGGAGCTTCTTTTCCCAGAATTCCGGGAGCTCCGACGTCATGGTGGGAACCAGATAGAAGACCGCAACCAGGATGACGACAAGGGCAAAAATACTTCGAACTTTCAGACTTCCGAACATAGGATTCCCCTTTTCGACTATTCCTTTCCGGCCTTATCCCCCGATTTTTCAAGGACGGCCGCAATAAAGCTTCTCGAAACCTTGATGCGGACCTTGTCGGCCACTTCAAGGGTTATGACGTCGCCGGTCATGGCGGCAATTTTTCCGTGAATGCCCCCCGAGGTCACCACGACGTCGCCGTGGTTCAGGTTGGCCAGCATTTCCTTGAGCTCCTTCTGCTTCTTCTGCTGCGGTCGGATCAGCAGGAAATAAAAAATGCCGAATATGACGGCCATCATGATCAGGAAAGAGACATCTCCACCTGCCGGCCCCCCTCCTCCCAGGTTTCCCATGGCATGAGCTAAGTCTGTCAATTCTTTGTCCTCCTTTAAGTTGTTTCCGTTATGAAATCTTTGCGGGTCAGGATTCCAGGCTTACGCCTTCAGCCGGCTCTCCAGAAACCGGGTTTTAAAAGCCGCGTATTGACCGCATCCTATGGCGTTGCGAATCTGCTCCATGAGGCGCATGTAATAGCGGATGTTGTGAAGAGTATTCAGGGTCATGGCCAGGATTTCTCCCGCCACATATAAATGCCTCAGGTAGGCCCGCGAGAAGTTCCGGCAGGTGTAGCAGTCGCATTCACTGTCCAGAGGCCCGTTGTCTTCCCGATAACGGGCGTTTTTTATAACAACCTTTTCCGCATTTGTAAACAACAATCCATGGCGTGCGCAGCGGGTGGGCATGACGCAGTCGAAGAGGTCAATGCCGCAATCCACCGCCTTTACGATGTCCTCCGGTGTCCCCACGCCCATGAGATAATGCGGCCGGTCTGCTGGAAGAAGGGGGGCCGTTTCCTGGACGATCTGCTCCATCTGCGCCTTGGGTTCTCCAACGCTGAGGCCTCCCAGGGCGTAGCCGTCAAAGTTCATGGCCGAAATGGCTTCAACCGCCCGCTTTCTCAATTCGGAATACATCCCGCCCTGGACGATGCCGTAGAGGGCCTGGTCAGAAGAGTCCGCCCTGGCCTTCCGGCTCCTTTCCGCCCAGGAGAGGGTCAGGGAAAGGGAGGACTCCGCCTCCCGGAAGGTGGCCGGGTAGGGCGTACATTCATCGAGGCACATCATGATGTCGGAATGGAGCGCCTCCTGGATTTCAACGGCCAGCTCCGGGGTGAGCCTGTGGCGGGAACCGTCGATATGGGACTGAAAGATGGCGCCTTCAGGCGTGATTTTCCGGAGCTTCCCCAGGCTGTAGACCTGAAAGCCGCCGCTGTCGGTCAGGATGGGGCCATGCCAGTTCATGAAGGAGTGCAGCCCGCCCAGGGAGGCGATGAGTCCGTGCCCCGGCCTCAGGTAGAGGTGGTATGTATTGCAGAGGATCATCTCCGCGCCGAGCTCCTTGACCGTGTCGGGAGCCAGGGACTTCACCGTGCCCTGGGTTCCCACCGGCATGAACGCCGGAGTGCGGACGTCGCCGTGAGGCGTGGAGAGCAGGCCGCACCGGGCCGCGGATCCCGGATCCGTCTCCAGAACCTTGAAATGTTGTTTTATCGGGGGCATAAGGTCATCCAAACCATCCTTCCGGGGAAGCGGGCCGCTCAGAGAATCAGCATGCAGTCGCCGTAACTGTAGAAGCGGTATTCCTCCTGCACGGCCTCGGCATAGGCCTTGAAGATCAGATCCCTTCCGGCAAAGGCGCACACGAGGAGGAACAGGGACGACTGGGGAAGATGAAAGTTCGTCAGCAGGGCATCCACGCGCCTGAAGCGGTATCCCGGATAGATGAAGAGGCTGGAAGAGGAGGCCATCGGCCGGACGCGGCCATGACCGTCCGACGCGGATTCCAGGACCCTGGTGGAGGTCGTTCCGACGGCGATGACCCGACGGGCGGAATTGATCCGATCCGCCGATTCCGGGGAAAGAGAGAACGATTCCTTCTCCATGACGTGGTCCTCCACGTTCTCCGCTTCTATGGGGGTAAAGGTGCCGAACCCGACGTGAAGGGTCACGGGGGCAATGGCAACTCCAAGGTCCTGCAGGGCCCGAAACTGCGTTTCCGAAAAGTGGAACCCCGCCGTCGGCGCGGCGACGGAACCTGGATGGCGGGCATAAATGGTCTGATAGCGCTCACGGTCCTGCGGCGCCGGTCCATCCTCCCGTTTCCGCTTGATGTAGGGGGGCAGGGGAGCCTTGCCGAACTGCTGGAGAAACAGATCAAAGGGCAGGGCCGTGAAGAAGGCCACCCGCCACTTCTTTTCGCTGACCCTCTCTCTGACCGAGGCCCAGTTCGAATCCCCGAAAAAAATTTTCGTTCCGATGGAAACCCGCTTGCCCGGCTTGAGAAGCACCTCCCATGTTTCTTCGGCGCCTGGTTCAGCCGGGGGCGAGGCCGCCGTCACGTCTTCCGACGGGCGGCGCGGATCGGGGCGGCGGGAAAGGAGAAGAACCTCGATGCGGCTTCCCGTCTCCTTTGTTCCGATGAGACGGGCCGGAATCACCTTGGAGTCGTTGATGACGAGGCAGTCGCCCTCCTGCAGAAATTCGGGGAAATCGAAGAAATGACGATGCTGAAGACGCGCTTCCCGGCGGTCAAGAACCATCATGCGGGCGTGATCCCGCTGGGCGCATGGATGCTGCGCAATCCTGGATTGCGGGAGATCGTAATGGAAGTCTTTCAGCTTCATCTCGTGACGGCCCCTGTCCTTACTCCTGATGTGCAGGGGCGGCTTCCCTCCCGTTTTCGGGCTCCGCCGCCGATGCTGCGGTCCTGATAATCCAAATTCACAGGGAAAGTCAATGATCTTGTTTCAGCTTCTTCCAAAGTAAACCAGAAGAACGCCGAAGAGCATGGCAATCAGCCCCAGGAACTGCAGGGTCGAGTCCGGAAGGGTGATAAGTCTGGACAGGTAGGCTTTGAGCTTTCCGGGAAAGGCGACATAAGGGAGGCCTTCGACAATGAAGACCATTCCCAGGACACAGAGAAAGAATTTCATAAGGGGCCTATTCCTCTAATTCAAACTTGGCTTTGTTCCACAAATGGTCCATCTCTTCCAGGGTGGCCTCCTCGGGGGATTTCCCCTGCTTTTTCAGTTGTTCCTCAATATAGCCAAATCGCGTTCGAAATTTGAGGATCGTCTTCGATAGGCTCTGCTCGGCATCCATGGAAAAAAAGCGGCAGAGATTCACCAGCGAAAAGAGGACGTCTCCCGTTTCCTCCTCGATGTTCCTGTGGTCCCCTGCGATAATCGCCGCTTTCAGTTCTGAGAATTCCTCCTCAATTTTGGCGAGCACCTCCTCGGCGTTCGGCCAATCGAATCCGCACTTCGAGGCCAGTGCGGACACCTTCTGGGCGCGCATCAGAGCGGGCAGAGAGCGGGGGACTTTATCCAGGAGGCTCGCATGCTTCTCGTACTTTTTCTCGGTATTCCTTTTGATCTCTTCCCAGTTGGCCCGGATATCGGCGACGCTGTTCACCTCCCGGTTCCCGAACACGTGTGGATGGCGGCGGATCATCTTGGCGCCGATGTCATCCAGGACCTCGCCGATTCCGAATTCGCCGGCCTCTTCAGCGAGCTGCGCCAGGAAAAGGATCTGAAAGAGCAGGTCCCCCAGCTCTTCCTTCAATTCCTCCGGCGAACCGCCAGCGACGGCATCGAGCACTTCGTAGGATTCGTCCAGGAGATACCGGCCGATATCCTCTTTCTTCTGCTGCCGGTCCCAGAGGCATCCCCCGGGGGAGCGGAGGCGGCGAAGAATCTCGACCAGGTTCGTAAAGCGGCGCTCCAGATGCGGATCGTTCACATGGACCTCCCTCGTATGTCCAGTTCCAGGTTGATCATGTCCCCCCGCTGAAAGCCCAGCTTGTCAAAGAACTCGAGCAGGTTTCCGGATCGCCAGCTCACCAGGGTATAGATCTTTTCCACGCCGACTTTTTTCATGTTTCCGATCATTTCGAAAAGAAGAAGCCGACCGATTCCCTGGTGATGATAAGCCGGGTCTACACCGAGCGTGTCGATCCAGCCTACCGTATCAGGGATTCCAAATTCCCATCCGCTGGCATTGCCCAGGACAAACCCCACGACCCGGCCTCCGTTGTCCGCAACCAGTGAAGCCAGGGGGGATGCCTGCTCTGACAGCTCGACCTTCAGCTGCCAGTACTCCGGTCTGCTCTGACCCAGCAGCTTCCGGTCAATTTCGATGATGGCCTTCAAATCCTTTTCCTCCAACTCCCGGATGACCACTTCCCCAACCTCAGCCATTTCAAACCATCTCCTTTAAAAATTCATTCATTATGGAGGGACAAGCCAGCGCTTTTCCGGCAATCTATTATAAGGCACGAACGCAGTCAAGGCTTTCGAGAGCATCCACTGGATGGGGATTTTCTGATGAACGGGAGGTCCGACGGCCGGCCATCCCTTCAGATAGATGGCGCGAAAGGGAGAAAAGGGAATGAATCTTGAAATTCCATTTTCCCGGTCCAGGAAGCATCGGCGGCGCCCGGGGGGGGCGTCCCTTCCGCTGATCCGGTGCGGGCCGGGGACGATCAGGGGCGGAACGCGTATCTTCAGGAAGCGTCAACAGGTGTTTACAGGTTCCTCCGGAGAGATGTTTTCATGATGAAAGATGAGGATAAGACCAGGGAGCAGCTCATGGCCGAATTGGCGGAAATGCGCCTGAAAACGGATGAGCTGGATCAATCGGGCAGGGAGCTCAAGCGGCTTGAAGAGGAGCTGAAGGCAGCCAGGGACTTTGCCAAGGAACTGATTCAGACCGCCAATATCCTGGTCGTGGGTCTGGATACCCAGGGCAACCTGAGGATGTTCAACCCGGCGGCGGAAGAGATCACCGGGTACACCATGGACGAGTTGAAGGGCAAAAACTGGTGCAAGGTGATGGTGCCGCAGGCCGGTTATGAGCAGATCTGCAGGGAGTTTTCCGGGCTTCTGAACGACAGGGTTCCCAGGAAATTCGATAATTCCATTCTCACCAGATCCGGTGAGGAGCGTTACATCGCCTGGCGTAACAGCGTGCTCGTTGAACAGGGGGAGATAACGGGGACGATTTCCTTTGGAATGGACATTACCGAGCGGAAGATGGCGGAGGAAGCCCTGAAGCAGTCCGAAGAGCTTTATCGGGCAATCTTCGAGAATACGGGAACGGCCACCGTCGTTCTGGAGAAGGACAAAACCATTTCCCTCGTCAACACGGAATATGAAAAATTATCCGGCTATTGCAGAGAGGAGATTGAAGGAAAGAAGCGCTGGACGGAATTTGTCGCTCAAGAGGATCTGGAAGGGCTGTTGAGCAGGCGGGGTCGGCGCGAAGGGGATGAAAGCCCCGACCGGAGGCGGGACGAATTCCGGTTTGTTGATCGTCATGGAGCCATCAAATACGTCGTCCTCTGTTTCGATTCGATTCCCGGCACCAGCAAGACGATTGCCTCGCTTCTGGATATAACGGAACTCAAGCGGGCAGAAGAAACATTGCGGGAGTCCCAGAGGGAACAGGCGGACATTATAGAATTTTTCCCCGACGCCACGATGGTCGTTGATCAGGACGGGAAGGTCACCGCCTGGAACCGTGCCATGGAAGCCCTGACCGGTATCAGGGCGGAAGACATGCTGGGCAGGGGAAATTATGAATATGCCATCCCGTTCTGCGGCCGGAGAACCCCCATTCTTGTCGATTTCGTCCTGGAGCCGGGCGACAGCGGGGACATCGAGAAGGATCATCCTGGCGTCCAGGGGCGAAAAGACATCCTGCGGGCAGAGGGCCTGGCTGCAAATCTGCCTTCAGGGGAAAGGTATCTTTCCACCACGGCAGCGGCGCTGCGCGATTCGCGGGGGAGAACAATCGCCGCCATAGAGTGCGTCCGCGATATGACGGAGTATAAAAAAATTGAGGCCCGCCTCCATCGGGCGGAAACGATGGAGGCCCTGGGGACGCTTGCCGGCGGAGTGGCCCATGACCTCAACAACGTCCTGGCGGTTCTGGTCGGTCACGCAGAGCTGCTGCTGGCGAAGCTGCCCGAAGGCAGCTCCCTGACGGGAAATGCGCGGCACATTCTGCAATCCAGCGAAAAGGGTTCGGCGATCATTCAGGATCTCCTGATCCTGGCAAGACGGGGAGTGTCCGTCTCGGAAGCGGTCAACCTCAACAAACTGATTTCCGACTATCTGGCTTCCCTCGAGTGCGAGAAGTTGAGGTCCCTCCATGGAGAGGTTCTCGTCAAATGTGCCCTCGCGGAAGATCTCTACAGCATCCGGGGGTCGTCGATCCACCTCGCCAGGACGGTCATGAATCTCGTCTCCAATGCCATGGAGGCTATTGCCGGACCGGGCACCGTGACGATCCGGACGGAGAACCGCTACGTGGACTACGCAATCAGCGGATACGACGATGTTCAGGAGGGAAATTACGTTATCCTCTCCATTTCCGACACGGGCAGCGGAATCCCGGCAAAGGATGTGGGAAAGATCTTTGAGCCCTTCTATACAAAGAAGATCATGGGAAGAAGCGGGACGGGGCTGGGATTGGCCATTGTGTGGGGAACCGTGAAGGATCATCACGGCTACGTCGAGGTGAAGAGCGATGAGGGGATAGGGAGCACGTTCACCCTCTATTTTCCCGTTTCCCGCGAGGAAATGATCCGGGAACGGAAGAAAAGGGATGACGCGTTGTGCATGGGGCGGGGAGAGTCGATTCTTATTGTCGACGACATGGAATTTCAGAGGGAGCTTGCCGAAAATCTGCTCGACAATCTGAATTATGAAACTGCCACGGCATCGAGCGGAGAAGAGGCCGTCGCCTATATACAGAACCGTCACGTCGACTTGATCCTGCTGGATATGATCATGGACCCCGGGATCGACGGCCTGGAGACGCTGAGAAGAATCCGGGAAATTCGACCCGATCAGAAGACCATCATCGTAAGCGGCTTTGCGGCGACCGAGCGGGTCAGAATGGCTCAGGAGCTTGGGGCGGGCGAGTACGTCAGAAAGCCCTACAGCCTGGAACAGATCGGAACGGCAATCCGGAGGGCGCTGGATCGGACGTAGGACGGAAAACGTGCCCGGCGCCATCGAGCCGTGTCCCGTCTTTTTGGAAAGTTGCAGTTCGGTATGAAGGCGGCGGAACCGCACGCTCCCGCCGTTCAAGAAGATCTTTAGCCCTGGGCGATCCTTTTTACGCCGTTCAGCAGGGCCGTCATCGCGGGACCGGCCAGGTCATGGATGACGATGTCGGCCCTGCTGTCGCAGGGGGTCGGGTCTCGGTTGATGATGACGAGCCGTGCGCCGCTCCTCTTGGCGGTCACCGGCATGGATGCGGCAGGCTGAACGACGAGGGAAGACCCGATCACGATGAACAGGTCGCTGGCGGCGGAGCGGCTGTAAGCCTCCTGGGTTTCTCTGGCCGGCATGGCCTGGCCGAAGGAGATCGTGTCGGGCTTCAGAGGGCCGCCGCAGCTGTCGCAGTAGGGTACCTTCATTTCCTCCTTCAGTTTCTTCTGCACCTCCTCCCGGTCGAATTTTTTCCGGCAGTCGAGGCAGGAGACGGACATGGCCGTGCCGTGAAGTTCGATGACCTTCTCCGGCGAGCTTCCCGCCCGCACATGGAGATTATCGATGTTCTGGGTAATGACGCAATCCAGCCTTCCCATTTTTTCCAGCTCGGCAATGGCGATGTGGGCGGCATTGGGCTGCGCTTTTTTCATCGGCTCGTACATTTCCGTGGACATCTGCCAGTATTTCCAGCGGGAGATTTCCGAGGCGATAAAATTATCAAAATAGAAGTCTTCCGGATTGTACTTGTCCCAGACGCCTCCGGGACTGCGGAAATCGGGGATTCCCGACTCCGTGCTGAGCCCCGCCCCTGTGAAGATGACGACCGTCTTCGCCTCGACGATCCACCGGGCGATACGTTCTAGCTGCCTGTCCATAAAACCTTCCCTCCGGGACGTCAAAGTTGACGTTAAGATGATGTTCCAGCAGAAACCGGCAGGAAAGAACCCGGACGGCTCCGGCAGGCCTTGGGTTTGCCGTCGCAGCCGGGTGATGCCTCCAGCCGGTGACCTCACCTTTTTATGGGCGCCGGTGGGAAAAGGCAAGGGAAATGTTCTTTCCGGGAGTCCGTCCGAAAAGCCCTCCGCCGGCGATCACCACAGGCGGGAGGAACCCTGATCAGCCGCCCCATGGCGATTCTCAGTTTCATCTTGATTAACCTGGGCGGATTGATTAAAGGATGAGGCAGCCTTCGGGACAAAAAGCGAATCGAATTCCCGCCCATCACGGGGGAAATCCACAGAGGGGAAAAAATGGAGAAAACGCATCCTCAACTGGTTGCCGCCATGAGCCGGCCGGAGTTCTATCCCGGCAGCCCGGAGCGGGTTGAACTGCTGCAGACGCACATTTCTTTCATCTTCATCGCCGGAGATCTTGTTTATAAAATCAAGAAGGCCGTGGACTTTGGATTCCTGGATTTCACGACCCTCGAAAAGCGGCGATTCTACTGCGGGGAAGAATTGAGGCTGAACAGGAGGCTGGCCCCGGAGGTCTACCTGAACGTCGTCGAGATCGTCGAGAAACCGGATGGGCGGCTGGCGTTCGGCGATTCCGGGAAGGTCGTGGACTATGCCGTCGTCATGAAAAAAATTCCGGAGGAGCGCATGCTCAAGAGGCTGCTGGCCCGGGGAGACCTGCCGCCTGCCGCGATGGAGAGGGTCGCCGGAAAAGTCGAGGATTTTCACCGCCGGGCGGAAACAGGCGGAACGATCGACGAAGTGGGCGGACCGGAGACGATTCGAAGGAATATCGAGGAAAATTTCGAACAGACGCGAAGCTTCATCGGCGTAACGATTCCCGCCTATCAGTACTCTTTCATCCAATCCCGGGCCCTCGATTTTCTCGAAAGACGCGAAGGGCTGCTCCGGCGGCGGGTGGAGAACCACCGGATCCGGGATTGCCACGGCGATCTGCATCTCGAACACATCTGTCTTCTCGATCCTGAAATCGTCATTTTTGACTGCATCGAGTTCAATGAGCGGTTCCGCTACGAGGATGTGGCCGCGGAAGTGGCTTTCCTGGCCATGGACCTTGATTTCAACGGCTACCCGGAATACGGGAAGGCCTTTGTCGAAGCCTACATCTCGCTTTCGGGGGACGAGGAGATCCGCCGGCTCCTCAATTTCTACAAGTGCTATTATGCCTATGTCCGGGGGAAGGTCGTCGGCTTCAAAAGCCAGGACGCGGCCGTCGGTCGGGAAGAGCGGGAGGGGGCCAGAGCGGCGGCGGGACGGTACTTTGAACTGGCCTACGCCTGTGCCGGCCGTTTGGAGAGGCCGGCGCTGATCCTGCTGGCCGGCCTGATGGGGACGGGAAAGAGCGTTCTGGCCCGTAACCTGGCGGCCCCGCTGGGGGCGGAGATCCTGCAGATGGATGCCCTCCGCAAGGAGCTTCTCAACATCCCGGCTGAGGATCATCATTTTTCGGAGTTCGGGCAGGGGATCTATTCGGAGGAAGTTACGCGGCGCACCTACGAGGCAGCCTTGAGCCGGGCGGAGGAAATTCTCAGGGATGGCAGGCCCGTCATCATCGACGCCTCCTATAAAAGGCGCGGTGAGCGGTTGAAGGCGAAGTCGCTTGCCGAAGGGTTGCACGCCGATTTCTTCGTGGTTGAATGCCTGTGCCCGGAGGAAATCCTCGAGGAGCGTCTGAACAGGCGTTTGACGGAGGCGGGTGAGGCGTCGGATGGCAGGTGGGAGATTTATATGGCGCAGAAAAGCGATTTCGACCCCATCAACGAACTTGCCCCTGGCGAGCACCTGTCCGTGAATACTGCCGGCTCTCCGGAGGCGTGCGCCCACGAAATTCTTCTGAAAATGAGGAAGGCTGGAGAAGGCCCCGCTCAATAGGCGGGGGGCCATTCCCCCGCGGCGAGGCCGCTGGATGAACGATCGGAGAATCCTTATTTCTTATCGGCTTTCTTCTTTTTGGACTCTTCGAGCTCCATCAGCTTTTTTGTTTCCTCAATGTAGACGGACGTTTTGTAATCCAGGCCCAGGCCCGCATATTCCCGGGTTATGGTTTCGAAGCGCATAAGCGCCGACGGATAATTCTTCTGCTTGAAATAGAATTCCCCCACGTAAAACTCATGTTCAGCGAGCCTGATGCGGCATTCCCTGAGCATTTTTTCCGCCATCAGGGAGAATTTGCTGTCCGGGAAGCGCAGCAGAAGCTTTTCGAATTCCTTGGCCGCTCTCCGGGCTTCGGTCTGGTCGCGGTCAATGGACAGAATCTGCTCGTAATGGCACATCCCTATCTGGTACATCACATAGGGGATGTTCTCGTTCGTGGGATGAAGGTAAATGAAGTCGCCGTAGGCGGCTTCCGCTTCCGCATAGGACTTGTCGCTGTAATGGGCGTCTCCGATTCCCAGCTTGGCCAGAATGGCCAGTTCGCTCATGGGATGCTCGTCCCGGAGCCGTTCAAAGGATTGAATAGCCTTTTTGTACCGGCCGTTCTGGTAGTCGGTATATCCTTTCTTGTAAAGGCCCTCGGGGGTCCCCCGGGTCATGTCCGACTTCCTGAACAACTGACAGCCTGTCGAAAGAGAGAGGATCAGGATCCAGGAAAGGACAGCGATCAGGAAGCGAAGGTAAGGGGTTCTGTGAGTCATGGGCTTTATGGTCTTGCGCCGGGCCATTAGAGGCTCTGATTGATGAATTCTTCCAGCCGTTCCCGCGAAACGACCCCGACCAGGGTGTCCATCACCTTGCCTTCCTTGAAAAGCATCAGCGTCGGGATGCTGCGCACCCCGAAATCTGCGGCGGTTTTCGGGTTTTCGTCCACGTTGAGCTTTGATATCTTCACCTTGTCCTTGTAGGCTTCGGCAAGTTCTTCCACCAGGGGACCGATGGCCCGGCAGGGCCCGCACCAGGTTGCCCAGAAATCAACCAGGGCCGGTTTATCTGATTTGATGATTTCCGCCTCGAAATTCGCATCGGAGACATGTACCACTGGTTCCTGCGTACTCATGGAGAGACCCTCCCTGTCAGATTTAAATTTCCTGTATCTATGTCATATCCTCCCGAGGGATGTCAATGGCATTTTCAGGGCGGAGCCGGGGAAAAGATCCGGCGCTTTTGACAGGAGGAAGGCGATCTGTTATAGGGGGCAGTGATTGCAGGGAAAGGGGGATGAGGAGACGGATGCGGCCTTTGGGAATTCTTTCCGGGACGGTCATCCCGCGGGGCGGCGAGCTTTTCGGAAATCTCCGGGAGGCGCTCATTGAGACGGAATACGGCCCTGCGGAGGTGATGCGCTCCGACGAAGTCGCTTTTATTTCGCGGCATGGGGCAGACCCCGAACGATACGTCCTGCCGCACCGGATCAATCATCGGGCCAATATGAAAGCCCTTGCCGAACTGGGGGTGAAGGAGATCGTCGCCATCAACTCGGCCGGTTCCCTCCATCGAAAATGGAAGCCGGGAACGATCATGATTCCCGAGGATTTCATTTTCCTGGCCGGCATTCCCAGTATGTTCCGGGACCGCTACGCCCATATGACCCCGCGGCTCGATCCGGGAGTGAGGTGGCGTCTCCTCGAAGCCGCCCAACAAAGCGGGGTGAATGCGGTGGACCACGGGGTTTACTTCCAGATGCCGGGACCCCGGCTGGAAACGCGCGCCGAGATCCGCATGATCGCGCAGTTTGCCGACCTGGTCGGCATGACCCTGGCGAGTGAAGCCGTAACGGCGCAGGAATTCGGCCTGGCCTATGGGGCGCTCTGCTCTGTGGACAATTACGGAAACGGTCTGGCGGAAGAGCCTTTGACGGTCGAGCAGATTGTGGCCCATGCCCGGGAGAACGCCCGGGTCATGATTGCCGTGGCCACCCGGTACCTGGAGAATTATGGCCGCCGGACCCCCTAAAAGGCTCCGAGCTGGCAGGGGCTGATCTTGATCTTCAGGGTTTCGCAGGCCGAGGAAACGGCCATCTTGGGGATTCTTCTTCTCTTGGCGATGGCCCAAGCCTCTATGCAGGGCAGGGAATTTCCCTTCATGGCGTTTCGAATCTCCTCTTCCAACTCCGCCGATACTTCCGCCGCAGGTTGGACAATCTTCTTCTCGGGCTTGTAGCCGTAAAGCCCAAGCTGACATTTAACAAGGCGGATTTTCATTGCGTCGAGCCTCTGTCCCAGATTCCCGTGAGTCTCTCCGAACTGCGCGGAGATCTGCATGGCCGCCGCGCAGCTCAGCTCGCCGCCTTCGGCGCTTTTTCTGATTCCCTCTTCAAGAGCCGGGTCGCTCGCAATCTCTACTTCCTTTTTTGGACCTTTCACTCCTTTTTCTCCTTACCGGTGATCTGTCCTTGAAATGGGGCCGCCTAAAACGACCGTCGCATCCACGGCAACAGCGCTGTTTCCAGTCGCAAGGACGGGGTTGATGTCAATTTCCCGGATGCGGGGACAGCCTATCATCACGTTGCCCAGGTTGACCAGAAGAGCGGCGATCACGTTCCGGTCGACAGGTTCAGATCCGCGGAAGCCGTCTAAAATCTGGGGGGTCCGCAGCCGGCCGATGGCGTCTAGCGCTTCCTCCCGGCCCAGCGGGGCGGGCGCGAAAACGGTGTCGGCGACGAGATGGGCCAGGACTCCGCCAACGCCGATCATGACGCAGGGGCCGAACTGGGGGTCACGGATGGCGCCCAGGATCAGCTCCACACCCCCCTGCACCTGCTTCTGGAGCAATACCGAACCGTTACCGTTCATCCTCTCCATGAGCCGCTCAAAGCTTTCTCCTGCCTCCTGCGGATTCCGGATGTTCAGTACGATCAGCCCGTGCTCCGTCTTGTGGACAACCCCAGGCTGCAGTCCCTTCATTACCAGGGGAAAACCCATCCGGGCCGCCACCCCCTCGAATCGGGAAAAATCCTCAATCACGGCCTCTTCCACGGATGGAATACCGAAGGCTTGAAGAATCCTTTTGGACGTCCACTCATCCTGGGGACCCTCCGCATCTTCCAGGACGCGGGAAAGATCCGCTGAAAGCCCCGTTGAACTTGGCGCCGGGACGGGCTGAGCCCCCTCGAACCGCGGAAGCTTTCCCGAGGGCTGAAAGAGAATGGACAGGCACTCCACGGCCCGGTGCAACTCCTGAAAGACCAGGAGCCCCAGGTCGCGGGCTCTTTTCCTGGCCTGAAAGACCTCTTCATGCCTGCCCAGCAGCCACAGCAGCACGGGTTTTCCGGAAGCGCGGCTCTGCCTGGACATTTCCTCCAGGTTCAGCCGGATTCGCGTGTATCCCGAAAAGGAATGGACGAGGACGGCATCCACACCCGGGTCGTCAAGAACCGCTTCCAGGGCGAGGCTGTAGATGTCGAGATCCGTTCCGCTGTGCTGTTCGATAGCCGGCCAGATGTCCACGGGATCGGCCACGGGCATCCACTGGGGAAAAAGGCGGCCCAGGCGGATTTTCGTTGCCTCCGAAAGCTCGGCAACGCTAAGACCCTGCTCTTCCATGAAATCGGAGGACACGATGCCCGAAGCGCCGCTGAAGGTGATCACGGCGATCCGTCCCCGGGATCGGCTGCGCCGGGGGGGGTGGAGGGCAAGCGTCCGGCAGAAATCGACAAGCTGCTTGAAGTCCTGCGCCTCGTAAACTCCGGCATGGGCGAGCGCGCCGGCGGCAACCCGGTAATTGCCTGCCAGGCTGGCGGTGTGGCTGATGGCGGCCTGCGCCCCCGTTTCGCTCTTTCCCCCCTTCAGGACGACCACGGGTTTGTCGCTGTTCCGGCAAAGATCCAGAAAGCGTCTGCCGTCAATGAAGGATTCGAGATAGAGGCCGACGGAACGGGTGTCGGGATCTTCGAGGAGATGGGCAAGGACGTCGCTTTCGTGGATGTCCGCCTTGTTGCCGATCGAGCAGATCTTGCTGAAGCCGGTGATCCCATGGCTCAAGATGTCGACGACAAACCCCGCGGAGAGCATGCCGCTCTGGACAATCAGGGACACCGGTCCGGGGAGGAGGCAGGAAGGAAGGACCTTCGGGTCCGTGAAAGAGAAGATGTGCCCCCTGATGCCGTCCACGAGCCCCATGCAGTTCGGTCCCCAAACCCGGATTCCCGTTCGTCTGACAAATTCCGAGATCGCCCGCTGAAGGGCTCTTCCCTCGTCATCCGTCTCCGCAAATCCGCCCGATTCGATCATAATCCCCCGGACGCCTTTGGCGGCGCATTGCTCCAGCGCTTCGGGAACCATCCTGGCCGCGATGAAGAGGATCACCAGGTCGACGGGTCCCTCGATGTCCGCCAGAGCGGGAAAGCAGGGAATGCCTTCAATGCTTGCATGCTGGGGGTTGACGGGATAAATCCGTCCCTGGAACGTCGAAATCAGATTCCTGAGAATGGCATATCCCCCCTTGAAGGTTTTGGGGGTTGCACCGAAGACGGCAATGCTCTGAGGATTAAAAAAATAGTGCATATTTCAGAAGGCGGTAAGGAAAAAGAATGTCTTTCGTCGACAGGACAGGTCATGGCAGCTGAGTGTTTTCAGAAGAGAGTCACTCCCCGGCGGATGTCTTCGAAGCCCCTTCCCTCAACCTGTCCAGCTCTTCACGATACAGGTTGGTCTGGGCCTTTACGGCCTCGATTTCATCCCGCGCCCTTGCCAGCTCTTCATCCTGCTTCTGCCGCTCGCGGTTCAATTTGTCCTGGATGTCATCGAAACCGATATAGACGGCCAGGACACCCCCCAGGATCAGGAATATGGGGACGGCCCCTTTCAAGAGCGCCACGAAATCAGACCACCAGAAGATCAGCCCAAGCAACCCAAGAAACGTCGAAATTGCGCCGCCGGTCAATAGTGACATCGCCGTTTACCTCCCTTACATAATGTGATGACTCATTATAAATAAAACGGCCCCGAGAATTCAAAGCAAATGTTTTCAGCGGACATTGGAGCCTCTGAGTGCTGTATCGCATCATCTGTTCTGAGATAGGTTGCTCTAAAATGAAAGTCAAGAGAAATCAGGGGGAAAATGGAAAAAAAGCTTGATCATCAGGGGTTTTTAAATTAGCATTTCCTGCTTTGATAATAGATGCGTTTTATTAAAAACGCGTTTGTGTAGGGTGATATTCAGCGAGGAGAAACAGGATGTTGGAACCGAATTTTGAAAAAGGAAACGGATTGATACCTGCAATCGTCCAGGATTACGACACCGGCGAAGTGCTGATGCTTGCGTACATGAATCGTGAAGCCTGGCTTAAAACTCTGGAGACCGGAAAAGCATCCTATTGGAGCCGCTCCAGGAACAGCCTCTGGATCAAGGGTGAGACATCGGGTCATTTTCAGACGGTCAGGGAGATTCGGATCGACTGCGATGAGGATACGGTTCTTCTGAAGGTCGAGCAGGCCGGCGCGGCCTGTCATACGGGCTACCGGTCCTGTTTCTACAGGAAGATCACCGCCGGGGGCGTCGAAATTGTCGGCGAAAGACTGGTGGATCCGGAGGACGTCTATAAATGAATAATAAGTTGAAGCTGGGGATACCCAAGGGGAGCCTTGAAACGAAAACCGTCGATCTTTTTGGAAGGGCCGGGTGGCACATCACCTATGACAGTCGAAGCTACTTCCCCGATGTCGACGACGAGGAGCTTTCCTGCACCCTGGTCAGGGCCCAGGAAATGTCCCGGTACGTGGAAGACGGCACGCTGGACATGGGGTTGACGGGAAAGGACTGGATCATCGAAAACGGCTCGAATGTCGTGGAGATACAGGACCTAGTCTACTCAAAGACATCGGCCAAGCAGGCCCGGTGGGTCCTCGTTGTCCGGGAGGACTCTCCGATCACCAGGATAGAGGATCTCGAAGGAAAGCGCATCGCAACGGAGCTGCGCAGCTTTACGGAGCGGTACTTCAAGGAGAGAAACATCCGTGTTCACGTCGAGTTTTCCTGGGGGGCGACGGAGGCCAAGGTCGTTGAAGGCCTGGTGGATGCCGTCGTGGAAGTCACCGAGACGGGGAGCACGATTCGAGCAAACAACCTGAAAATCATCCATGAACTGATGCGGACCAACACGGTTTTAATCGCCAACGAGGCGGCCTGGGATGATCCCTGGAAGCGTCAGAAGATCGAACAGATCCGGACGCTGCTGAACGGTTCCCTCCAGGCCATGGGCAAGGTGGGAATCAAAATGAACGTGCCCAGGCAGAACCTGGATCGGGTGATTCAGCTGCTCCCCTCACTGAGGGCTCCGACGATTTCCAACCTGTATTCCACCGACTGGCTTGCGGTTGAAACGATCCTTGATGCGAAGTCCGTCAGGGACCTGATCCCCCTGCTCCAGGAGGGCGGGGCCGAAGGGATCATCGAGTATCCCCTGCACAAGGTCATTTGAGGGCAGGGGGAACGGAAAGGCCGGAGACGAACGGGCAAGATCGGGAAAGGAGTGTTGACGGGAGCAATGACAGCAAGACAGGCTAGGGTTCAACGAAGCACCTCGGAGACCGACATCTCTGTGGAAATCAATCTCGACGGCAGCGGCCGGGCCGCCATAGACACCTCGGTCCCATTCTTCGATCATATGCTGACCCTCTTCGCCCGGCATGGACTTTTTGATCTGACGATCAAGGGCCGGGGGGATACCGAGATCGATGACCACCACCTTGTGGAAGACATGGGCATCTGCCTGGGGCAGGCATTGAAGGATGCCGTCGGTGACAAAACCGGCATGACCCGATATGGAACGGCGACCGTACCCATGGACGAGACCTTGTGCTCCGTGACCGTGGATGTTTCAGGAAGGCCTTACCTGGTGTACCGCGTCGAATTTTCTCCCGGTGCAAGGGCCGGAGGGTTCGACCTTCAGCTGATCAAGGAATTTTTCAAGTCCTTTTCAGATCATAGTGGAATCACCTTGCATATCAATGTATTTTATGGTGAAAATAACCATCACATTACAGAAGCCATCTTCAAGGCCTTTGCCCGTGCATTGAGCATGGCCGTAACCACCGACAGCAGGATTTCCGGTGTGCTATCCACAAAAGGCTGCTTGTAAGTTAACATTTATGCCGTCACGGGGAGAGGAAATGGGGACTTTGTTCATCCTATTGAAAGCCAGGAGGCCTGCGGCTGCCTGCCTCCTGGTTGCTGTCATCTTGTCTGTATTTCTCATCGGTTGCGCTCCGCACAATCTTTCAACGAAAACCTATGCGTTGGATAAGCCGATCAACGTTCACCGCATCGCCGTTTTCCCCATCCAGAAGCTCGATTCGGATGAAGCCGTGGACAATACGGTGCGTTGCGAGGTTTGCGGCGCCGTTGTGACTCTCGGCAGTGTCGAGCCTCAGGCCGAAAGGGTTGTGGAGGAAGTTGTCCTGTCGCGGCTCGAGAAGACGGGAAAATTCGAAATCGTTCCGCCTGAACGAACCCAGGGGGTATACCAGCGGATTTCCTCGGATTTCCTGAAGGATTCCCTGAAGGGCTCCCTGGGCAAGGTCGGGCGGGAGCTGGGCGCGGATGCGATCCTGTATGGCCATGTCTATCGTTTCCGGGAGCGTAAAGGTTACGCTTACGGGACGGACCAGGCCGCCTCGGTCGCCTTTGCCCTGCATCTCATCGATGTCCGCGACGGCTCACTGATCTGGAGGGGCAAGTTTGACAAAACTCAGACGTCGCTGATGGAAAACATCTTCCAGCTTTTTGCCTTTTACAAGGAGCGGGGCCGCTGGCTGACAGCCAGGGAGCTTACGGACGAAGGTGCGGCGGGAATGATTGAGACCTTTCCAGGTGCGAACTAGCGGCGTCTGCCTCCAAATCGGCGTTCCGGCGGGCCCGGTTTAAGATTTCCCCGAAGGGCGTCAAGGCCCGGTCGTGTCAAATCCGTCAATTTCTGAGAGGGTTTTTCGAAGTGGTTATTATTCCTGCAATAGATCTGAAGGATGGAAAATGCGTACGGCTCCTTCAGGGAGACTTTAACCGCGTCACGGTATACTCCGACCACCCTGCCGAGATGGCGCGGTTGTGGCGCGAGAAAGGCGCTGAGCGCCTGCACCTAGTGGATCTCGACGGATCGGTTGCCGGCGCACCGGTCAATGCCGGGATCATCCGTCAAATTGTCAGGGAGGTCTCCCTCCCCGTGGAAATCGGCGGCGGAATCCGGGACCTGGCGACCGCAAAGAGCTACCTGGATATGGGGGTGCAGTGGGTGATTCTGGGAACGGCCGCCCTCAAGGATCGTCTGCTTGTGTATAAAGCCTGTGAAATGTTTCCGGGGCGCATCATCCTCGGCATCGATGCGGCCAACGGGAAGGTTGCCGTCGAGGGCTGGACGGAGCAGAGCGAAATGACGGCTTCGGAGCTGGCAAAGTCCTACGAAAACCGCGGCGTGGCCGCCGTGGTCTATACCGATATCAGCAGGGACGGGATGCAGACCGGGGTAAACGTGGATGCTACGAAAAGCCTGGCCGAAGAGATTGAAATTCCGGTGATCGCCTCCGGTGGAGTCGCGACCCTCGAAGACATCAAAAAGCTCCTTCCCCTGGAAGAGGCGGGCATTTCGGGCGTTATTGTCGGCAAGGCCCTCTATTCAGGCGCCATTTCCCTTGAAGAGGCGATCCGCCTGACGAAGCGGGTCTGAAGCCCGGGGTGCGAACAACGTGTTCCTTCCTCTGGCAGCCCCGTCCATTTTCCGGGCCGCGCCCGAAATGAACCTGCATCGCCTCCATCTGTCCGGCTTGCCCCCCCTGGCTCTGAAGCGGGCGGAAGGGGAGGAAGGCAGGAAAGGAAGAGACCGAAAACCTGAAATCTGCCGGAATGTTTTATCAAAGAAGGAGAGCGCAACATGTCGGAAGACTGCCTGTTCTGCAAGATCATTGGGGGTGAGATTCCCTGCTCCAGGGTTTATGAGGATGATTCCGTACTGGCCTTTGATGACATTCACCCCATGGCACCGGTGCACGTCATTGTGATTCCCAAGCGCCACATCTCCACGTTGATGGATGTCTCCTCCGATTCCATGACGGATCTCATGAAGTTGATGGCCGCGGCCCAGAAAGTCGCCAAGCTCAAATCCATTGATGAAAAGGGGTTCCGAGTCGTCATCAACTGCAACGCGGAGGGCGGCCAGGTCATTTTCCATCTCCATATGCACGTGCTGGGGGGGCGCAAACTGAGGGATGAAGTTGGATAAATAAAGACGTTGACAAGTCTTCAGAAGTAATTAAATTTAGTTACGATATTGATTCTCAGATGCATTCCTGCGCGGCTGTCTGCTCCGCGGATTGGCCGCTTCCTGATGTGTAAGGTAAGGCTCTTTCATGACATGGTGATTTTGAAATCCGCAGAGGTGCAGCCATAGATCCTTATTCTTTCAAAGAGAGACTCCTCGTTTAATCCCCAGCACGCAAGTCCGCCCTTGTGTGTTGTTTTGCTTTTGATGAATCCTCATCCTGTAGTAAGGGGCAAATCCCGGAATGGCGGAACAAAGAACGGAAAAAGGGAGAAACAATGAGCTTCAAGGAAATCGTGGAAACAGAGTTGATAAAGGCGGCGAAGCAGCAGGACAAGGCGCGTCTTTCGACGCTGCGTCTCATGAAGGCCGCCCTGCACAACAGGGAAATAGACTTGCACAGGGAGCTGAACGAAGCGGAAGTCCTGCAGCTGCTCTCATCCATGGCCAAGCAGAGAAGGGATTCCATCGAACAATTCAAACTCGGTGGAAGGGACGATTTAGTTCAGAAGGAGTCCCTGGAATTGGAGATGATACAGGCGTTCATGCCCCAACAGCTCTCCGAAGAGGAACTGGATGCCGAGATTGAAAAGGCCATCCAGGAGGTCCAGGCGGCCAGCATCAAGGATATGGGGAAGGTTATGAAAGTCCTGATGCCCAAGGTGACGGGAAAGGCGGACGGCAAGGCGGTCAACGAACGGTTGAAGGCGAGGCTTTCCGGTTCGTGATGATGCGGCCGTGACGGAGTGGCGAAGTGAAAGGAGTTCAGCCCGGGGACAAGGTAGCGGAAATCAAAAGCAGGCTGGATATCGTCGAACTGATATCGGAGTATGTCTCCCTGAAAAAAGCCGGGAGGAATTTTCTGGGGCTGTGCCCTTTTCACAACGAAAAGACCCCGTCTTTCACGGTGAATCGTGAAAAACAGATGTTCTATTGTTTCGGCTGCGGAGAAAAAGGGGATATTTTCGCCTTTTTGATGCGCCTGAACAACGCGACCTTTCCAGAGGCCTTGAAGCTGCTGGCGGACAGGGCGGGGGTTGCTCTTCCTGCTTCTCCTTTTCTTCGAGGGGGAAAACATTCACCCAATGCCAGAGAGCAGATCATCCAAATCAATCACATTGCAGCAGCCTATTTTACAGCCAACCTGTTATCCCCCGGCGGGAAGGCTGTGCTGAGCTATTTGAAGGAACGGGGGCTGAAAGAGTCCACCATAAAGGAATTTGGCCTGGGATATGCTTCCGATGGCTGGCGGCATTTGAAGAGCCATCTCGAACAGCAGAAGGTTTCGTTAAAAATGGCCGCCGAAGCCGGCCTCATCGTGGTCAAGGAAGACCGGCCGGACGTTCAGTACGATCGCTTTCGTCACCGGCTGATGTTTCCCGTCAAGGACGTGGAAGGAAGGATCATCGCCTTTGGAGGCAGAATTCTGGGGGACGGCGAGCCGAAGTACTTGAATTCGCCGGAATCGGCTGCTTACAGCAAAGGAAGGCAGCTTTACGGATTGAATTCGTCGAAAGACGCGATCCGAGAGAAGGGGTATGGAATCTTCGTTGAAGGATATTTTGATCTGATCGCTCTCTGGGATGCGGGAATCAGGAATGTCGTGGCGACGCTGGGCACGGCCCTGACCAGGGACCATGTCGTCTTGATCAAGCGTTATGCCGAGCGGGCTGCCGTTCTCTTCGATTCAGACGAGGCGGGAAAGAAGGCGCTGGCGAGAAGCGTGGAGCTGTTCGTTGCGGCGCACATGGATGCGAGGGCCGTCATTCTCCCTGAAGGGCTGGACCCCGACGATTTTGTACGCCGCTTCGGCGGAGAGGCTCTGGAACGGAGAGTGGAAGAGGCCCCCTCGATCGTTGATTATTATATCGACACCGTCATTGGGGGAGGTGCGACCTTCGAGGAGCGGGGAGAAGCCGCCGTCCGGGCGGCTGCGTTCATAACCGGGATCGAGGATGTCATCGACCGGAATCTCTTTATCAAGCGGGTGTCGGAGAAGCTGGGCATCGATCAGGACATCCTGAAAAAAGAAGTGTACGGGCGGCTTTCTCCAAAACGAAGCAGGGAAGCCCCACCGTCCCGGCGGCCGGAAAAAAGAGCGGCCGGACCGGAAGTCAATCTCATTCATCTCATGATGGAATGTCCGACGGTTGTTCCTTCCGTCGTTGAGGCAAATGCGATGAACTATTTTCTGGATCGCGAACTGAAGTCCATCGGAGAGGCTTGGGGCCGCTACGTATCCGGGGAGGCAAACCCGGCTCCCGAAAGCGCCCTTTCCTTTCTCCAGGGGCAGGAGCCTTCCGAACGTTCGGAGGCATTGGTGAAATTGCTGATCCAGGAAAGCCCTTTTTCGAAGGAGAGCCTGGGGCCTCTCTCCTCTGACATGATCCGGCAGGTGAAGAGGCGCTGGTACAAGGAGCGGCATAAAAGCCTGACGGAGCGTCTGTCGGCTGCTCAATCCTCCGGAGATTCAGATCTTGGCCGAAAACTTTTAATGGAAAAAGAGCGATTAATGAGGGAAGAAAAGGATTTGTAGGCCTTCCCCGGCTTTTTGTCCTGATCATTCACCGAATTCATGGAGTGACCGTTATGGGAAAAGATATACAATCAGAAGACTTTAAAAAGTTGATCTCGCTGGGCGAGGAAAAGGGATTCCTGACGTATGACGATGTAAACGACCTTTTGCCGTCCGACATCACGTCTTCCGATCAGATCGACGATATCATCATGCTGTTTGGAGAAAAGAACATCGATATCATCGATACGGACAAGGGCGAAAAGATCCTGGTGAAGAGCCCCGTCGAAGAGCACGAGACCACAGCAAAGGAAGGCGAACTCGTCGATATGATGTCCGTCGTGGGCAAAACGGGCGACCCGGTGAAGATGTATCTGCGCGAGATGGGCTACGTGTCCCTGCTGAGCCGTGAGGGTGAGGTGGAGATTGCCAAGATCATTGAAGAGGGCGCTTCCGAGGCCATGGGGGCCGTCTTCGGCGTCAAGGCCTCCGTAAAGGACGTCGTTGATATCGGGAAAAAGCTGAAAACGGATGAGATCCGCATCAAGAATGTCATTGATAATCTCGAGGATGAAGACGGTTATGTCGAGGAGGATACCCAGCGGGAGCGTGTTGTAAGACTGCTCGATAAGGTCGCCATGCTGGACGGCAAGAATGAAGTCATTCTTCAGAGGCTCAAGGCGAAGGACATCGGCGAGGAGGATAGAAAGGCCTTAAAAATCCAGCTGGAAAAAAACAAGAAAGCCATTACCCGGCTTTGCCGGAAAGTCCGGTTCGGGAAAAAACAGATCGACAAGCTCATTTCCAATATCAAGGTCTACCTTTCCGACCTGGAAAAGGCAGAGGAGGACATCCAGAGGTGCAAGGATGAAACAGGCCTTTCGCTCACGCAGATCGAAAAGGCCTGCGCCAGGCTGAAGAAGGAGTCGGAGGAGGCTGTCTGCGGAGAGTACGGCATTACGCTGGATAAGCTGCAAGCCGCGGATTCCGCGATCCGGGAGGCCAACCGGAAGCTCAAGAATATTTCGAGGGAGACAGGCTACTCGACCACCGCCTTCAAAAAAATACTCTTTAACATCGAGAACGGCGAAAAAAAGGCCGAGGAGGCCAAGCGGAAGCTGGTGGAAGCCAATCTGCGCCTGGTGGTCAGTATCGCGAAGAAATATACGAACCGTGGCCTGCAGTTTCTCGACCTGATCCAGGAAGGCAATATCGGGTTGATGAAGGCCGTGGATAAGTTCGAATATCAGCGGGGATATAAATTTTCAACCTATGCAACCTGGTGGATCCGGCAGGCGATCACCCGGGCGATTGCCGACCAGGCCCGAACCATCCGGATTCCCGTGCACATGATTGAGACCATCAACAAGCTGATCCGCACTTCGCGTTATCTGGTGCAGGAGCTGGGCCGGGAGCCGAGTCCCGACGAGATTGCCAACAAGATGGAGTATCCCCTGGAGAAGGTGAGAAAGGTTCTGAAAATCGCCAAGGAGCCCATCTCGCTGGAAACGCCCATCGGGGAAGAGGAGGACAGCCATCTGGGCGATTTCATCGAGGACAAGAAGATCATGTCGCCTTCGGAAGCAACAATCAGCATGGACCTGGCGGAGCAGACAAGAAAGATCTTGTCGACGCTTACCCCCCGGGAAGAAAAGGTTCTCCGGATGCGTTTTGGAATCAGCGAGAGAATGGATTACGGTGACGAAGAGCTGGAGCAGGGGGAAAGCGAGGAGGAGATTCCCGATCCCATCGAGATCAATGTCATCCGCAAACTGAGAAACCCATCCCGGCGGCGGGTGAACAAGCAGTTGTAATCCCGTGGCCGGGCGAAGATAACGGCCGGCCGACGCGGCAGAGGGGGCGCGGGCATGTGCCCCAATGCGGCGGAGCCTACGATGCCGCCATGCGGGCGGACGTTGACGGGGAATCGGGATGGTAAGATTCCGGGAGGAAGTTCTCTGCGGCGTTTCCGCCGCAGGGGTCCGGTCGATGCCTTACGCGTGGACGGCGTTCAGCATTTTGTAGGAAGGGGCATCCAGGGCGTTCAGCGCTTCGTAAGGCTCCTGGATATTCACCGCCGTCGCCGTCGTCCAGCTTTCTTTTTGTTCGAACAATGCCTTCAACAGCATGGAATTCAATTTGTGGCCGGATTTGTAGGCTACAAAATGCCCCATAACGGGCATTCCTGTCAGCGAGAGATCCCCGATCGCATCCAGGATCTTGTGCTTGACGAATTCATCCGGGGCTCTCAGGCCCTCCTTGTTGATGATCCTGGTTTCGTCCAGGATGACGGCGTTCTTGAGAGAACCGCCGAGGGCCAGGCCTCTGGCCTGAAGGTATTCCACATCCTTTAAAAACCCGAAAGTCCGGGAATTGCAGATTTCCTGTTCGTACGATTCGTCCGACACGATGAGATGATAGGACTGAACCCCGATGGAGGGGTGGTCAAACTTGATTCTGTACGTGATTTCGAAAGAGGCCGAGGGCACAAACATCGCGTAACTCTCCCCTTCCGATACATGAACGGGTTTTGTTACGACCAGGTATTCCCTTAATTTCTCCTGCATGCAGGTGCCGGCCTTCTTCACCATTTCGACAAATGGAAGGGCACTGCCATCCATGATCGGAATTTCCGGCCCGTCAACTTCGATAATCGCGTTATCCACGCCCATGCCGCTGAATGCCGAAAGGATGTGTTCAACCGTGGAAACCGCCGTGCCGTTCGTGCCGATGGTTGTTGCCAAGGTGGTGTCCGTAACGTTTTCCAGGGAGACCTTGATGCGATGGCCGCGGTCCTTGTCCCTGCGGACCAGCAGAATGCCCTCATCTGAGGCCGCGGGCCTGATGGTCATGGTGATTTTTCTACCGGTATGCAACCCTACACTCTGGCAGGTCAGTTCATTTTTGAGAGTTTTTTGAAAATTCATAAATAGGATCCTTCGTTAATAGATAGCTGACCGGATAAAGCAAGACATGTTCCAGAGAAAAAAGTCACACTTCGCGAGGACCGCATTTCTAAGCAGTTGATAATATTATTATATTTTTTTGCCGTTCCGTGTTCCGCCCTCCGCGTTGAAAGCGCGCTGTGTTCTTTTTACCACAGTCCGGGTTGAAGAGGGAATCCCGCGGGGCGCTCCGGGATGACCGCCGTGACGGAATGCCATTGGCATTGAGATAACGGCCGGGGAGAATCTTTTTCCAGAAAAGGAAACGATTCAATCTGCTTCAGCATCCGGTGATCAATTCCGCCGATTCCGGTGGGTGCTGCCGCGATTTACTTACGGCTGAAAACAATGTAATATGGATTTTCAGAACAGTAAACTAAAACTTCAGGAGGTTCGAATCGATTATGTCCAAAGACATTCTGGAAAAGGGGGCCATTGTTCAGAGGGACAAGGAAACGTTTGCCATTGCTCCGCACATCCCCGGAGGAATCATCGATCCGGCGGGTCTGCGGAAGATCGCCGACGTCGCCGAGAAGTACAAGGCGAAGGCGCTGAAGATAACGTCGGCCCAGCGCATAGCCATCGTAGGAATCGATCCCGATGACATCGACCATGCCTGGGCGGATCTGGGAATGCCCCCCGGGGCGGCCATCGGCCTCTGCATCAGAAGCGTCAAGATCTGTCCGGGGACCACCTTCTGCAAGAGGGGGCAGCAGGATTCCGTGGGAGTGGGCCTGAAGCTGGACCAGATTTATCACGGCATGGAGCTCCCCTGGAAATTCAAGATGGGGGTGTCGGGGTGCATCAATTCGTGCGCTGAATCGGCCATCAAAGACGTGGGGCTGATCGGAACCCCCAAGGGCTGGAGGCTGCTGGTCGGCGGATGCGCCAGCGCGAGACCGAGAATCGGTCAGCTCCTGGCGGAGAACCTGTCGGATGACGAGGCCCTGGCCCTTATCGACAAGGTGGTGAACTACTATAAGGAAAATGCCAAGAAGCAGCGCCTGGGCGATTTCATCGAGGGCGTCGGCTTCGAGACGTTCAAACAGGCCGTCTTGCCCTGAAAGGGGAGAATTCCGTAAGGCCGGTCCGCCTGCCTGCTTTTTCCCCAATCCCGGGCCCGGCATCGAATCCCGGCGGTTTGCGGGGCCCGGGATGGCGGATCGGGATGAAAAGGGCGGCCGGGTCTTGCCGGCCGCCATCGATGACCCGGAAGACCGGTGGCTGCGGGCGGTGCGGTGAAAAGGCGCTTCCCGGTGGCCGGCATCCCGGAAGGGCGACAGGGGGCGTGATGGCGGGCCCCTTCCGCTCAGGGCCTGGCCACACGAATGGTCTGCCTGTAAACGTTGTTGGCCTCGTTGCTTTCCGGCACCTCGCCGGAAGAGTCGACGACCGATTTTGTCACCAGTTTCGCATACCAGCTTCGATATCCCTCGTAGGTGCCGGTGAGGACCCTTCCGCCCCGGGCCGCCAAGCCGTCTATCCGCCAGGTGCAGGCCGCTGCCGGGAAATTTTCGCCGGGCCACCACTGGACGGTAAAGGGTCCGGACGCGGCTTTTCCCCTGTTGTAAACACCGATGCGGACGGACACCGGCCTTCCCTGGACGGGAGGGGACGGATTCAAGGAGAACTCGCTGACAAACAAATCCGGAGCCGCTCCTGCTTCAGCGGCCGGTTCCGCTGCAGGCCGGGGTTTTTCTTCCGTCGCCGTTGGCTTCGCTTCCGGCCGAGGCTGCTCCACTTTTCCCTGTGAGGGGGATCCCTGTTCCGTCGACGTGGGTTTTCCTCCGCCACCCAGAATGCCCGCCTGGTGCAAAGCGATAATCAGCCCTGCAACCGCGGTGATGATGGCGGCAACCGCCGTCAGGACGCCGGGCAGGGTCTGCCACCAGCCCTTGGATTTTGACTCCTCCTCCATTTCGCCACTCCTCTCTTCCAGGCCGAAACGAACCCCGGATCACAAAACGTTCCCAGTTGCCCCGCTGCGGATTCCAGGATGGCGCCTTTTGATCAGGATCGCACAACAGGGGACGTTATTGAATGGACAGCCTTGACGGTTCCACTTCCGCGAATGCTGCGGCAAGGCCGGACCGGATCTATTCGCCCTCTGTACGCGCGTCCTGTTCAGGTCCGCCCGGTGTCGGTCCGCCGACTTTGCCCGCAGTGCTGCGCCCTTCGCTTTTTTGTTTTCCGGCGGGCTCCAGGGGGACCGTTCCCGCCTGTTCCGCCTCATGAATGTCACTCCATCGAAACCATATGTAGAGGGTGTCCAGTTCCCTCATGATGTCGGTTTCCGTGATGGTTCGAACATCGTGGCAGGCATGCCACGCGTTCATCCAGCGATGATAGGCGCACCCCTCTTCCTGAGAGGATATTTCATGGGAAAGCGGCATATAAACCCCGTCGGGTCTTTTCCAGTAGGGGGCCACTATCCGTCGAAAGACGAGCTCGACAAGCTCTTCCTCCCGCAGATTCCACCGGTTCTTCAAAAAATCCTTGTCGCGCCACTCGCTTTCCATGGCCTTTTCCTTTTTTGCCCCCTGTCCCGAACATTCTCACCAGAAGGTCAATGAAGCGCCGAATCCCGCTCTCATTGCCCCCGCGAAGACAGCTCTTTCAATTCCTCTCCCGACAGGTTTCCGATCCGCGCTTCTTCCCGAGCCACTTTCCGTGGACAGGGCGCAGGTCTGCCCGCTGAGAACATTCCGGCGTTCATGAAGAAGGTAAAAATCTGTCAAGGCCTCAAGTTCTTCCAGTACGGGCTGTGAACCCGGAAGACATGGCCCAACGCCCTGTCAACGGACACCGGGTTTGCCAGCGCCGCCATGGCCGCGTGGTTTGTGAAGGACAGCCCGGCCAGCTCTTTCAGGACCGCCCTGACGGAGTCTCTCAACCCCTTGAGGTCATACCCCCCTTCGAGGGTGAGCACAACCTTGCCGCGGCAGCAGGATTCGGCGATATCCAGAATGATGCGCATCAGCCCGGCAAAACCTTCCGGGGACACCTTCATCCCCCCCAGGGGGTCTCCCCGGTGGATGTCGAAGCCGGCCGACACCAGGATGAGGTCGGGCTTGAAGTCCGGTGCGATGCCGTGAAGGATCCTCTCATAAATGACGGCATATTCTCCGTCTCCGTATCCCGTGGACAGCGGGACATTTACGGTGAAGCCTTCCCCCTCCTGCCTGCCCACTTCTCGATAGGAACCGGTCCCCGGGTAATAGGGGTACTGGTGGGTTGAGAAGTAGAGGATGGAGGGATCCTGCTCGAAGGAGTGCTGGGTGCCGTTTCCATGATGAAGATCCCAGTCGATGATGAGGATCTTCTTGAGATGAAGGGCTGCCTGGGCGTACCTGGCGCCGATGGCCACATTGTTGAACAGGCAGAAGCCCCGGCCCTCGTCCGATTCGGCGTGATGCCCCGGAGGCCGCACCAGGGCGAAGGCGTTTTGCAGTTTGCCGGAGGCCACCATCGAGATGGCCTCGCACATCCCCCCCGCAGCGAGCAACGCCGCTTCGTAGGATCCGGACGAGGTGGTCGTGTCCGGGTCCAGGTAATCATAGGCCATTCCTGCGGTCGCTGCGACCCTCTTCACGTAACGCGGCACATGGATCCGGTGAAGCTCTTCCGCGCTGGCCTGCCTGGCCGGTATGTCCACGAAATTTCCCGCCATGTCGGAATCTTCGAGCATGTCATAAATGGCTTCCAGCCTGCGGGGGCTTTCCGGATGTCCAAATCCGGGATGATGATCCAGATACCTGATGTCTCTTACAATGCCCGTCTTTCCCATGATCCTCTCCCGTTTAAAGGTCTATAGACGTTGGGCTGTGTTGACGATGATCGGCTGTCTCGTGTCCTCCTGCCTGGATTCCCGGGGCTGGCGAAGGGGAATTCTATTGAAGCTTAGCAGAAATTGACAAATCGTCAACGGATGCTTTTGCATGCGGCCTGCTTTGCCTTCAACAGGCCAGGAGATTAGGCGCATGAAGGGGGCCCCGATTGCGGCGGCCGGATCGGCCGTGCCGGCAGGCAGACTGTCCACGGAAAGGGCGTGATTTCGTGTTGACAGACCATTTTGTTCCGGAGTATGAAGGAGACATGGTTTGGGCGGAACGTGTTATCGTGTCGTTTTTCTTCATCAATCAACTCAGCCCCTGGTGATTGCTCCAGAAAGGCGATGCGAAGTTGAACCGCGGCATTCCCTCTGCGGAATAAAGCGGGTGGTCCTCATTTTTTAAAGAGTCTTTGACTATGGTGAATTTTATTAAGGAAGTCCTGTCTCCTGATGATCGATGCGTCTGCGTCTTTACAGAGCAGGATGGATTTCAGAAGAACCTTGCCCTCGATGCAAACGGCATCTTCAAGAGCGGCATCTGGAAGCTTGATGAGCTCGATATGCTGGGGGTGAACAAGATCGTTGTCTACTACCGGAATGAGAAGATCAATAAAATCATTATCGGGGACTACAAGGGAGTCAGCCCCACAATTTTTCGCGGTCATTACTGCATCCATTTCCAGATGACGAACATCGATCAGACGCTGACGAACTGGAATGACTTCTGTAATGCGGGAAACGACTCGGTAAAATATTACCGCCAGGATTGACGGGCCTGCATCCGGGCAAGGCAGGCGGTGAACAGTCTCCAGAAGCGGGCGCTTTTCCCCCTGCCGCGAACGCATGTCCGTCTCCTGCCGTTGAGCAGGCCGATGTCCGGGAATCCGGGCCATCGCCGGGCTGGTTCGTGACGCCTGCCGGGAAGTTCAACGGCGTTGCCGATCATGGGGTTTTGCTTTTTCTGCAGAGCGTGGTATGGTGCGGGCCATGCAACCACAAATTCTTCCCAGGAAGGAACACCGGATATCCCGGAAGCACATAAACCAGAATGTTCTGCGTACGCTCTATCGGCTCCGGGACAAAGGCTTCATCGCTTATCTGATCGGAGGCTGCGTCCGCGACCTGCTCTTGGACCGCACTCCGAAAGACTTCGATATCGCCACAAACGCCACACCCAATCAGATCAAGCGGCTCTTCCGCAACTGTCGCCTTGTCGGCCGCCGTTTCCGGCTGGCTCATCTCCACTTTTCGGACGGAATCCTTGAGGTTTCAACGTTCCGGGCCTCCGCCCCCTCCGGCGAAGAGGAGACGGAAGAGCCAGGCCTGGAGAATCGGCCTCCCCGGCACCTCAAGGACAGCGACGGAATGGTTCTCCGCGACAACGTCTTTGGCACCCCGGAAGAGGACGCCCTCCGCCGTGATTTCACGATCAATGCCCTTGCCTACAGTATCGAAGATTTTTCTGTGATTGACTACTCGACGGGGCTCAGCGACCTGCGCGAGGGGCTGATCCGGCCCATTGGCGACCCTTACGAGCGGTTTACCGAAGACCCGGTACGCATGCTCCGGGCCGTTCGTTTTGCCGCAACCCACGGCTTCACCATCGAGGAGTCCACATGGGAGGTCATCCGCCGGCTGTCCTTCACAATTTCCCGCGCATCGCCGGCAAGGCTCTACGAAGAAATGCTGAAGCTCTTCCTGATGGGTTCCTCGCGCCCGGTTTTCGATCTGCTCGAAACAAGCGGCCTTCTCGCCGCGCTTTTCCCCCTGCTTGGCCAGTGGCTCAGTGGAAGCAGTGATCACAGGGCTGCCCTGGCGGCAAATCTCGAAGGCCTGGACCGGCTGTTCCAAAGTGGAACAGCGCCTTCCCCGGCGCTTTTCTTTGCGGCGCTGTTCGGCCCCAGCCTGGAGGAGGGGGCGCTGGAACACCAGAGAGACGGCATCCCCCGCCAGCAGTCGCTGGATGCCGTCTGCACGGCTTTCCTGCAGGAGCTCCGCAATATTGTGAGCCTTCCCGCGCGGATCGGCGCACAGATGCGGACCATCCTTGCCGTGCAGACAGCGCTGCACAGAAGGCCGCCGCGCCGCCCCGCCATCATGGCCGGCAGAGCGGGGTTTGCCGATGCACTGGCGTACCTGCGCCTCACGGCGGAATGGAAACGGGAAAATCAAGCGGCATTAAAATGGTGGGAGGCTTACCTTTCAGGGGTGCCTGCCAAAATGGAAGCAGAGCCCTCTCCCGAGGAAGCCCCGGTAAAGCGGCGAAGAAAAAAAAGGCGCAGACACCGCCCTGCCGCTCCAACGGCGGCGATTCCTGGCGCGCCTGAAGCGGGCAGTTGATTTCCCCTCCGGATTAAAGCTGATTTGCTGCAAATCCGTTCGGAAGGAAGATTCGCTGCTCAGCCGGGACGGCACCGTTTCTGTCCGGTCCATGACGCCGGACCTTCTTCTTATTTCCTTCATTCGGTATTGCCGTCCTGGGTCATGTCGATAAGACGCTGCAAAAAGTTTTGCAGGATCCGGATTCTAAATTCAATCCTGCCTTGATCCTCTTTCTCATGTCGACATGATTTTTCGTCGCCGGTGATCTCACCTCCAACCGGATTCGTGATGTTTTGCAGTTCCGCCTCATATGACGACAATTCTTCCTCAACGGCGAGAATCTGTTCATATCGCGTCATGGATGCGAATTCTTCCGACGGGATAATTTCGACAAGTCCCTTTTCTTCCGCAATTTCAATCTGAAACAATGAGTTCGAACTCATGATGCAGCCTCCCCTGTCATATATTTTTCTGATGGCGTTGCTCTCTTTAATATCCCATACGCCGAAGAGCTGCAAGTATGGCATGTTCTACCAAGCCGAGAATGAAAATTAAAGAAACAAACGATCATTGTTCTTTTTTTAATTGACAGATCCATATCCTGATTTTAGACTTCACAATCTTTCAAGAAGATTCACCTTTTCCCATTTTCAATTTGCAAAGCGGCTCTATGAGCTGGTTCTTTTAATCCAGCTTTCCTCCAATGACTTATGGCGCTTCTAGAAAGGATCCTCTCATGGTAAAAGAAACCGCCGGAAAGGCAACCCCCGCATCCGTCACAAGAACTACCGAAAAAACCCTGCTATTCAGAAAATCCGACGTTCTGTTAAAACCAACTCTCTTCGGCATTTCTCTGTCCATGAAGGATTTTGAAACAAGAGGCGAACCGGGAGAGCCGGCACTGCCGAGGAAAATAATCCGTGTGGCTTTGCCCAAGGGGCATTCAGCCAGAAAGCTTTCACAGAAAACGGGATCGACTGTTCTTCTCAACCATACCCCGGAACCTCTTTCCTGCATTCAGGAGCCATCTTTAGGCACCAATCCTGAGCTTCCCTATTCCCGCATAAAGCGCACCCTGGTTCGGCCCGACAGAGAAAAATATCAAGCGGCTTTCACCATGGGGAAAAAAGTATGTCGGCTTGCCGGCCAGGAAATGATGGGACTGATTCCTTGTGCCCTTGTAGAAATCTGGCCCGTCCGGTTCACGCGGGAAGGCTTGCTGGAACTGGTCGAAGAGGTCACATTGAAGATCGTATCGGAGCCGTCAAAGGAAATCGCCCGGCAGGAAAAAGAAACGCTGCTCAGACTTTCGCCGAAAACAATTGTCCGCAGGCATGTGATTGCTAATGATCTTGTCATTAATAATGCCCTGGTGCAGAAGGAATTGAAAAGGAACATCGCCACGCTTCAAAGGTCTCTGGAAAAAGAAACAGGGCTAAAGAAAAAGACCTTCAAGGCCAATAGCATAAAACCGCCATCCGAATGCGATTATCTTATTCTCACCGACAACAACAAGTGGGATCCCGCCACAATGCAGCCGACAAGCCTTATCGGAGACATGGTGGGGGAATTCGTGCGGTTGGCCAACTGGAAGAAGTCCCGTGGTTTGAGAACCTACGTGGCCACCGTGAAGAACATTGTGGACGGTAAGTACGGGGATTTCAAAACGGGAGCCAGGGATCTGCAGGAAGTCATCCGTAATTTTCTCCAATGGTTTTGTCGTTCCCGGGGCGTTGAATACCTGCTTCTGGGCGGAGATGTCAGCATGATCCCCGCCCGACAGGTTGCGGGTGCGGCCTGGGGCCAGATCGGCTTTGGTTCACTGGACAAAAAGAATGTCATAGAGTGGAAAGGCACGTACATGGGGATGCATATCGACACCGGCGATTTCGGGCAGTCTACGCATATCCTCACCAATTACGATACCGGGCGAATCATTCCTTTCGACAGTGCGGGAACCTCGAACACGACAACTGCCGGCTGGTATCACACGACGGACAGCACATTCACGACGCGCACAGCGGCCAATACGGAATGGGTTCGGATCAATGGCCCCTCGGCCCAGATCAACGCGAAGATGGTCTGGTACACCAACATGAATCTGATTCCCACCGATCTCTATTATGCCAGCCTTTACGGATCCGGTTATTCCGTAGCGGGCAAACATGACTGGGATCAGCTCGACAACGGCCTATACGGTCAGCACAATGCGACGAATAATTTCGACATGGTGAATTATCAGGCTGATGTCAGCGTCGGGCGTGCACCGGTTGAATCGATTGCAGAGGCACAAACCTTTATCGATAAGATCCTTGAATATGAAAAATGGGGTTCCACGCCTCGGCCGGATTCTGATTACGACCGCTTCCGCCGCATGCTTTTTGCGGCAGCGACCTGGGGCAAATACATCCGTATAGAGCGTGATCCTGCCGGCAGTGACCCGCCGGCAAACAACAAATACACTTCGTCAGGTGAGCACGCCCTCCTCCATTGCGATACCCTGCCGCCTGACGCCGGCAGTCAATTGACCTGTTATTTCAGTGATCAATATTATCGGCTTTTGAATTACAACAGCGGAGCAAAGCACAATCATCCCGGCTGGTACTATGCCAAAAGCGGCAATGACCTTTCACCCAGTGTGACGGTATGGGATTTTTTCTTCTTTTCCTGGGAATTTCCCAAGCCCACCGCGTGGATTGCAGTCTGGGACGGCAATCCGGATGTGCTCAATCCCATGTACTATGCCTTGGATTTTCCGGATCTCGACAGCTCTATCACCGAACAGGAAGCGCTGCGGGAAAAGATGCAGACGACCTTTCCGGAGATTTCCCAGATCGAACGGCTTTACACCGATGAGGCGGACATGAATCCGGCTGAAGTTGCAGAAACCTGGCTCCGACACCTGACCTCTGAGAACCTGACGGATGCCCTCAATCGTGGACCTCATTTTGTCAGCATGACGGGGCATGGCAATTCAGACTGGTGCGCCTATCTGTGCACCGCTCTGGTGAACGGTCTTATCAACGGTCCCAACACCTTCATCCTGTATGCCGATTCCTGCATGACCGGTATGTTTGATGTGAACGACTGTGTGGCGGAGGCTTCCCTGAAGCATCCCGGTGGCGCCGCCGTGGCCTATGTTGGAAACAGTCGATTCAGCTGGATAGGAACGGGCGCCCTTTACCGTGAACTGTTTTTCACGCGGCTGCAGACCGTCCGGCATATCGGGGAAATGAATGACTCACGCTTTGAACTTCTAGCCGGAACAACGGGATGGACTCGCGAATCCAGAATCTGGTATTGTTTCGTTCCTCATCTTTTCGGCGATCCTGAAATGCCTGTTTACCGCAACATAGCAGAAGCAAAGAACTACTATATCGGGAACTGGAATACCTATGAGTTGCACGATTGCCGTTGCCAGTGGGTGGAGCGCATGAGCTTGAAGCACAAAGTCTATTTTGAAAAGCTTCAGATGGGATTGAATGCCGGTTATGATGGGTGCGGCTTCTGCCTGAAGAAGCATCACACCTGTTAAGAAGGTACTTTAACGTACCGAATATGGATTGAAATACCGTCCCGGCCATGGAAGCCTTACGATTTAGTTGTCTTTGACACAACCCCGGAAGGAATTTGTTGCCATGCCTGATCCCAACTCTCGACAGGAAGATCTCCATCCGGCTGTCGATGCCCTCATTGACCGGCTGCGGGCCTCTTACCCGGACATGAGTGCCTTCACGATTGTTTCGATGACGGATCGTGGCCGCGACTTTTTGCATCACCTTGTCCATACCCGGATCGGCGGCCTTCTTCCCACCATCCTCTCATTCAGCGACTACCGGACCCGGCGCATCGCAGACGCTTCGGGCCGCACGGCCGTGCCGGAGGATGAAGCCTTTATCCATTTCCATGGCCTGCGTTGCCGGGAAGCGGGCCGATCTCTTCCCCCGGCCGACACCCAGCGCCTGCTCTCGTTTCTCACCATGATCGCCGATTTTTCCGTTACCATGGACGAATTGCGTGTCCTGGATCGGATCGGTCCCGAGCAACTCGACCGGATTGACCGGTTCTTCGCGACGATGGAGGATTTCCGCGCCCGCCTGGCTTCCTCGGGGCTCTTCTATCCGCCTTTCGAAGCGGCGAGGTTTGCCGATCTGACTCCGGAGAAAAATGAACTATTCTTTGGTCTCCCTCTCATGACTCCCGTGAACGAACGCTTTTTTAATCGCATCCCGCAGGATCGGCTCTTCGTGGATGCACCGCTCTTCGGTCCGCAAATGCCCGTGGAGACGCCAGAGTTCGAGACGTCCCTCTCGCTCGTCCGGCGTATCGGAGTTGACGAAACACGCCATCACGGCGAGCCGCCCGAGTTCACCGAACTGGCCGAACGGTCCGCTCTGCCGGCGCTCCTTGCCGGCGAAATCGACGACGTTCTCCGGGAACGGCAAGGCGACGGAGAACCGCTCTTTATTGTGCTTCTGGACGAGACGCTCTCGTTCTATCTGTGGGAATTTCTCTTCCGGCCTCTTGGCGGGCAGGTCAACTTCGCGCCGTGGATTCCCTTCACCCACTTCGCGGCGGCACACCGGCTCCGTTCTGCGATCCACACCGGACAAGGGCTGGCAACCGCGCGACGTGACCTCGTCGCCGAACTTACGGCCAGATGGAGCGAGCTTGACGAGGCCGACCGATCGGCCTTCGAAGGGGCGATTACGCTGTGCGATGAACTGGAACGTCTCCGCCCGTTGATCGGTGGCGAATGGTCGGCCCTGGCAGAGCACTTCGTCGCCACAAAGAAACTGCGGCTCCACGGAAGGCGCACCGCCCCGATCCAGGTGGTGGGCTTAGGCGACGCAACCGGCGTTCCCTATGGACGCGCTGTCATCCTGCCGATGAACAGCGGCGTCTTCCCGAGGGAACCCTTCAGCGGTCCCTATCTCAACCTGATCCATCTGCCGCGCATCTACCGGACCCAATACGAGGCGGACGATCTTGCCCTGCGGCAGTTCCTCTCCTTTGGCCGCTCGGCCCACATCGCGGCCCTCTATAACCAGGCGGGCGGTCAGGCGCCGTCACCTTATTTCTCGTTTCTCGCCATCGAATTTGACAGCAGGACGGTGAAGCGGCGGATGGTTCCGGTTCCCTTCTCCGTGCCTACGGGCAGCCTCGCCATCGAGAACACCGACGAACTGAGGGAGCAACTGCGGCGGTACACCTGGTCTTTCAGCTCCCTGAAGAAATTCTTCACCTGTTCGTGCCGCTTCATCCTCGAAGATATGCAGGGCTTGACCCCGCCGCCGTGCTTTGAGGCCGAAGACAGCGCCAACCTTCTCATCGGGGATTTTCTTCACCGTTTCTTTGCAGAACTGAAGGAGCATCGCCCGGCTGTCGATCTGTGGCGCGAACGATTCGACGAATGCTGGGAACGCGAAGAGGAACTCCAGGTGAAGCTCCCGGACCAGGCAGTCCGCAAGGCCATTGTTTCGAGCCATCTGGGCGATATCGCCGCCTGGGAGAAGGAAACGGGGCGGCTGCTTCTCTTCTCCGATGACGTTACCGCCGCCGAGCTTGAACTGCGTGCGCCGTTCGGCAGCGGCCGCTACCGGCTCAAGGGACGACTCGACCGCCTCCAGCATCAGGGAGACAGGGAACTCATCGCCGATCTGAAGTACAAGGAGAAGACCTCCCGAAAGGGGCTCCTGGCCGACCAGGTCGAAGATCCTGATTCCTTCGATGATCGGTTTCAACTCCTCATTTATGCCTATCTCGCCCTTCACAGCGGGCGAGCCGCACCCGACCGACTGGACGCGGCCCATCTCTTTCTGCGGCCGCGGGTACGCGGCGATTACGAGAGCCGCCTGGCCCTGGAGGATCTTGCTCATTGCGATGAGACAATGGAGCGGATCGCCCGGCGCCTTGACGCCCTCCTTGCCCAGGAATGCTTTATCCCCAACTTCCGAGCCGACGGCTGTCCCTACTGTCCCTGCAAGGCGCTCTGCCTCAGGCCCGATCTCTATCGGACGGGAGGGCGCCCATGGTAAAGAGCCTCTTCGTTACCGCCTCGGCCGGTTCGGGAAAAACCTTCCGTCTCACCCAGGAGGTCCGACGCCATATCGAGCGGGGCACGGAATTTGTCGTCGCCGCCACCTTCACCCGCGCCGCAGCGGCGGAAATGGAAAAGAGGATCCTTGAAGCCATCGAGAAGGGGCCGGAGTGCGCCGCCGACAAATTACGGCTTCTCATGCGGGCCGCCCGGGTCCACTTTTCGACGATCGACGCGCTCTTCCTCCGCTTCCTTTCCACGGAGGCCTATGTGCCGCAGGTCGCCGACGATCATGAAAAGGCCATCATCACGGCGCTCGCCGACGAGCGCTTCTTCCGGCATCCGCGCGTCCTGGCAGACATCGAGAGTATCGTGATCGCGGCCAGGATACTCCACATGCAGCCCGAGTCACTGATCAAGGCCCTGGATAATG